>NZ_JALPQE010000020.1:0-1053 GCF_023195575.1 Aliiroseovarius sp. S2029
TCGAAATCGGAATTGCCGAGTTGAGCTGAGGCAGCAAACCCGCAAACCGTTCAAGCGTGGAAAGTTCGCCATAAGTTGGCAAATACAGCAAACCCCCACCACCTGTTTTTGAGGGCGTGTAGCCATCGAGCCTGAGATTGCCGACGGAACGCGCGACCGCGTGTCCCTCCACCATCTTGGTAGAGTATGGACCATACATCATGTTGAGATCGGCGCTCGTGCGCCACAGTCCATAGTTGTAGTACTCTTTCGCCATGCCATATTGCACGACGACGGTGCGTGCATGTCGGAACCTTGCGTTCAAGTGCTTTGGCGTCATGACGAAAATGACGTCAACCTGCTGATCGACTGCGCTCAGATTCGACTCATCAACCACAACATGTGGACAATCAAGTGAATCGAAGAAATCCCGAGAGAAACCAAAAGGTGTGCTTTTTCTTGTTTCTACAACGACTAAAGGGTTTTTGATTGCCCGTATCAGAGGCTGGTAAATCAGATAGTGAAAGGGGTGAGAGATAACGAAACCGACTCGTATATCGTCCAGATTGCGACGCATGTTTTTTCCGTTACAATTAGATCAGCTTAAGCGGGAATGAATTCATCTATCAACGATTGAACGTGTGGTCTAGCGAATAAGTAGTGCCCGTCCGTTGAACCCGCCCTTTTGCGCTTGGACGGTGCCTGTTACGCTGCCTGAGCAGCGTAACGCCAAGGGAGGAGCTCTTCGAGGCGTGTGATCTTGTGGTCGGCGATCTGGGCAATTGGAGTATCTGGATGGTTTGATCATGCGGCGGATTAACTACATCGCAAGGACGTGAATTCGCTCGCTAACACAAGACATCGAAACGACAATGTCTTGAGGAGAGCAGTCATGCCTTATAGTCCTACAGCCAACAATCTTTCTGACGCGATCGACGCATCAGGCCTTACCCAACGCGAAATTGCCGACCGGGTAGGGTTCAACCATCCAAACGTTCTGTCAATGATGAAGCAAGGGGTGACACGTGTTCCACTGCAACGCATCCCTGCGCTTGCTCAGACGCTTGGTATGGA
>NZ_JALPQE010000021.1:0-656 GCF_023195575.1 Aliiroseovarius sp. S2029
AGCGCGTCCATCACGGCCCCATAAGAGCAGCCCGCATGGCAATGCACCAATATACGACCATCGACCCCCACGCCCAGGCTTAGACTGGGCGACCGGTCTTCATGGGCGGGACAACAGGCAAGCCCGCTTTGACCGCGCCAAGTTCCGCCAAGTGTGCGGGTGATGTGTTCAGCCAGGATCATCGCGTCACCTCGCAGGGAAACCGCTCGGGTAAAGCGTCCATGAATGGATGCTGAGGGGCGTTGTGAGCGTGTTGAAGCCGGATCAGCGCTGTTTTGGTGGTGTAGTAGCCAATATTGCGCCAAGCCGCCCCCAACACGGATGTTTTGAAGCGCTGCTTTTGCAAGACCCATTGCAGCCCGTGACGACAGACGATGACCCGATACTGCCCCATGCGGAATAGCTCGGACCGGTAGTTATCGGATGTTTCGCGGACGCTCAGATCAACGGAGCGCGACACTGTGCAATTGTGCATGTTCATTGAAACACCTCGCCCAGGCTACGCGCTTCAAACCAAGCCTCAATGTCGATGGCCCGCCAGCCCACCGCGCGCTTGCCCAGCTTGATCGGCTTGGGGAATGTCCCCTCGGCCATCATCGCGTAAAGCGTCGAGCGTGACAGCCCGACCAATTGTTCCACATCCGGGCGTCGATAGA
>NZ_JALPQE010000022.1:0-656 GCF_023195575.1 Aliiroseovarius sp. S2029
AGCGCGTCCATCACGGCCCCATAAGAGCAGCCCGCATGGCAATGCACCAATATACGACCATCGACCCCCACGCCCAGGCTTAGACTGGGCGACCGATCTTCATGGGCGGGACAATAGGCAAGCCCGTTTTGTCCGCGCCAGGTTCCTCCAAGCGTGCGGGTAATGTGTTCGGCCAGGATCATTGCCGCACCTCGCAGGCAAACCGTGCGGGCAAGGCGTCCATGAATGGATGCTGAGGGGCGTTATACGCCTGTTGAAGCCGGATCAGGGCCTCTTTGGTGGTGCAGTAGCCAATATTGCGCCAAGCTGCCCCCAACACGGATATTTTGCGGCGCTGCTTTTGCAAGACCCATTGCAGACCGTGGCGACAGACGATGACCCGATAATGCCCCTTGCGGAACAGCTCGGCGCGGTAGTTGTCCGAGGTTTCGCGAACGCTAAGATTGGCGGAGTGTACAAAACTGCAATTGTGCATGTTCATTGGAACACCCCGCCCAGGCTGCGCGCTTCAAACCACGCTTCAATGTCGATGGCTCGCCAGCCGACAGCACGCTTGCCCAACTTGATCGGCTTGGGGAATGTCCCCTCGGCCATCATCGCGTAAAGCGTCGAGCGTGACAGCCCGACCAATTGTTCCACATCCGGGCGTCGATAGA
>NZ_JALPQE010000023.1:0-585 GCF_023195575.1 Aliiroseovarius sp. S2029
TGGCCGAGCTCGCGCTGGCGCATACGGTCGGCAGCGAGGTAGAGCGCGCCTATCGCCGGACAGATATGCTGAGTCGCCGTCGCGCCATGCTTGAAGACTGGTCAGCGGTGCTGAACGGCCAATCGAGCCCCTCAAATTGAGCGCGCGCGGGCCAAAAGGAAACTTTTTTGGCGGTTTTTCAAATTGTTTTTCGCCTACGTATATGTAATCCCCCCGAAAGCCTGACAACTATATATCATAATTAAATAATTACGACCCTCTGTAGGGTCATTTGACGCGCGTAATTTGCGACCCTAATTGGGTCTCACGCGGCGCTAATGGGCAGTTGCCGTCGCGTGTCGGAACCGGTGCTGCAACACCGGAACCGACGAGACTTCAGGACGCGCAACACGGCACTCCCTGACCTCTCCATACTGCCCAAAGAGGCCCAGGTCAAAACAGGATCGACCTGGGGCAAATGGGAGGCGGTCACATATGACGCAGAACAAAATCTATCGACGCCCGGATGTGGAACAATTGGTCGGGCTGTCACGCTCGACGCTTTACGCGATGATGGCCGAGGGGACATTCCCCAAGCCGATCAAG
>NZ_JALPQE010000024.1:0-539 GCF_023195575.1 Aliiroseovarius sp. S2029
ACCATGGTCGTGTTCATGAACAAGGTCGATCAGGTTGACGACGAAGAGCTGCTTGAGCTGGTGGAAATGGAAGTCCGCGAACTGTTGACCGAATATGGTTATCCGGGCGACGACATTCCGATCATCGCAGGGTCGGCCCTGGCGGCTCTGGAAGGCCGTGATGCCAATATCGGCGAAGACAAGATCCGCGAGCTGATGGCGGCTGTGGACGAGTTCATCCCGACGCCGGCCCGTCCGGTTGACGGTGCGTTCCTGCTGCCGATCGAGGACGTGTTCTCGATCTCTGGCCGTGGCACGGTTGTCACGGGGCGTGTTGAGCGTGGCGTGATCAACGTGGGCGACGAGATCGAGATCGTCGGCATCAAGGACACGCAGAAAACCACCTGCACGGGCGTTGAAATGTTCCGCAAACTGCTGGATCGCGGTGAAGCCGGTGACAACGTTGGCGTCCTGCTGCGCGGCATCGACCGCGAGAAGGTCGAGCGTGGTCAGGTTCTGTGCAAGCCGGGGTCGGTGACCCCGCACACGAAGTTCGAAGC
>NZ_JALPQE010000025.1:0-539 GCF_023195575.1 Aliiroseovarius sp. S2029
GCTTCGAACTTCGTGTGCGGGGTCACCGACCCCGGCTTGCACAGAACCTGACCACGCTCGACCTTCTCGCGGTCGATGCCGCGCAGCAGGACGCCCACGTTGTCGCCGGCTTCACCGCGATCCAGCAGTTTGCGGAACATTTCAACGCCCGTGCAGGTGGTTTTCTGCGTGTCCTTGATGCCGACAATCTCGATCTCGTCGCCCACGTTGATCACGCCACGCTCAACACGCCCCGTGACAACCGTGCCACGGCCAGAGATCGAGAACACGTCTTCGATCGGCAACAGGAACGCACCGTCAACCGGACGGGCCGGCGTCGGGATGAACTCGTCCACAGCCGCCATCAGCTCGCGGATCTTGTCTTCGCCGATATTGGCGTCACGGCCTTCCAGAGCGGCCAGGGCCGACCCTGCGATGATCGGAATGTCGTCGCCCGGATAGCCGTATTCGGTCAACAGTTCGCGGACTTCCATTTCCACCAGCTCAAGCAGCTCTTCGTCGTCAACCTGATCGACCTTGTTCATGAACACGACCATGGT
>NZ_JALPQE010000026.1:0-468 GCF_023195575.1 Aliiroseovarius sp. S2029
CATGGCTAAGGAAAAGTTTGAACGCTCCAAACCGCACGTCAACATCGGCACGATTGGCCACGTTGACCACGGCAAGACGACGCTGACCGCTGCGATCACCAAGTATTTCGGTGATTTCCAGGCGTATGACCAGATTGACGGCGCACCGGAAGAGAAAGCGCGCGGGATCACGATCTCGACCGCGCATGTGGAATATGAAACCGACGCGCGTCACTATGCCCACGTCGACTGCCCCGGCCACGCGGACTATGTGAAGAACATGATCACCGGTGCGGCGCAGATGGACGGCGCGATCCTGGTTGTGAACGCCGCTGACGGCCCCATGCCGCAGACCCGCGAGCACATCCTTCTGGGCCGCCAGGTCGGTATCCCGACCATGGTCGTGTTCATGAACAAGGTCGATCAGGTTGACGACGAAGAGCTGCTTGAGCTGGTGGAAATGGAAGTCCGCGAACTGTTGACCGAATA
>NZ_JALPQE010000027.1:0-435 GCF_023195575.1 Aliiroseovarius sp. S2029
GTTTTGTCAGTTAAGTCAGTTCTGTCAGGGCGGGTGTTGATGCAACACGCCCGAACAGGGCTCAGCCGTTGAACACCGCCGGATTGACCAGGAAGGCCCGCGAGGGTCGCCCGCCACGTGGGTTTTTCTGCACCTCAACACCGCGCAAAAGATGATTCTCTTCAAGCGCTTGCAAGACGGGGTTCACCTCGGCAGCGGTGCCAAGCCCTGCGCGATCCAGGCGCAGAACGTCGCGCGATGTAAAGCGCTGCCAGGCGTGCTCACGGATGATCTCGACCAGGCGCATGGCGGCCCGTTCCACCTTGGAGACAGACGCGTCCGCATAGGCGCGACGCGCCATCGGAAGCGCGTAATGCTCCACCAGGTCGGCTGCCCGGCTGAAGGTCTGCGCGTCAATCTCATGCGGCTGATCACATGCCATGGCAACCCAGTCCA
>NZ_JALPQE010000028.1:0-420 GCF_023195575.1 Aliiroseovarius sp. S2029
CGATTCTTGAACGATTGTTCGCTCAACCTCATCGTTGATCAACTGTTCGAGAAGTTCCAGGGCAGCCGGAACTGCCTTACCTTTGTTGCTCAAGAAATCGCTGGGGTTCATGTGTGCGTTAACCAGATTGTACCCTTCACTGGCGAGCCTGTCGAAGAACGTTATCAGGCTGTCATCACTATCCAAGACTTCACCCAACTTCGATCCGCATGAGATTTCGATGCTTCTATCATCAGTTCGTTTTACGGACTGCGTGTAGCCGGGTTGAAACAATGCCACTGGACGATCAAGAAAGATCGCATCAAAAATGGCACCCGAATAATCGGACAATACGATATCGGCCCCTGATATGTGATCAAGAGTATCCGTATAGCCATCCAAAAGCGTGATGCGCGGATTGTCTTTTAAGCGCTCTATGAC
>NZ_JALPQE010000029.1:0-420 GCF_023195575.1 Aliiroseovarius sp. S2029
GTCATAGAGCGCTTAAAAGACAATCCGCGCATCACGCTTTTGGATGGCTATACGGATACTCTTGATCACATATCAGGGGCCGATATCGTATTGTCTGATTACTCGGGTGCCATTTTTGATGCGATCTTTCTTGATCGTCCAGTGGCATTGTTTCAACCCGGCTACACGCAGTCCGTAAAACGAACTGATGACAGAAGCATCGAAATCTCATGCGGATCGAAGTTGGGTGAAGTCTTGGCTAGTGATGACAGCCTGATAACGTTCTTCGACAGGCTCGCCAGTGAAGGTTACAATCTGGTTAACGCACAGATGAACCCCAGCGATCTCTTGAGCAACAAAGGTAAGGCAGTTCCGGCTGCCCTGGAACTTCTCGAACAGTTGATCAACGATGAGGTTGAGCGAACAATCGTTCAAGAATCG
>NZ_JALPQE010000002.1:0-457763 GCF_023195575.1 Aliiroseovarius sp. S2029
TCACCGCCAAACCTAGTAAGCAGCTCAATTCTCTCAATACGATTAAAATTAAAAAAACCGCCGCCGAGCAGAAATGCCGGCGGCGGTTCTGCGTTCAAATACTCAAAAAAACAACCCACTCCCCCAAACAAAGATCAAAATGTCTGCGGAATGTTATGATGTGTGCGTTTGCCAGATTGCGGACATGGATCCGATGAACAACGTATGGCGCCTCCAACGGTTGGATCTCTCTATCAAACCGCACTGAATTAGAATGCCCAAACGATATGGAGTAACCCTTTTCGATTGTCCGTTCTGTCGGATCAGGTCGTTCAGTCCATAGATTATGGGGCGCGAGCATTTGGAAAATCTGGATACATTTTATCCTTCGGGATGCGCTGGTGTGCCATGTTCAGCCCGCGCTGAACTGCTCGAACGCTTCGCGTGCCTTGGCGCTGTAAGCGATCGCCGGGCCACCGCCCATATAGGACGCCATCGCGAGCGCCTCGTTCAATTCGTCCAATGTTGCACCCAGACGAACCAGAGATCGCACGTGAAAGCCGATGCAACTGTCGCAGCGGGTCGAGATGGCGATGCCTAGTGCGATGAATTCCTTGGTCTTTTCGCTGAGCGCCCCATTGGTTTTGGCAGCCGCGCCCATCCGGGCAAAGCCTTTCATCGTTTCAGGAATATCCCTAGCCAGATGATTGGTGTTGCCTTCGACTTCGGCCAGGAACGCTATCCAGTCCAACAGAGACCCCTTTGTGGTTTAGGCCGCCAGACCTTTGGAGCCCATTTTCAGGAATTTCTCGCGGCGTTCCTTCATCAGGGCGTCGCCCTTGTGACGTTTCTTGAGCGCCTTCAGTTCGGCTTCGATGGCTTTGCCGACGGCGGCAATCGCCTCGCGGCGTCCGCGTTGGGCGCCGCCCAAAGGTTCGGGGATGATCTGGTCGATCACGCCCAACTGCTTCAGATCCTGGGCCGTCAGGCGCAGAGCCTCGGCGGCCTCGCGCATCTTTTCGGCATCTTTCCACAGGATCGAGGCACAGCCTTCCGGGCTGATCACCGAATAGATCGAATGTTCCAGCATCATCACCGTGTTGGCAGTGGCCAGCGCCACGGCCCCGCCTGATCCGCCTTCGCCGATGATCACCGAGATTACGGGCGATTTGACATTCAGGCTGCGTTCAGTCGACCGGGCAATGGCCTCGGACTGGCCGCGTTCTTCCGCCCCTTTGCCGGGATAAGCACCGGGCGTGTCCACAAGCATCACAATCGGCAGGCCGAACCGGTCGGCCAGGTCCATCAGCCGGATCGCCTTTCGATAGCCTTCGGGCCGCGCCATGCCGAAATTGCGTTCGATCCGCGATTTCGTGTCATTGCCCTTTTCCTGCCCCATGACGACGACGGGGATGTCGCCCAGTCGCGCCAGGCCGCCCATCACGGCGTGGTCATCGGCGAAATTCCGGTCGCCGGCAAGTGGCGTGTATTCGGTAAACAGCGCCTCGATATAGTCCTTGCAATGGGGCCGGTCGGGGTGGCGCGCAACCAGACATTTGCGCCAGGGCGTAAGGTCTTTGTACAGGTCTTTCAAAAGAGTCACGGCTTTGGCGTCCAGGGCCTTGGCTTCGCCTTCCACATCCATCTCTTCGTTTGAGCGGGCAAGGGCGCGCAGTTCCTCGGCCTTGCCTTCGATTTCTGCCAGCGGTTTTTCGAACTCAAGATAGTTGGTCATGGATCAGCCCGGTTGCACAATGTTCCTGACTATATGCCGCTTGCGGGGCGGCAATACAACTGTTGCCCGTTTCAACAGGCGTGCAAATCGGCAAGATTTATGCGTGTGGTTCGGATTAAGCAGATTTCAGACGAAACTGGAAGGACAAGTCATGCGTTACGAAGATCGGCTGCTGCGCGTGCTGACCTATGTTCACGACAATCCCGATGGGGATCTGTCGCTGGATCGGTTGGCCGAAGTTGCTGCCATGTCACGGTTTCACTGGCACCGGGTCTTTCACGCGATGACAGGCGAGACCTGCGCGCAGGTGGTTCGCCGGATGCGACTGCATCGCGCGGCGGGACGATTGGTGCGAGAGGACACGTCGGTGGATGAGATCGCGCAGGAATGCGGCTATCCCAATCCCCGCAGCTTTGTGCAGGCCTTTCGCGCCTCTTATGGCATGACCCCGATGGCGTTTCGTCAAGCCGGTCGGCTGGATGCCCCGGCGCTTTTGCAACGAAGAGGAGGATTGAAGATGCATCCCGTTGAAATTCGCGACAACCCTGCCCGCCGCGTGATCGGCTTGCCGCACAAAGGTAGCCTATATGTTGATCGGCGAAAAGTTCGAAACGGCCGCTGCCATGATCGGGTCGCGCGATCTTTGGGGAAAATGTGGCCCGATGATCGGCGTTTACTATGACGATGCAGAAGCGGTGGCCGAGGAAGACCTGCGCAGCTTCGCCGGGGCGGAATGGCGGGGGGACGACATCCCCGAAGGGTTTAACAGCGTCGAGATCAAAGGCGGGCGGACTGCCGTGATGACCTACAAAGGGCCCTATGCGACGCTGAAATCCGGCTATGACGCGCTGTATGGCGGGTGGTTGCCCACATCCGGGGAAACTCCCGCCGACGCCCCCTGTTACGAAGTTTATCTGAACGACCCGCGAGACACACCGCCCGAGGATCTGCTGACTGATCTGTGTATGCCGCTGGCTTGATGGGCTGCTTGCGCCTAGCTGTTCGCGATCAGTTCAGCCTGTGCCACGATGACTTCGGCCTGTTTGATGGACGCGATGTCCACCAAGCGGCCTTTGTACACTGTCGCCCCTTCGCCTTTGGCCTTGGCGTCTTCCATCGCGGCCAGAATCTCGCGCGCTTCGGACACGGCTTCGGCTGAAGGTGTGAACACCTCGTTCGCCAATGCGATTTGTTTCGGATGGATGGCCCATTTGCCAACCATCCCCAATGTGGCCGAGCGTTTGGCCTGCGCGATGTATCCCTCGTCATCCGAAAAGTCACCGAACGGACCATCGACCGGCAGAATGCCATGGGTTCGGCAGGCGGCGACGATGGCGGCTTGTGCCCAATGCCAAGGGTCGGACCAGTGCTTTTCACCCTCGCGCAGCATATAATAATTTTCCTGCGTGCCACCGATCCCGGTGGTCTGCATCCCCATCGAGGCCGCAAAATCAGCCGCGCCCAGCGACATGGCTTGCAGGCGGGGTGATGCGGCTGCGATGGCTTCCACATGCGCGATGCCGGCGGCGCTTTCGATGATGACCTCGAAGCTGATGGGCTTGCTGCGGCCTTTCGCGCGTTCGATGGCCGTGACCAGTGCATCCACGGCGTAGATGTCTTCGGCGCAGCCCACTTTCGGGATCATGATCTGGTCCAAACGGTCGCCTGCCTGCTCCAGCAGGTCCACCACATCGCGATACCAATAGGGCGTGTCCAGCCCGTTGATCCGCACAGACAGATACTTGTTGCCCCAGTCGACGGTGTTGATCGCCTCGATCGCGTTGGCACGCGCCGTGTCCTTGTCCGAGGGAGCCACGCTGTCTTCAAGGTCGATATTGATCACATCAGCGGCAGATGTGGCCATTTTTGCAAACAATTTGGTATTCGAGGCCGGGCCGAACAACTGGCAGCGGTTGGGACGTGCAGGGGCGGCAGGTTGGATGCGGAAGGACATAGGTCGCCTTTCGGTAATGAAGTTGCGATTTCTTGACCGCAACCGTTATTAAATTACCGCGCGCTTCGCAAGGTCATTTTGCAGTTGCAGAATCAACGCGCCCTGCGGTGCAGCAATGCAAGAAGGTGAAGGATTGGCTGCATCGCGGGAAAGAAATTCCTATGGATAGTGTAAGAGAAAGAAGAATATTCGAAAATTGAATTCTACCTCGCCAATTTTGCAAGAAATTTGAAGTGATCCTCGTCGATTATCCCATCGTTGAATCTTGTTGAGGGCGCGATCATGATCAAGACACCATATCTTCTGTTTCTGGGCGATGCGCCCGACCAGCTGGCGGTGAAAGTTGCACAAGGCATCAAGGACTGGCGTCCGGAAAACGCTGTGGGCCAATACCGGATGGAGGGTTGCAAGGCCGATCTGGGCCTGACGGATATGACCCTGCGCGAAGCCAGGGCGGCGGGGGCCAAGACGCTGGTGATCGGTGTCGCAAACCGTGGCGGTGTGATTTCGCAGGCGTGGAAGAAGGTTTTGGTCATGGCGCTGGAAGAAGGGTTTGATCTAGCTTCGGGTCTGCACAATCTTCTGCGCGACGAACCCGACCTGGCCGCCGTCGCCGAAGCCACCGGTCGCGCGTTGCACGATGTGCGCCTGCCCGAAGTCAAATATCCCATCGCCAACGGCGTGAAGCGCACCGGCAAACGGTGTCTGGCGGTCGGCACCGATTGTTCGGTCGGCAAGATGTACACGGCGCTGGCCATGGACAAGGAAATGCGCGCACGCGGCATGAACTGCTCGTTTCGCGCAACAGGGCAGACCGGCATCCTGATCACCGGCGACGGCGCGCCGCTGGATGCGGTGGTTGCGGATTTCATGGCCGGGTCCGTCGAATATATCTCGCCTGACAACGACCCGGATCACTGGGATCTGATCGAGGGGCAGGGATCGCTGTTCCACGCCTCGTATTCCGGGGTGACCATGGCACTGATCCATGGCGGTCAGCCCGATGCGCTGATCCTGTGTCACGAACCGACGCGCGAGCATATGCGCGGTTTGCCGGATTACAAACTGCCGACTTTGGAAGAATTGCGCGACGTTGCCCTGACCATGGCCCGGGTGGTGAACCCCGCCTGTCAGGTCGTCGGCATCTCGGTCAACACGCAGCATATGAGCGAGGCTGACGCCGCCGCCTATCTGGCTGAACTTGAGGGAAAGATGAACCTTCCCGCCACTGATCCGTTCCGCTTCGGCGCGGAAAAGCTGGTTGATGCGCTGGCGGCGGTCTAGGCTTCTGAACCAATACGAAAAGGGGGCGGGTATGAAAATCTCAGTCACAGCGGACGTTTTCAAACTGGCCGAGGTGTTCACCATCTCGCGCGGATCACGGACCGAAGCGAAGGTGCTGACAGTGCGCGTGCAGGATGGCGACCATCAAGGGTGGGGCGAATGCGTGCCCTATGCGCGCTATGGTGAAACGCTGGACAGCGTTACGGATCAGATCATGGGCCTGCCCGCTGATCTGATCCGGCAGGCGCTGTATGACCTGTTGCCCGCCGGGGCTGCGCGCAACGCGGTGGATTGCGCCCTTTGGGATCTGGACGCAAAGCGTTTGGGCAAACGGGTGTGGGAGATGGCCGGATTGCCCGCCCCCGGACCAGAGGTCACCGCTTACACCTTGTCACTGGCGGAACCCGCCCAGATGCAGGCACAGGCGGCAAAACATGCCCATCGCCCGCTTCTGAAAATCAAGCTGGGCACGCCCGACGACATGCCGCGGCTTGAAGCCGTGCGCGCGGGAGCCCCCGATGCCCGGATCATCATCGACGCCAACGAAGGCTGGTCGGCTGAGGTTTATGCCGACCTTGCCCCGCACCTGGTGCGTCTGGGTGTGAGTTTGGTGGAGCAGCCCTTGCCCGCTGGCGAAGACGAGGCGCTGATCGGGATGGATCGCCCGGTGCCGGTGTGTGCCGATGAAAGCTGCCATGATCGCGCCAGCCTGTCCAAGCTGACCGGGAAATATGATGTGGTGAACATCAAGCTCGACAAGACCGGCGGGTTGACCGAGGCCTTGGCCTTGCGTGATGCGGCCCTGGCCGAAGGCTATAAGGTCATGGTGGGCTGCATGGTGGGATCGTCGCTTGCGATGGCGCCGGCCACGCTTGTTGCGCAAGGGGCCATGGTCACGGATCTGGACGGCCCGCTTTTGCTGGCCGAAGATCGGCCAACACCCATGTTTTATGACAAAAAAGGCATTCACCCGCCGGATGCGGCTTTATGGGGGTAGGGGTCAGGTGCGCCCTGCAATTTGCGTCAGGAACACGCCCAGCCCCATCACCGCAATCCCGGCGCTACGCCAGAACGACAAGGGGCTGGGTTGCGCGCCGAACAGGCCAAAATGGTCGATGGCAGCGGCAGAGATGAGTTGCCCCAGAAGGACGAAGAACACCGCATTGCCAACCCCGAAACTGGGCGCAACCCATGTGATGGTGAGGACATAGAAGGCAACCAGACAGCCTGCAAAGAACAAATGCGGCGGCGACCCGATGGCACCTTTCACAGAGCCACCAGAGAAAAGGAACACAACCAACGTCGTCAACAGCGCCACCAGAAACAGGATCACTCCGGCGGCAACCGGCGACCCCATCCGCTGCCCCAAGGCTGCATTCAAAGCCGCCAGCACAGGGATACCAATCCCCGCGGCCAGCATGATCAGGGCTGATTGTGTCGCAGTCGGCATCTGATTTCCCTTTTGCATCTTTCACGGACCCGAGTATCAACAGCCAGAACAGGAAACGTCGCGCGGGTCAACGCACCCGCAGCGTCACACCAAGGAGAGACGACATGACCCGCACCGTTTACGTGAACGGAGAGTATTTGCCCGAGACCGAGGCGAAAATCTCGATCTTTGACCGTGGTTTCCTGTTTGCCGATGCCGTGTACGAGGTGACGAGTGTCTTGAATGGCAAGCTGATTGCCTTTGACGGCCATGCCGAGCGGTTGAAACGGTCGCTGGACGAGCTGGGCATGGAAAACCCGATCTCGACGGATGACCTGCTAGAAGTTCACCGTGAACTGGTGCGTTTGAACGACATCGACGAGGGGTTGATCTATCTGCAAATCTCGCGTGGCGCCGCGTCGGATCGGGATTTCGCCTTTCCTGATCCGGACGAGGTGAAGCCGACTGTTGTGTTGTTCACCCAGTCAAAGCCGGGTCTGGCGGACACTGTGAAGCCGATGAAGGTGATTTCCATCGACGATATCCGCTGGGGGCGGCGCGACATCAAGACGGTGCAACTGCTTTATCCCTCGATGGGCAAGATGATGGCCAAGGCGGCGGGGGCTGACGATGCCTGGATGGTCGAAGACGGTTATGTGACCGAAGGCACGTCGAACAACGTTTATATCGTGAAGGACGGCAAGATTATCACCCGTGCGCTGTCAAACGACATCCTGCACGGGATCACCCGCGCCGCCGTGCTGCGCTGTGCCGAAGAGGCGCAGATGGAGGTTGAGGAACGCAGTTTCACCATCGAAGAAGCCCAGAACGCGGACGAGGCGTTCTTTACCTCGGCCTCGGCCTTCGTAATGCCGGTGGTGCAGATCGACGACAAGGTGCTGGGCGATGGCAAACCGGGCCGGGTGGCCTTGCGCCTGCGCGAAATCTATTTGGACGAAAGCCGGAAAGTGGCGGTCTGATCGCACTGGCTCTGCATCATTGAATGCGCCCAACCCATCCGAATGGGGGTTTGGCTATGGCTCGGACAGGGCAAAGCAGCCCCGTTCGGGTTGCCAACTGGCCCCGGCCATGTCGTATTCCGTTATCAGCTCCGGGCGCTCGAACGCGGCGCACAGTCGAAACGAGGTCTCGGACAGCGCCTCATAGCGATAAGGCGACTGGCTGGTGCGGTCGGTCAGGGGCAGGTCGGTGCCGCAGTCTTCGGTCGGGGTCAGTGTTTCGGGAACTTGGCCCGTGGTCTGGGCCACGCATCTGACAAATGCCGCAAGGGTGCGCAAGTCGGCCAATCGGGCCATGTCGCGCTTTTCGGCGCGTGCGCTGCCGGGGCCGCCGGTAATGGCCAGACCCGCGGCGATCGCGGCAAGAACGACCGTCCCGATCAGCAAAGGCGTGATGGCGTCACGCTGCATCACGCGCCTCGTCCGCTTCCTGCCGGAAATAGGCGAAGATCGCACCGGCAACCCCGGCCACCACCACGGCTTTCAGGATGAACCGCAAGGTCAGCTCGCCGCTGAGCAGCGCATAGATCACCGCCATCAGATCGCCCAAAAGCGAGATCGAGGCCAGAAACAGCGTGACATAGCCAAACCATTTGCGCACGCCCGACCGGCGTTTGCCCGGATCAACCTTGGTCGCCTTCACGGTCCGCCGGTTCAGCACCAGAAAGGTCGGCGCAAACACGATCAGTGCTGCAATCGACCATCGGGTCGACGACAGCACATAGCGGCCCGCATTTTCTTCCAGCGGGTCGGTGATCCAATGATCGATCAGGTTGTGCAGCAGTGCCACCAGATGCCACGCGGTCATCGCCAGTGCCACGAACATGATGCCATAGAAGAACGCCTCGCGCGCCGAGACATAGGGGCGCGGGCGGGGAACGGGTATGGGAAAGTCGATGTCGGCCCAGGCGTCCAACGCCTCGGCGACCTCGTTCTTTGCCCAGCCGGACTGTGCCAACGCCGCGCGGATGTCGTCGCGGCTTCGGCCGGCGGCCAGGGCCTCGCGGGTGAACTCGGCCAACTGGTCGGATGGGCGCATCAGCCCTTCTCGCCCAGCACATTTTCCTTGAACGCCACGTCAAATGCGGCCTGCTTTTCGGCGCTGGCGTCGGTCTGGAATTTCTCTTTCCAGTCGTCATAGGGCATCCCGTAGAAAGCCTCGCGCCCTTCGGCTTTCGTCATCTCGATACCGCGCGCGTTCGCGGCCTCCTGATACCAACGCGACAGGCAGTTGCGGCAAAACCCGGCCAGATTCATCATGTCGATATTCTGAACCTCGGGCCGGTCTTCCATCAGGTGCTTTTGCAGCCGACGAAACGCGGCGGCTTCGATTTCAATGCGGGTTTGGTTGTCCATGGCCTGTCCTTTCGGTCGTTGTTGGCATTTCAACAGGTGGGGGCACGCCTTGCAAGGTCAAGCGCCGCGCCGCGCTTTTGGGATCGTGGCGGTCACAACCCGGTTTTTGCCAGTGTTTCGGTCAGGATCGGCGCCAGACGTTCGGCCCAGCCACGTTGCTGATCTTCGGTTTCGATCAGGTCGTTACGGATCTCGATAAGGGCGTTGACCCGCCCTGTCAGCACCGCGTGGCGGTCAATGCTGTCCCCATCCAGATGCCCGCCATAGGGCTCGTTCTCGCCCACGCACAGGTCGGCTTCCTGCCTGAGCCGCGCAATCAACGGGGTGGCCAGCCGGCTGTCGCGATCATGCAGGATGGCGATATGCCACGGGCGTTTTTCGCGCCCCTGAAGCTGCGGCGTATAGGAATGCATGGCCAGTATGACTGTGTTGGCCTGCCGCGCGGCGAGTTGCGCGATGGCGCGGTGATAAGGGCGGTGGAACGCGTTCAGCCTTCGGTCGCGTTCGGCCTGATCGACGTGGCGGTTGGCCGGGACGACGGTGCCGTCATACAGCTTCATCACAAGCGTCGGATCATCCTCGCCCCGGTTGGGGTCGATCACCAGGCGCGAGAAGTTGGACAGGATCGCCGGGGCATCCAGAAGATCGGACAAGTGACGCGAAACGCCCGCCGCGCCAACGTCATAGGCAATGTGTCGGGCCATGTCTTCGGGGCTGACACCCAGATCGCCGTTGCCCACACAGGGCGGTACGGTATTGGTCGCGTGGTCGCAAGTGATCAACCATCGCGAGGGTCGATCTTCGCCAAGGATATGATAGGGATGGTATGTCATGCGTATGTCATTCATGTTTGCCAGACCCGTTTATGCGAGCCGTTTGGCAAGCGCCAGTTGTCGGCGCTAACATTTTCGGGCATAGAGCCATTAACCCGCGAAAAAGAGCAATAACAACGAGAGGTTCCCCGTGAGACGCCACCGAAACGTAAAGATCGTTGCCACACTTGGCCCGGCATCCAGCGACTACGACACGATTCGGGCGCTGTTCGAGGCTGGTGCGGACGTCTTCCGTATGAACATGTCGCATGGCACCCATGATGAACAACGCGAGCGTCATGCGCTTGTGCGGCGTGTTGAGAAGGATATGGAGCGTCCGATTGCGATCCTGGCGGATTTGCAGGGGCCAAAGCTGCGCTGTGGGGTGTTCTCGGCCGGGGCAGCGGATATCGAGGAAGGCCAGGAGTTCCGCTTTGACCTGAATGAAACGCCGGGTGAAAGCCACCGGGTCTGCCTGCCACATCCCGAGATTTTTGCCGCGCTCAAGCCCGGTTCGACCCTGTTGGTCAATGACGGCAAGCTGCGCCTGAAGGTCAAGGACTGCGGCAAAGACTTCGCAAACTGCGTGGTCGAGGTCGGAGGCACGATCTCGGACCGCAAGGGGGTGAATGTGCCGGATGTGGTGCTGCCTTTGGCCGCACTGTCGGACAAGGACCGCGCCGATCTGGAGTTCGCCTGCCAACTGGGCGTCGACTGGCTGGCGCTGAGCTTCGTGCAGCGCGCCGCCGATGTTGAAGAAGCGCGCGAACTGGCACATGGGCGCGCGGCAATCCTGTCGAAGATCGAAAAGCCTGCCGCCGTGGACGCGTTTGACGCGATCCTTGCGGCGTCCGATGGGATCATGGTGGCGCGCGGTGATCTGGGCGTTGAACTGCCCGTTCACGCCGTTCCCCCGATCCAGAAGCGGCTGATCCAATTGTGCCGCCGCGCGGGCAAGCCGGTGATCGTGGCGACCCAGATGCTGGAAAGCATGATCGAAAGCCCGATGCCGACGCGGGCCGAAGTCTCGGACGTCGCCAATGCCATTTATGATGGCACCGATGCGGTGATGCTGTCGGCGGAAAGCGCCGCCGGACAGTATCCGGTCGAGGCCGTGTCGACCATGAACGCCGTCGCGATCGAGGTGGAGCACGATCAGACTTATCTGGATCAGGTCGACGCCCACCGCGTTGCCACCCGCAGCGGCGTGGCGGACGGGATCGTCGCCGCCGCCCGCGAAATCGCAGAGACCACCGACATCAAGGCAATCTGTTGTTTCACGCAATCGGGCACAACCGCGCTTTTGACCGCGCGCGAACGCCCGCGCGTCCCGATCCTTGCCCTGACCCCCTTGCGCGGCACCGCGCGGCGGCTATGTCTGACCTGGGGCACCAACTGCTTCGTCACCCCGGACGAGGTGTTTCGCTTCAAGGCCGCCGTGGTCTCGGCCGCGCGGGCTGCGCGCAGTGCCGGTTTCGCCACTGAGGCCGATCAAATTGTCGTCACTGCCGGTGTGCCTTTCAATGTGCCAGGCACAACGAACATCCTTCGCGTCGCCCCCTGCGATGAACGGCAAATTTTTGCCACAGATCAGGAGTAACCTGTTAGTGTCGCACCACGGTGGGTGCGGAGGAGAGAGTAATGAGGGAAGACACGTTTATTGTTGTCGGGATCATTGTGCTTGCGCTGTCGATCCCGTCATTCCTGTCGGCAATCCGTGACGGCCGCGCCCCGCGCGTGCCGGCGATCATGTTCATGATCGGGGGTGTGCTGATTGCGATGGCAATGATGAACCGTCCTGGCGGCTATCAGATCGAGGATATTTTCACCGCCTTCCGAACGGTTTTCGGGCGACTGAAGGTGATGCTGGCCGCCTGATCCGCGTGATGGCCCGGAAGGGCAAAAACCACTTGCCAGCCTGACCGATTCCGCCTATACGCCGCACTTCATGCGTGACCGGCCAAGTGGCATGCCGAGTCGCGCGTAAACCGAACCCATGAAGGAGACGGAAATGCCCAAGATGAAGACCAAATCGAGCGCCAAGAAGCGCTTTAAGGTGACTGCGACCGGGAAGGTCCTGGCAGGTCAGGCCGGCAAACGCCACGGCATGATCAAACGCAGCAACAAGTTTATTCGTGACGCCCGTGGCACCACGACCCTGTCCGCCCCCGACGCCAAGATCGTCAAGGGCTTCATGCCCTACGACCGCTAAGAGGAGATACAGATATGTCCCGCGTTAAAGGTGGAACCACAACCCACGCCCGTCACAAGAAAGTCGTCAAGGCCGCAAAAGGCTATTACGGTCGCCGCAAAAACACCTTCAAGGTGGCGCGTCAGGCCGTCGACAAGGCGAACCAATACGCAACCCGCGACCGCAAGAACCGCAAGCGCAATTTCCGCGCGCTGTGGATCCAGCGGATCAACGCTGCCGTCCGTTCGCATGACGAAGCCCTGACCTATTCGCGCTTCATCAACGGCCTGAACCTGGCCGGTGTGGAAGTGGACCGTAAGGTTCTGGCCGATCTGGCCGTGCACGAGCCTGACGCTTTTGGTGCCATCGTCGAAAAGGCGAAGGCCGCGCTCGCGTAACTCCGACACATCGGAGAGACAATTTAGGAAGCCGCGGACCTTTTCAGGTCTCGCGGCTTCTTGCTTTCTGACGCCCCGTTTCGTAGCAGGGGCATGACGTAAATAAAGGGGTCCGGGATGGACGATCTGAGGCAAAAATATATCGACGCCGTGGCCAATGCTGCGGACGAAGCCGCATTGGAAGACATCCGCGTGCAGGCGGTCGGCAAGAAGGGCGAAGTGGCCCTGAAGATGCGCGAACTGGGTAAGATGACGCCCGAGGAGCGGCAGGTCGCTGGCCCCAAGCTGAATGCGCTGAAGGACGAGATCAACTCGGCCATTTCCGCCAAGAAATCCGCGCTGGCCGATGCAGCCCTTGACGAACGCCTGCGCACCGAATGGCTGGACGTGACCCTGCCGGGCCGCCCGCAGCGTCAGGGGTCCATCCACCCGATTTCACAGGTCACGGAAGAAATCAGCGCCATCTTCGGCGACATGGGCTTCGCCGTTGCCGAGGGCCCGCAGGTCGAAAGCGACTGGTATAATTTCGACGCGCTGAACATCCCGGCCGAACACCCGACCCGGACCGAGATGGACACGTTCTATATGACCATGCCCGAGGGCGACAACCGCCCGCCGCACGTGCTGCGCACCCATACCAGCCCCGTGCAGATCCGCGCGATGATGGATCAGGGCGCCCCCATCCGCGTGATCGCACCGGGCCGCGTGTACCGCGCCGATTACGACCAGACCCACACGCCCATGTTCCATCAGGTTGAAGGGCTGGCGATCGACAAAGATATCTCGATGGCGAACCTGAAATGGGTGCTGGAAGAATTCTGCCGCGCGTTTTTTGAAATCGACGGGATCGAACTGCGCTTCCGCGCCTCGCACTTTCCCTTCACCGAACCGTCCGCCGAGGTCGACATCCGCTGTTCATGGGAAGGTGGCACCTTGAAACTGGGCGAGGGCGACGACTGGATGGAAATCCTCGGCTCCGGCATGGTGCACCCGCACGTGCTGAAATCAGCAGGCGTGGACCCGGACGAATGGCAAGGCTTCGCCTTCGGCATGGGCATCGACCGTCTGGCGATGCTGAAATACGGCATCCCCGACCTGCGCGCGTTCTTTGATTCAGACCTGCGCTGGCTAAGGCATTACGGGTTTGCTGCGCTGGACGTGCCGACGATGCGTGGGGGGTTGAGTAGGTGAATGTCTCGGCAGAAGCTAAAAAGATAGTCGATGCACTTCTCAATCAACCAAGTGCCACGATTAACACAAGCGAACTGATCCATTTATTTCATAGTGGATCGGCACTTATGAGTGCCGTGAATGAGCTTTCTCGGCAAGAAATCGTGGATTTCGTTCATCCAGAAGTTAGCATGACGGACAAAGGAAAGACGATCTTCGGGCATCCTTCACTAGAGGAAGAATTGCCCGTTGTTCCCGTGCCGCCTTCGCCAAGCTTTATCAGCCAAATGCTAGTTAACTGGAAGAAACTACTAGCCGGTTTGAGCGCAATTTTGGCATTCATTTGGATAGTGTTGTCACAAGTGCTTGCGCCTCAAAGCTACTGTCCGAAGCTCCCAATTGTAGTTTCAGATTGGCTCGCTCCCTGTGCCAATTTGGGAATAGGAGAAACAAAATGAAATTCACCATCTCCTGGCTGAAAGACCACCTCGACACCGACGCGAGCGTCGATGACATCGCCGAGGCCTGCACCGATCTGGGGCTGGAGGTTGAGGGCATCTTCAACCCCCTCGACCGTCTGGGCGCGTTCACGCTCGCCAAGGTCAAGTCTGCCGAAAAACACCCCGACGCCGACCGTCTGCGCGTCTGCACGGTCGAAACCAACGAAGGTGACAAGACCATCGTCTGCGGGGCGCCGAATGCGCGCGAAGGGATCACCGTGGTCCTTGCCAAGCCCGGCGACTATGTGCCCGGCATCGACGTGACGCTGTCCGTCGGCAAGATCCGGGGCGTTGAAAGCCACGGCATGATGGCGTCCGAGCGTGAGCTGGAGCTGTCGGACGAGCATGACGGCATTATTGAACTCCCCTCGGGCGAGGTGGGCGAGCGGTTCGTCGACTGGCTGGCCGCCAATGACCCGACCAAGGTCGATCCGGTGATCGAGATTGCGATCACCCCCAACCGCCCCGACGCGCTGGGCGTGCGCGGCGTTGCGCGTGACTTGGCCGCCCGTGGTCTGGGCACGCTGAAACCTCTGAAAGAGCATAAGGTCAATGGCAGCTTCCCCAGCCCGATCAACGTGACGATTGATGATGACACTAAGGACGCAAACCCACTGTTCATGGGTCGTCTGATCAAGGGCGTGAAGAACGGGCCGTCCCCCGCGTGGCTGCAAGCGCGGCTGCGCACGATTGGGCTGCGCCCGATCTCGGCCCTCGTCGATATCACCAACTTCTTCACCTATGACATGAACCGCCCGCTGCACGTGTTTGACGCCGACAAGGTTAAAGGCGACCTACGTGTGCATCGCGCCAAGGGCGGCGAGACGCTGATGGGGCTGGACGAGAAGGAATATACCTTCGAACCCGGCATGGTCGTGATCTCGGATGACGAAGGTGTCGAGTCCATCGGCGGCATCATGGGCGGTCTGCCCACCGGCTGCACGGAAGAAACCACCAATGTGTTCCTTGAAGCCGCCTTCTGGGAAACCACTCAGATCGCCCGCACCGGGCGTGCGCTGAAGATCAATTCCGACGCGCGGTACCGCAACGAACGCGGCATCGACCCGGAATACAACGCGCAGGCGATCGAGGCCGCGACGCAGATGATCATCGACCTTTGCGGGGGCGAGCCGTCGGACGTGGTGACGGCGGGCGAAGTGCCGGACACAAGCCGCGCCTATAAGCTGGACACCGACCGGGTGCAATCGCTGGTCGGCATGGATATTCCGGCGGACGAACAGCGCAAGACGCTGACCGCGCTAGGCTTCACCATCAAGGACGGTATGGCCCATGTGCCAAGCTGGCGCCCGGACGTGCAAGGCTCAGCTGATCTGGTGGAAGAGGTCGCGCGGGTGGCTTCCCTGACCAAACTGGTGGGCAAACCCTTGCCCCGCGCCCATGTGGGTGTGCCCAAGGCGATCCTGACGCCGCTGCAGAAACGCGAAGGCATGGCGCGGCGCACGGTTGCTGCGCTGGGCTACAATGAATGCGTGACCTACAGCTTCATTGATGAAGGCAGCGCCAAGCGGTTTGGCGGTGGCGCGGATGTCACGCGCCTGCAAAACCCGATCTCGTCCGAGATGAGCCATATGCGCCCGTCCCTTCTGCCCGGTCTGCTGCAAGCTGCCGCCCGCAATCAGGCGCGCGGCTTCATGGATCTGGCGCTGTTCGAGGTTGGCCCCGTGTTCCACGGCGGCGAGCCGGAAGAATACGAACAGATGGTCACCGGCATTCTGGTCGGCCACACCGGCCCGCGTGACCGTTTCGGCGCGCGCCGCCCGGTCGATACCTATGACGCCAAAGCGGATGTCGAGGCGGTTCTGAACGCGATCGGCGCACCCGCCAAGCTGACCTATGTGCGTGATATGAACGCGTGGTGGCATCCGGGACGCTCGGCCAAGTTGGGGCTGGGGCCGAAGAATATCCTTGGCGCGTTTGGTGAACTGCACCCGAAAGCTATTGCCGAGATGGATGTGAAAGGCCCGGTCGTGGCCTTCGCCGTGCATCTGGCAAAAGTGCCGTTCCCCAAAGCCAAGGGCACGGGGCGCGGCGCACTGGGGGCCAGCGATCTTCAACCCGTCGAACGTGATTTCGCGTTCGTGGTGGATGCCGATGTAGAGGCCATAAATCTGGTGAACGCCGCCGCCGGGGCCGACAAGGCGCTGATTGCCGATGTGAATGTCTTTGACGAATTCATCGGCGGCAGCTTGGGCGAAGGCAAGAAATCGCTTGCCATCACCGTGCGCCTGCAACCGCGCGACGCCACCCTGACCGAGAAAGAGATCGAGGCCGTCAGCGCCAGGATCGTCGAGAAGGTCGGCAAGGCCACCGGCGGCACGCTGCGCGGATAATCTGACATGCGCGGCCTTTTGGGGCCGCGCCCAAACTGGAGGAATGACATGACCCTGAACGTATACCTGTCCGGCGAGATTCACACCGATTGGCGCAAACAGATCATCGACGGAGCAAAAGGGTTGGATGTGACCTTTTCGGCCCCGGTGACGGACCACGACGCCTCGGACGATTGCGGCGTTGCCATTCTGGGGGCCGAGGACAACAAGTATTGGCACGACCACAAGGGCGCGATGATCAACGCGATCCGCACCCGCAAGGCGATCGAAGATGCCGACGTGGTTGTCGTGCGATTTGGCGAGAAATACCGCCAGTGGAACGCCGCCTTCGATGCCGGATATGCCGCTGCGAAAGGCAAATCCCTGATCGTGTTGCAGCAACCCGAACATGACCACCCCTTGAAAGAAGTCGACGCCGCAGCGCTTGCCGTCGCGCGCGAACCCCATCAGGTGGTCGAGATTCTGCGGTATGTCCTGACAGGCGGCCTGAGCAGCTAGGTCGCGGGCAACAATCAACGGGTACGGACGCACTGTTTTTCCCCGCGAAACAATATGCAAAGGGATATGTTTTGCGCTACGCTTTGGTCAGGCCGGTGGAAACATGCCGGCGCAAGCGTGTAGTGAGGACAGTATGCTTCAAGAATTCAAGGATTTTATCGCCAAGGGCAATGTCATGGACATGGCCGTCGGTATCATCATCGGTGCCGCGTTTACGGCGATTGTCAGCTCTCTGGTGGCTGACCTGATTAACCCGATCATCGGGCTGTTCATGGGTGGGATTGATTTCACAAACATGTACGCTGTGCTGTCAGGTAGCGTGCCTGAAGGTGCGTCGCTTGAAGCCGCGCGCGACAGCGGTGCTGCGGTGTTTGCTTATGGCTCGTTCATCATGGCGATTATCAATTTCCTGATCATCGCTTGGGTGGTGTTCATGCTGGTGCGTTACGTCAACAAGGCCAAGGAATCCGTCGCCAAAGAGGAAGACGCCCCCGAGGTCGCCCCCGAAGGCCCGACCGAGGTCGAGCTTCTGGCCGAAATCCGTGACGCTTTGAAAAAGTAACCACACCGGCAGAAGATGCAGAGGGGCGTCCGGATGCGGGCGCCCTTTTTTGCGTGATCTTTTTCCCGCGCGGCTGCCCGATTTCGGTGTTTTTCGTTTGACACCGGGGGCGCGCCGGAATATTCGGACCCCCGATGTGAGATGGCGTGGTAGCTCAGCTGGTTAGAGCACAGCACTCATAATGCTGGGGTCGGCGGTTCAAGTCCGCCCCACGCTACCACATCCAGACGGTCACGAATGACCCTGAAGAAAAGCCCTGCCATGTGCGGGGCTTCTTTCGTTTCCGGGGTCATTTCAGATGATAGGTCAGCGCGTTCCTGATGAACAATCGCAACGGTTCGGTCGGCAAATTCTGCCCCGTCTGAAACAGGATCGCACGGTTTCCGTCGAAGGTGAATTCGTCAGCGAACAGGCTGCGGAACTCCGGAATCAAGGTTGTCTGGCAATGGACGTAAAGCGCATAACCGCCTGTCTTGGGCACGCCCAGCCGGATCGTGGTGCCGGACTTGCTGTCGGGCGTCAGATAGGCGGGTTGGCCCCATTTCAGCGTCTCTTCGATACGGCCAACTTCCGGCGTTTCGCGCGCGGTTGAGAATATCAGATTGCGCAGCGCCATCAGGCCCGTGCGTGTGTCCACAGGAAAGCCAGCAAAGGTATCTGCCACGGCAGTGCTTTGAAAGACGTGTGAAAGATCGGTCATGGCGCAAGGGTGCTTCAGCCCACCCGCCCTGTCAAAGAAAAAGCCCCGCCAGGTGGCGAGGCTTCTCTTGCGTATTGTCGACGGTCAGATCTTCAGCGCATCCGCGCCCGAGATGTAGTCCAGCCCAAGCGCCTCGCCCACGGCGGCATAGGTCAGCTTGCCCGCATGCACATTAAGCCCGTTCAGCAAATGCTCGTCATCCGCGCAGGCTTGCTTCCAGCCCTTGCCTGCCAGCGCCAGCATGAAGGGCATAGTCGCGTTGCCAAGCGCGATGGTCGAGGTGCGGGCAACTGCACCCGGCATGTTGGCCACGCAGTAATGCACAATGCCGTCCACGTCGTAGATCGGTTCAGCATGGGTGGTGGCTTTTGACGTTTCAAAGCATCCGCCTTGGTCGATGGCAACATCCACCAGAACCGAACCGGGCTTCATCAGCGACAATTGCTCGCGGCTGATCAGCTTGGGCGCGGCTGCACCGGGGATCAGTACCGCACCGATGACCATATCCATGCGGGGAAGCAACTCGGCGATCCCTGCCATGTCAGAATACTGCGTGGTCAGCCGCCCCATGAATACGTCGTCCAGATAAGACAGGCGCGGCACCGAACGATCCAGCACAGTGACATTCGCGCCCATGCCAACGGCGACACGCGCAGCGGCCGCGCCGACGACACCGCCACCAATGATGGCCACATTGGCCGGACGGACGCCGGGAACGCCCCCCATCAGCACACCGCTGCCCCCATTGGCCTTCTGCAGCGCCCAGGAGCCGCTTTGCGGGGCCAGACGACCGGCAACTTCGGACATCGGGGCCAGCAGCGGCAGGCCGCCATGGCGGTCGGTTACGGTTTCATAGGCAATCGCGGTGCAACCGCTGTCCAGCAGGTCCCTGGTTTGTTCGGGGTCCGGGGCCAGGTGCAGATAGGTGAACAAAAGCTGGCCTTCGCGCAGCATCTTGCGCTCGACCGCTTGGGGTTCCTTCACCTTTACGATCATGTCCGCCTTGGCGAAAACCTCTTCTGCGGTGTCCAGAACGGTGGCGCCAATGGCAACATAGTCCTCATCCGTGAACCCGGCACCAATGCCAGCGTTGGTCTCGACGATGACGCTGTGTCCGCGTGCAATCGCCTCGCCTGCCGCAGCAGGCGTCAGACCAACGCGGAACTCCTGCGGTTTGATTTCTTTCGGGCATCCGATCAGCATTGGGTATCCTCCTCATTCCCTGTTGTCGGTTCATTTCTTGTAACAGGAGGCAATTCTGCAGGATTTCGCGCGCAATTGCTTTGAAAAGATGTGGCGCATCCGATAGGTATTGTCGAAGATTGCATCGCAGTGAAGTCAAGATGCGCAAGATATTTGTGGGAATATGGAACTGGACAGCATAGACCGTCGCATACTTGCGGTTCTTCAGCGCACCGGGCGCATCTCCAATTCGGACCTGTCCGAAAAGATCAACTTGTCTCCTTCAGCCTGTCACCGGCGGGTGCAGCGGTTGGAGGCGGAAGGTTATATTCGCGACTATGTCGCCCTTCTGGACGCCCGCAAGATGGGCTGCCCATCGACCATTTTCGTGGAAATCACTCTGTCCGGGCAGGCCGACGAATTGCTGGATGCGTTCGAGCGTGAGGTCGCCCTGATCCCCGATGTGCTGGAATGTCACTTGATGGCGGGAACGGCGGATTACATCCTGAAGGTCGTCGCGGCGGATACCGAAGATTTCGCCCGCATCCACCGCCAATACCTGTCGCGTCTGCCAGGGGTGCAGGGGATGCAAAGTTCGTTCGCACTGCGCACGGTGTTCAAGACAACGGCGCTGCCTGTCTAGGCCAAGCGTGCGGGCAGGGGCTGTTCTTTGACCGGCAGATGCACGATGGCCGAGAACGCGCCGACGCCGACACCGATCCACCATACCATGGTGTAATCGCCAAACGCGTCATACATCCGCCCGCCCAGCCAGACGCCCAGAAAGCTGCCCAGCTGGTGCGAGAAAAAGACGATCCCATAAAGCGTTCCCATATAGCGCAGCCCATAGATATGCGCGACAAGACCCGAGGTCAGCGGCACCGTCGCCAGCCACAGCGACCCCATGGCAATGGAAAAGACAATGACCGATGTTGGCGTGATCGGCATCAGGATGAACACGGCGGCCACCACCGTGCGCGCCGCGTAGATACCGGCCAACAGGTATTTCCTGGAGTAGCTCTTGCCCAGATAGCCGGCCAAAAGCGTACCCGCGATATTTGCCATCCCGATCAACGAGATCGAGACCGCCCCCAGCGCCGAGGTTGTCGAAACACCGATGGTCGCCAATGTGCCCGAAGGGTCGATCGCGCCGCACATCTCGGTCACGAAGGCGGGGAAGTGGGCGGTGATGAAGGCCAGCTGATAGCCGCAGGAAAAGAAGCCCAGAAAGATCAGCGAATAGCTGGGGTCGCGAAAGGCCTTGATCAGGATCTGCCCCATGCTGTCCTCAAGCTCGGAGCGTGCGGCCATGGGCTGCGTTTTCATGAGCGGCAGCAGCGCCAGCGTCGCAAGGATCGCGGCGGCAAAAATGATGAACACGTTTTGCCAGGACATGAAGCCCAGCAAGTATTCCGCCAGCGGCGCGCCGAACACCTGCCCCGCCGACCCGGCGGCGGTCGCAATGGCCAGCGACATGGAGCGGTTTTCGTCGCTCGCCGCGCGTCCGACAACGGCCAGGATCACACCAAAACCCGTCCCTGCGATGCCGAAGCCAACGGCGATTTCCAGAAGCTGATGCGCTCCCGGTGTCACGGCGTAGGAAGACGCGACAAGCCCCACGGCATAGGTCAAAGCGCCCATGATGATGGCTTTGCGATCCCCGATCTTTTCGGCGATGGCCCCAAAGATCGGCTGACCGATTCCCCAGGCCAGGTTCTGAATGGCAATCGCCAGCGAAAATTCGGCGCGGGGCCAGTTGAATTCGGCCGCGATGGGGATCTGGAACACGCCAAAGCTCGCCCGTATGGCGAAGCTGACAAGGATGATCAGGCAACCGGCCACTAGGACGGGGGTGATCAGGGGCGCGCGAGTCTCGTTCATCCGCGCACGTTCCGCGAAATCGACCATCCGGTCAATTCTTCGTTTCTGATCTGTCGCTTCACCTTTTCTTATGTTTGGAACCGATCTATTCCTCGGCCATGGCAAACCTGATCGAGATCTACGAAACCCTTGCCCAAAGCGGCGAGATCACCCGAGACCCCGCGCAAGTCGCGGCGCTGCCCGCGCTTGAGGATATTCGCGCCCATCTTGATTCGGCGCCTGCCCGAAAACGCGGCATTCTGGGTGGGTTGTTTCATTCTAAACCCGAAGATGTGCCGCAAGGCATTTATCTTTGGGGCGGGGTCGGGCGCGGGAAATCCATGCTGATGGACCTGTTCGTGGACAGCCTTGAGACCTCGGCCAAACGTCGGGTCCACTTCCACGCCTTCATGCAGGAAGTGCACGAAGGCATGGCCGCTGCGCGCAAAAGCGGAGTGGACGATCCGCTTGGTCCCGTTGCGCAAAAGATCGCGGCCGATGTACGCCTGTTTGCCTTTGACGAAATGCAGATCACTGACATCACCGATGCTATGCTGGTGGGGCGCCTGTTTGAAAAGCTGTTTGATGCGGGCGTGGTGGTGGTCACGACCTCGAACCGGCACCCGGACGATTTGTATAAGGATGGGCTGAACCGGCAGTTGTTTTTACCCTTTGTCGAGCTGATCAAACAGCAGATGGTGGTGCATGAACTGGTCAGCCCCAACGATTATCGCCAGGACCGTCTGGCGGGCGAGCAGGTGTATTTCACCCCGGCCAATGCCGACGCTCGCATCGCAATCGACGCGATCTGGCGCGATCTGACGGGGGGCGAGGCCGCGCCCTTGACCCTGACCGTCAAGGGCCGCGATGTGGTGCTGCCGGCCTATCGCAATGGGGCGGCGCGAGCAGGGTTTCACGACCTGTGCGGGGCGATGCTGGGGCCGGGCGATTACCTGACGATCGCCAAGAACGTGAAGCTGCTGGTGTTGGAGAACATTCCACGCCTCAGCCGGTCGAACTTCAACGAGGCCAAGCGGTTCGTCACGCTGATTGACGCGCTCTATGAGGCAAAGGTGCGATTGATCGCGTCTGCCGCTGCGCAACCCGAGATGCTGTATGTCGAAGGCGAGGGTTCGTTCGAGTTTGAGCGCACCGCCAGCCGTTTGCGCGAGATGCAGGACAAGAATTGGGGTAGCGAATGAAACGGGGCCGCCACTGGCGACCCCAAGGTCTTGTCCTGCCCGTCTAACTTACGCGCATCGTGTCCGACCATCGTGACCACGCCCGAACCGGACAACCCGCGTTCAGGGACAGGGCAACCTGGCATGATGCTCATGCCGGATGCGATGATCCTGTGCCGATGACGGGGCTGGCAAGCGAGGCCCTTGTTTCGCGCAAAGACGGACGCAAGTTTGTGATCACAAACTGTACTGTCCGTTTCCACATCAACCGAAACATAAGGCCCCCTGGTCAAAGTACTGCTCGACAAGCCGTTCACTTGTTGTGAACTTTACCTGAAGAATACCCCATTAGTAGTGGCTAACCACTTAATCTGTCAACATATTGTGCCGAATCATATGTCGATTCGCCTGATCCCGAAAAACTGATTCTTTTCGGGGGGTTGGTGGGCGAAGTGAATCCTCGCGTGCCGAATTTCCGAGATTTATTTTGTGATCACGGCGGATTTTCGGCGTCTGACCGGCTATCCGTTCCGCTTCAAGACCGATCCTGCCAGGTATAGTGACCCGCAGATCAGGATGCGGCTGTCAGGGTCTTTCGCCCGAATATCGGCGATCGCATCAGCCACGCTGGCCGCTTCACCTGCGTCAAATCCCACTCCGCGGGCTTCGCGCGCTGTGACATCCGAAGGTAGGGTGTTTGGCTCATCAGGGATGGAGATCGCCGTCAGGCTGTCCGCCACGCGCGACAGTGGGCGCAGATAGCCTGCGATGTCCTTGGTGTTCAGCATGCCGCAGATCAGGTGGGTCGGGCGATCAGGCAGATCAGCCAGCACCTTGGCCAGCGTTTCCCCCGCGGCGGGGTTGTGGCCCCCGTCCAGCCAAAGCTCAGCATCCCCGGCGGCTTCCACCAGCGGGCCGTAGCGCAGCCGTTGCATCCGCGCAGGCCAGCTCACGTTACGCATCGCAGCTTCACAGGCCGCCTCGCCAAACCCCAACTGGCGCAGGGCGGCAACCGCAGCGCCCGCGTTTTCCAGCTGATGTGGACCGATCAGGGCAGGCATCGGAAGGTCCAACAACCCGGTTTCGTCCTGAAAGATGAACCGCCCGCGTTCTTCGGCCATATGCCAGTGCTGACCGTGGGCGAACAGCGGGCAGCCCAGCCGTGCGGCCTTCGCCTCGATCACCTCGAGCGCCTCGTCGGGTTGCGGGCCGACGATGCAGGGCACGCCACGTTTCAGGATGCCCGCCTTCTCACCCGCAATGGCGGCCAGCGTATCACCCAGAAACTGCGTGTGGTCGATCGAGATGGGGGTGATGATGGTCAATGCGGGCTTGCTGACCACATTGGTCGCATCCAGCCGCCCACCCAGCCCTGTTTCCAGCAGCGTATAATCGGCGGGCGTTTCCACAAATGCCATCAGCGCGGCAACGGTCGTAATCTCGAAATAGGTGATCGTGTCGCCGCCATTGGCGGCATAGGCGCGGTCCAGCACTTCGGTCAGGGCCTCTTCGCTGATCAGCTCGCCTGCCAGCCGGATCCGTTCATGAAACCGCGCCAGATGCGGCGAGGTATAGGCATGGACCCGGTTTCCCGCGCCCTCAAGCCCCGCCCGCAGCATCGCAAGGGTCGAGCCCTTGCCATTGGTGCCCGCCAGATGAATCACCGGCGGCAGCTTGTCCTGCGGGTCGTCAACGGCGTGCAAAAGGCGCCAGACACGGTCCAAGGTCAGATCAATGATCTTCGGGTGAAGGGACATCATCCGGTCAAGGATGACGTCCGAATCTGCCACGCTCACGCTTTCTTTGCCTCGGCCTTGGGCTTTGCGGGATCTGGGGTGTCCCCTTTTGCCGGGGTCGGCACATCCTCGGGCTTGGGCAGGTCGCCCTTCACGGCGGGGCCCTGGCCGGTCAGCATACGCAGGATCGTGACAAGCTCGTCTTTCATGTCCTTGCGGTGGGTGACGCGGTCCAGCATCCCGTGATCCAGCAGGTATTCGGCGCGCTGGAAGCCGTCGGGCAGCTTTTCGCGAATGGTTTGTTCAATCACACGCGGCCCGGCAAAGCAGATCAGCGCATTGGGTTCGGCGATGTGAACGTCGCCCAGCATGGCATAGGACGCGGTGACGCCGCCGGTGGTCGGGTGGGTCAGGACGACGATATAGGGCAGCCCGGCTTCTTTCAGCATCTGCACCGCAACCGTGGTGCGCGGCATTTGCATCAGGCTCAGGATGCCTTCCTGCATCCGTGCACCACCTGCGGCAGAGAACAGGACGAGTGGGCGTTTGGAGGCGACAGCGCGTTCGGCAGCGGCGATGATCGCGTTGCCGACATACATGCCCATGGAGCCACCCATGAAGCTGAAATCCTGCGCCGCGGCCACTATGGGCGTGCGCCCGATCTCACCCTCGGCCACCAGCATCGCCTCACGCTCGCCGGTGTCCTTGCGGGCGGCTTTCATCCGTTCGGGATATTTCTTCTGATCCTTGAAATGCAGCGGGTCTTCGACCGGGGCGGGCACGTCGACCTCGGCAAACACGCCCCCGTCAAACAGCGCGGCAAACCGTTCGCGTGGCGTGATCGCCATGTGATGGTCGCAGTTCGTGCAGACGTTCAGGTTCTCGGCAAATTCGCGGTGAAACAGCATCGTTCCGCATTCCGAGCACTTGGTCCACAAGTTCTCGGGCACCTCGCGGCGCGAGAACAGCGAGTTGATGCGGGGGCGGACGTAGTTCGAGATCCAGTTCATCGCCTGTCTTCCTTGGTCGTTTCGTTTTACCTAGTCCGCCTTGGCGGTTTTTGCAATTGGCTGGTTACGGCCGGAGTGCCGCCACCAAACTGCGAAAGCCACCACGACAACCGCAGTCTGGGTCAGGATCGACCAGGTCATCTGGACGCTGGTCAGCTCCATCTCGGTCAGGAACAGCGAAAACCCGTCCAGTGTGCCTTTGGTACCGGAAAAGATCAGCATGGCGTTGTTGCCAAAGTGCAATCCTGCGGCGGCCCCGATATTGCCGGTGCGCAAGGTGACGATTGCCAGAAGGATCCCGATCACGGTTGTATGGGTGACATAGAAAATGCCGTTGATGCCATATGTGGCAGGGTCGAAATGCAGCATTCCGAACGCAAAGGATGGCAGGATGGCCCAGATCCAGATCGACCGGAACCGGGCGCGAAGCTGTTGCAGAAGGTATCCCCGAAACACCAGCTCTTCCGCGAAGATCTGGATCAACACCAAGGTCAGCGCGGGCACGATCAACAGCGCCCATGTGGTGACGGGCATGGATTGTTCTGCAGCGGCTTCGGGGGCCGGGGGAAGGAACAGGGGATGCAGAAACTGAACCAGTATGGCGGCGACGCTGATGCCGATGGCGACCAGAAGACCGCGCCGGAAATGGCGCCAGTCAACGCGCAGGGCGGGGCCAAACAGGCTGCGAAACCCGCGTTTGTGCAATGTTCTGACCGTGATCCAAAGTCCCAGGTGGTAGCCAAGGAAGGTCAGGAAGAACACCGATGCCTCGGCCGGGGTGGACGCCCCCAGCATGTGGCCCGGATCGGTGTCAAGCAGCTGCGCGCCGATCATGAACAGGGCGAAGGTGACGGCAAAAAACGCCGCATGAATCACGAGGATGCCAAGGAATGTGCGCCATAGCTGAATGCGGGGATAAGCCGGTGACCAGAAAGCCGCGTGGGAAACCTGGGTGGCGGGGTCGGGTGTAAGCGTCACAAGAAGTCCTGACGATGAGAATGCTTGTTTGGTATGATGGCGGCGTTCTGACGGATGGACAACCGGGAACAGTTGGTGGACATTCACGGGCGGTCAGTTGTGGCCCGGAATGTGTTGCCTCGGGTAGGGGGAGTTATGTGTAGGAAGTTCAGGTGGCGCGGTTGGGGCGCGTGGCGCGCAGCAGTGACGACGGGGATCGCCTTTATGCTGGCGGGTTGTTTTGGGGGGGACGGTGCATCAGGGCTCAACCTGTCGGACAGTCCCATATTCTCGGCCCAGCGGGCGACACCGCGCGGGGATCTGGTTCGTGCCAAGACGGTCATGGGTGGGGCCGTGACGATCGCGACACCCAAAGGGTTCTGCATCGACACGACGTCCCATCAGGATACCGAGGCCGGCGCCTTCATTCCAATCGGCGCCTGCGCTGCCCTGACCAAGAATGCTGCCGATCCCAAACCCGAAAAACCGGCCTTTCTGACGGCGACGGTTCTTCCCATGCCCGTGCAGGCGGTGGGGTTGCCCACAGATCCCGATGCGCGCTTGCGTGAAGCCCGCGATTTCGTCCAGAGCGACGCAGGTCGTGCGGCGCTCAGCCGCGACGGGCGCGCCGAAACCGTCACCTTGCTGGACACGAAATCAGCCTCGGGGGTGCTGTATGTCCGCATCCGGGACACGTCGGGCGGCCTGCCTGAATCACTGTCCGACACCACATGGCGGGCGTTTCTTGAAGTGAACGGCAGGCTCGTCACCGCCAGCGCAACCGCCTTCGCCGACCAGCCGTTTGGGCAGGGCAAGGGCCTTGCACTTCTGCGTGATTTCGTGTCGCAAATTCGCAAGGCGAACCGGTAACATGGCGGAGCCGACGACGCGCAACGCTGGAAGGGTGGTTTGCGCAATGGTAACGTATCTGGTCTAAGAACTGGTGCGGGCAGGCAGACGAATCTAGGCGGGACGGCAGCTCATCATGGTGCGACGCGTGAACGGCATTCTGGATCACTGGCTTCAACGGCGGTCGTTGCAGCGGTGGCAGTCGGTGCTGCGCGACGCTGAAACCCTGGACCTTGCGGCGCTGCGCGGTGCGCGCGCCCGTGCGCGCGCGTTGCGTCAGGCTTTGGATCGCGTGTTGCACGTGGCAGATGGGCGACTGACCCTGCCACTGATCGGATCGGACGCCATTCAGAAACCCCTGCACTGCGATTGGGCCTATCGCCCGGAATTGTGGCGCGGCCCGCTATCGCCGCCAGGCCGGTCCGCGGTCGAAAGCAAATCGGCCTTTGGAAGCGAGGTAACGGTGTTTCACGACTGCCGTGTCTCGGAACTGACGGTGCGCCAGGTGCGCAACACGCGCGAAAGCGATCTTGCCCCTTTTGGCGTCCGGATGGACGTCTTCGGATTTGACGGATCCTTCCTGTCGCTGGTGATCGAACTTCCACCAAGTGCCGTTGAGGGGTTGAAGCGCAATCACCTTGTGCGCCTGACAACCCAGGTCGAGATGGAGAAGCCGCTTGAACTGTTCGCCCGTTTGAATATCCAACATGGCCCGAACACCGAACAGATCGTCCGCGCCGTGCCCGTGGATGAGGACGAGGCGATTGTCGAGTTCGACCTTGCCTATACCAACCTGAATGAAAAACGGGTCGACCGGATGTGGGTCGATCTGGTCTTTGAAAACCCCGAGATGAGCCAGATGATCCTGCGCGACGTGACATTCAGCCGTCGCCCGCGCGCTGAGGTCTGAGAAGGAGCAAGCCGTGACGAAACCTCAACTGGTAAAGGCGCGCATTCAGGCCGGCGTTTGGGAAGGTGTATTGACCATGCCGGACGGAACTGCGGCGCCGGCCGACCTTCAGGTGACACATCTGTCACAGAACATTGACGGCATCACCGTCACGCCACGCCCGGATCAGCCGGGGGCTTTCAACGTCTCCGTGCCCATTCCGGCAGAGTTGCTGACCGATGGGGTCCAGACCTTTCTGATTGCCGACAGGGACAGCGGCGAGACGCTCAACGCGCTCTCGATCGTGACCGGCCAGCCGCTGGAAACCGACATCCGGGCCGAGGTCGATCTGCTGCGTGAAGAGCTGGACATGCTCAAACGCGCGTTCCGGCGCCATTGCACGGAAACCGGCTGACCCATGTCGCGGCTGTTGGTCAGCGCCTGCCTGATGGGGCAGAAGGTGCGATATGATGGACGTGCCAAGACCTTGCTGCACGACCGCCTGACCCGATGGGACGCCGATGACCGTATCGTGCCCTTCTGCCCGGAACTGGCCGGGGGTCTGCCCGTGCCTCGCCTGCCTGCCGAGATTGAGCCGGGGGCAAACGGGGAAGACGTGCTGGCGGGCCGGGCGCGGGTTCTGGACAGCGCCGGGGTCGACGTGACGGCCCCGTTCATTGACGGCGCGCATCAAGCGGTCAGCTGCGCCTTGTCGCACGGGTGCACCCATGCCCTGCTGACCGAGGCCAGCCCTTCCTGCGGGTCGCGCTTGTTATACAGTGGGCATCACGATGGACGGCAGCGGCCCGGCTTTGGCGTCACCACCGCCGCATTGCGTGCGGCAGGCATCGCCGTCTATGCGCCGGACCAGATCGACGCGCTGGCCGCGGATTGCGCTTGGTAAACCTGCCCGGTTACGCAGCGTTTTGAATGACAGCGCGCGGCAGGTCGTCCAGATTTGCCGCAACTGACAGGAGACCGCCCGCATGACCAGCTATCCGACCCTTCTTTCGCCCCTCGATCTTGGCTTCACGACGCTGAAGAACCGCGTGCTGATGGGGTCGATGCATACCGGGCTTGAAGAACGTGGCGACTGGCCGCGCGTGGCCGAGTTCTATGCCGAACGCGCCCGCGGCGGGGTGGGGTTGATCGTGACCGGCGGCATGGCGCCGAACCCCGAAGGCGGTGTGTATCCCGGCGCGGCTGGCCTTTACACCGAACAGGACATTGCCAACCATCGGATCGTAACCGACCGCGTCCATGCCGAAGGCGGCAAGATTGCGATGCAGATCTTACACGCCGGACGCTATGCCTATGGGCCGGATTGTGTCTCGGCCAGCCCGATCAAATCGCCGATTTCGCCCTTCCCGCCGAAAGAGCTGGACGAGGATGGCATCCAGAAGCAGATCGCCGATTTCGCCACTGCCGCCGCCCGCGCGCGTGAGGCGGGGTATGACGGGGTCGAGGTGATGGGGTCCGAAGGCTACTTCCTGAACCAGTTCCTTGTGACTCACACCAACAAGCGCGAAGATCGTTGGGGCGGATCTTATGAGAACCGGATGCGCCTACCCATCGAAGTGGTGAAAGCCGTGCGCGCCGCCGTGGGGCCGGATTTCATCATCATTTACCGCCTGTCGATGATCGACCTTGTGCCCAACGGATCAATCTTCGATGAAGTCGTCCAACTGGCGAAAGAGATCGAGAAAGCAGGCGCCACCATCATCAACACCGGCATCGGCTGGCACGAGGCGCGCATCCCGACCATCGCGACCTCGGTTCCCCGCGCCGCGTTTACGTGGGTCACGAAAAAGCTGATGGGGCAGGTGTCACTGCCGATCATCACATCAAACCGGATCAACCACCCTGACGTGGCAGAAGAGGTTCTGGCGGGGGGCGCGGCGGACATGGTGTCGATGGCGCGTCCCTTCCTTGCCGATCCTGATTTCGTCGCCAAAGCTGCGGCGGGTCGCGCGGGCGACATTGCGCCGTGCATCGCCTGCAATCAGGCCTGTCTGGACCACACGTTCAGCGGCAAGATTTCCACTTGTCTTGTGAACCCCCGCGCCTGTTACGAGACCGAGCTGCGCTATGACAAGACCGACAGCCCCAAAACCATCGCGGTTGTCGGGGCCGGGCCAGCGGGCTTGTCCTCGGCGTTGGTGGCGGACGAGCGGGGCCACAAGGTCACTTTGTTTGATCGCGCCGACCAGATCGGCGGTCAATTGAACATGGCCAAGAAAATCCCGGGCAAGGAAGAATTTATTGGGCTGGTCGATTGGTATGACCGGCAAGTTGCGGCGTCGGGTATTGACCTGCAACTGGGCAAGGATGTCTCGGTGGATGATCTGGACGGCTTTGACGAGGTGATCATCGCGACCGGCGTCATTCCCCGCGATCCGGGCATCGAGGGGCAGGGAACTGACAAGGTGCTGTCTTATATTGATGTCTTGCGGCACGAGGTCCCGGTGGGCGACCGCGTGGCCATTATCGGTGCCGGTGGTATTGGCTTTGATGTGGCCGAGTATCTGACCCAGGCCGGGGACAGCCCGACCGAGAACCTTGAAGAATGGCTGGCCGAATGGGGTGTGGCCGACCCGGCGCAGGCGCGAGGCGGGCTGGCTCCAGAGGGACCGAAACCCGAAACTCCGGCGCGCCACGTCACCTTGATGCAGCGCAAGGCCAAGGCGCTGGGCAAGGGATTGGGCAAGACGACAGGCTGGATCCACCGCGCGACCCTGAAGATGAAAGGGGTCGAGATGGTGGGCGGTGTGAATTACGAGCGCATCACCGATGAGGGGTTGATGGTTTCGACCGGCGAGGCACGGGAAGATCCGCGTATGATTAAGGTCGACAACATCGTCCTGTGTGCCGGACAAGTCAGCGACCGCAGCCTGGCCGATGCGCTTGAAGCGCGTGGAAAGGCGCCGCATGTGATTGGCGGCGCAGATGTGGCCGCCGAACTTGACGCAAAGCGCGCAATCGACCAAGGATCGCGCCTGGCGGCCTCGCTTTGAACTGACCACGGGGTATGCCCCCGGAGGTCACATGGTTTTCTTCGCCGTCTTTACCGGTCTCATGCCCAGCTTCCTTTTGGTGGGGCTGGGCGGGCTGCTGCGCAAACGGCTGTCGGAAAACGCATGGCAGGGCCTGGACCGCCTGAATTTCGAGATTCTGTTCCCCGCGCTGCTGTTCGTCGCCGCCGCCAGCCGCCCCATCGACCCTGAAAAGCTGTTCGTCATGGCGCCGATTGTCTGGGCTATCCTGTCGGTCGGGCTGGTGCTGGGCTGGCTGGCCCGTCGTGTCGGACCAGACCGGTTCCTGGACTTCGCCGGGGCATGGCAGGTCTGCTGGCGGTTCAATACGGCGCTTGGGCTGGTCGCGGTCGAGCTTCTGACCCATGGCGGGGCGGGTGAAATGGCCGTGGCGGTCGGCATGGGGGTTCCGGTTGCCAACCTGTTTGCCGTGTCGGCCTTGTCACGTGGTGGGGCGCTGGGTGTCGGCGCGACGGTGGCCCGAGTGGCGCTGAACCCGTTTCTGCTGGCCAGTCTGGGTGGTGTGGTGTTCGGGCTGATGGGGTGGCGCTTGCCTGCCCCCATCATGGCGCCCATCGAAATGCTGGCGCGCGCTGCCATTCCCATCGCGCTTCTGTCGATCGGTGCGACGATGAACTGGGGCGCGCTGGCGCGGCTGGATCGGTTCAGCGGCGCGATCTGCACGATCAAGCTGGTGGCCCTGCCGCTTTTCGCGCTGACCATCGGGCTTTTGCTGGGCCTTGATCCGGCGATCGCCTCGGTTCTGGTGGTCTTTGCCGCGCTGCCAACGGCGTCGGCTGCGCATGTGCTGGCCTCAGGCTTTGGCGCTGACCGAAACCTTGTCGCCACCCTGATCGCACAGACCACTTTGTTGGCGGCCCTGACCCTGCCCATCTGGATCAGCGTGGCAGAACTAGTCTTTTCAACGCGCTAGCGCACCTGCGTCGTTTCCAAGGTCATAACGATCCCTGCAATTACCCCCGTATTGTCGGGTGTTCTTCACAGTCTTGCCCCAATTGGCCCGGATAAACGGGGCACTGGGGTGAACTTGTGGAAAGAGTGAAATGGATCGATTGACCGAAATGGAAGCCTTTGCCACTGTCGTGGATCAGGGTGGTTTCACGGATGCTGCCAAGAAGATGGGAATCTCGAAATCTGCGGTGTCCAAGCATGTTTCAAGCCTTGAGGCACGATTGGGCGCGCGGCTTCTCAACCGCACGACGCGGCGGGTCAGTCCGACGGAAATCGGCCTTGCCTATTACGATCGCGCCCGGCGCGTGCTGAACGATGCGGGTGAAGCGGATGCGCTGGTCACGTCGATGCAATCCGCCCCCTCCGGCATCCTGCGCATTTCTGTCGCCACCGATTTTGGCGTCAATCACCTGAGCCCGGTGTTGGGCCAGTTTCTGCATGACTTCCCCGAGGTGCATGTGAACATGGATCTGGCCAACCGCTATGTCGAGCTGATCTCGGAAGGGTTTGATATGGCGATCCGCGTGGGCGAGTTGGAAGACAGTTCGCTGCGGGCTCGCAAAATCTCGACCACGACGCGCCGCATGGTCGGCAGCCCGGATTATTTCAAGCAATATGGCCGCCCCACGCGCATCGACGATCTGAACGAACACAAACTTTTGCACTACTCGAACCAAAGCTCGGGCAATGTCTGGAAAGTGCCCGCCCCCTCGGGCGAAGTGCGGCAGGTCCGGTCCGCCGGATGGCTGAGCGTGAATGACGGACAATCCTTGCTGAACGCCGCGATTTCGGGCCTTGGCATCGCCTATCTGCCCAGCTTCCTCTATGCAGACGCGCTGGAGCAGGGGCTGGTCATCGACGCGATCCCCGACCTGCCGCAGGATGTGCAGGGCATCTATGCGGTCTATCCGCCGGGGCGTTTTACCCAGCCGAAAGTGCGCGCCTTCATTGATTTCCTTGTCCATGCCTTTGCCGAAAAGGGGCCGGACAACTGGTAAGGCCCAGGTGGCTTAATCGGTACTGATCAGCACCGCTTCCACACGCCGGTTCGCCTCGCGCCCCTCAGGCGTCAGGTTTGGTGCCAGCGGCATCAGATAACCAACCCCCTCGGCAGACACCTGCGCGGGGTTCACGTCGTGAAGCCGGATCAGGTTTTCCATCACGGCCGCAGCCCGTTTGCGTGACAACGCGACGTTTCCGGAAAGGCCGCCTTCAGCATCCGTATGGCCCACCAGCACAATCTGCCGTCCGGGGTTCTGATTCAGATACTGCGCAAGTTCGGTCAGGACCGGCACATTCCCATCATCGAGTTCAGAGGATCCCGTCGCAAAGCTCAACCCGTGAAGAACGGCGCGACCCAGCGTTTCCAACTGCGTCTCCAGCGGCCGATCCGACGGTGCGGGTCGTATGGGTGTGGCAGGCGCGTCAGGTGCTGATATCTCCGTCCCGGTGCTGCCGGGCGGCGTCACCTGAAGCAGTTCGATGAACGCTGCTTCCTTCGAGCGACTGACCAGAACGCTGGTAAGATGATCACCCTTGCGGGCGCTTAGATAATGGTAACCACCCAGATCAACGAACATATCCGGCGCCTTGAAATGGCCGATGCCAAACCGGAAATCATAACCGCCACAGGAAACGGATTGGCATTGAAACAGAATGTCGAACCCGTCTTGATCCAATTGATCACGCAACCCGGTCAGGATCTGGAAACTGGTCTGGCTGGTGCCGTCCACCCGCCACGCCTGCCGTATGACCTGGCCTTCGGCGGCGATCACCGGCACCTGTTGTCCGTCATACCGCCCTGTCGCAAGGGTCGCGCGGGCGGCGACTTCACGTTCTTCTGCGCGCAACTTCGCCCCGGCGGGCAGATCAATGGCGCGTGCGGGCAGGGCGAGGCCGGTCAGAAGCACCATTCCCGTGCCCGACAGCAGATGCCAGAATCGAAATGTCATCGGCCCTGGGCGTGATAGTCGTCATTTGGCTGCATTCCGACCGCCGAGGCCATGCGGTTCGACATCGAAAAGAACCCGACCGTCGCCGCAATATCCCAGATGTCCCGATCAGAAAATCCGACCGCGCGCAGCGCGTCCCGGTCCGCTTCGGTGGTCTCCGCAGAGGACTTGGTGACCTGTTCGACAAACTGCAGCATCGCGTGCTGGCGGTCATTCAGATCGGCCATCCGCCAGTTCATCACCATCGCTTCGCCCAGTTGCGGGTTGCCTGACAGAGTGCGCACAGCGGCACCATGGGCGACCTGGCAATACCAGCAGCGATTGATCGAACTGACGACCACCGCGATCATCTCGCGTTCCAGCTTTGACAAGCCGCTCTCACCCAGCATCAGCTCGTTATACATCGCCGAGAACGCGCGCAGCTTTTCCATGTCGAAGGCATAGGCCTTCAGCACATTCGGAACCATTCCCAGCTTCTCGTCACAGATGTCGAAATACTTCTGAATATCTTCGGGCAGCGGATCGACCATCGGCAGGTCAAGCGCCGTCACACCGTTGTTTTTATGCGCCATCACTCGTCCCCTTACTGCGACTTGGTGCGGTAATGGTAATGCCCAATCAGATGCATCCCGATATTGGCATAAAGCGGATTGGCGGCGTGGTTGCCCTGCGTCACGATCAGCGCAACATATTTGGCCCCCTTCGATTTGGCCCAAACCGCCGCCTGTTTCAGCAGATTCAACCCGGTGCCCATGCGGCGCATGTTCTTGTCGACATGCAAGGCATGCACCATCGCGATGTCGCCATGCAGGCCGACAAAACCGACCCCCGCCGGTGCATCGTCGGTGCGCGCCAACAAGCCTGTCTTGGGGCAATCTGCCCGGTCCATCACCGCGCGCCGTTCTTCTCCGATGCCGCCGGCTTCCCACAATTCGTTCATGATTTTGAGGCGGGGCCAGATCGAGAAGGCCGAGACCGGAGGCGGTGCGGTGCGGGTCAGCTCCTCGACCTCGATCACCCAGAAATTGACTGGATCAACAATGTGATACCCGTGCTTTTCCAGCATATCGTCCAGATGCTCGTCGCCATGGCGGATCTGAAACAGCGGGTCCATTCCAAGCGCGCGCATCGCCTTTTCCGCCACCGGCAAATCGGCTTCGGTGGTGGGCCAGCTTTCCGTTGCCGCCGAAACACGCTTGCCCCCGCCTGCACCATCACGAATGACCCAGGCACCGATGCGCTCGGTTTTGGCCGGGGGCCATGTGACCTCGCAGGCCTCGATTATCTGATCAACACTGGGAAGCGTATGTTTCATGTGCCCTCCGAAAACAACTGGGACAGGGATTTGGCTGCCGCATCAATCCGGGCGGGATCTGTGCCGCGAATCACGATGTTGGCGCCGAAAATTCCGTTTTGAATGAATGGATAGGATCCGAAACTCAGGTCTGCATTCTGACTTGCCAATTGCCCCAGCGGACCGGCGATTTCACCCTCGCCGCGCTCGATCCGGATAGAGCGTGAATGCAGTGGAGCGCCGCCGGTCAGGCGGGGCAACACGCTGTCGACCATGGCTTTGAAGACGGACGGAACGCCAGCCATCACATGCACGTTTTCCAACGTGAAGCCCGGTGCGACGGAAATCGGATTGTCGATCAGTGTGGCCCGGTCCGGGATGCGCGCCATGCGCTGGCGTGCGGCGTTGAAATCCTGTCCCTGCCGCGCGTAATGGGCGGCCAAGAGGTCGCGCGCGTCGTCACGGATGTCGATACGGTCGCCAAAGGCGCGCGCAATGCAGTCGGCGGTGATGTCGTCATGGGTGGGGCCGATCCCACCTGATGTGAACACATGGTCATAGGTGTCGGAAAGGGACTTTACCGCAGCCTCGATCGCGGGGGCATCATCGGATACGACGCGCACCTCTTTCAGGTCAATGCCGTGTTCGGTCAGTTTCCCCGCAAGATGATGCATGTTCGCATCTTTTGTCCGGCCTGACAGAATCTCGTCTCCGATGACCAGCATGGCGGCGGTTGGGTTTGGCATTGCTTGCTCCTTTCCTTCTTCCGGTATAGGCCCGGTCCATGCAATTTCCCAGCCCTCTTGTGCCCGCCAGACTCATTCGACGCTACAAACGGTTCCTGGCCGATTGCCTGTTGGAGGACGGGCGCGAGGTGGTGGCCCATTGCGCCAATCCCGGCTCGATGATGGGGCTGGCGGAACCGGGCATGAAGATCTGGCTGGAGCCGAATGACGACCCCCTCAAAAAGCTGAACTTCGGCTGGCGGCTTGTCGATCACGAGAACGGGCATTTTACGGGCGTCGACACCTCGGTGCCGAACCGGGCGCTTTGGGCGGCGCTTGAGGCGCGTCAGATCCCGGACCTGCAAGGCTACCACACCGTCCGGCGCGAAGTGAAATATGGGAAAGGCAGCCGCATCGACTTCTTGCTGGAGGGCGCGGGGCAAACCTATCTCGAGGTGAAATCCGTGACGCTGAGTCGTCAGCCCGGGTTGGCCGAGTTTCCGGACAGCGTGACCGCCCGCGGCACCAAGCATCTGCGAGAGTTGGCGGACATGGTGGCGCAGGGTCATCGTGCGGTGATGCTTTACCTTGTGCAGCGCACCGATTGTGACCGCTTCGACCTGGCGCGCGATATCGACCCGGCCTATGGCGCGGCCTTCGATGCGGCCCGCGCCGCCGGGGTGGACACCATCGTGCTTGGCACCCGGATCAGTCCCGAGGGCATTGAAATCGCGGCCCCTCTGGCGTCTTTGGCCTAAACACCCTATTTAGGGGCGAAGCAAAAGGACTAAACCATGGACGACACCATGCGCGTGACAAAAGAAGGCATCCGCCTGTATGACCCCTCCGATTTTGCCGGGATGCATGCGGCGGGCCGTCTGGCCGCCGACATTCTGGACCGGATCGCGCCGATGGTGAAGCCGGGCGTCACCACCGCCGAAATCGATGCCGCAATCGAAGCGATGGTGGACGAGGCTGGCGCAGTGTCCGCGACGATCGGCTACAAGGGATACAAACACGCGTCCTGCATTTCGCTGAATCATGTTGTCTGTCATGGCATTCCGGGGTCCAAGACCCCCAAAGGCAAGAACGAGAAATCGGCGCGCAAACATGACGAACTGATCGACGGCGACATTCTGAATGTCGATGTCACGGTGATTGTGGACGGCTGGTATGGCGACACTAGCCGCATGTACAAGGCCGGGACAATCAAGCCCTTTGCCGACCGCTTGATCCAGGTGACGCATGATGCGCTGATGAAAGGGATCGAGGCCGTGCGCCCCGGCAACACCTTCGGTGACATCGGTCACGCGATCCAGTCCCATGTCGAAAGCCACCGCATGTCGGTGGTGCGCGATTTCTGCGGGCACGGATTGGGACAGGTGTTTCATGCGCCGCCCAATGTGCTGCATTACGGCCGCCCCGGATCCGGCCCGGTTCTGGAAGAAGGCATGTTTTTTACCATCGAACCGATGGTCAATCTGGGCCGGCCCGAGACCAAGATCCTGTCCGATGACTGGACCGCAATCACCCGCGACAAGTCGCTGTCGGCGCAGTTTGAGCATTCGGTCGGGGTGACGGCGGACGGGTGCGAGATTTTCACACTGTCACCGGCAGGCAAGTTTCACCCGACCTGGTAATGATCCGGCTGAAACGCGCAAATTGAGATCGTGGTGTCGCCATACCGCCGCGTTTCCAACACGGTGATGCCGTTGGGCGGGGTGATTGCCGTATCCTCCTCCCACACAATCAGCGCGTCTGGCGCGAGCCAGCCGCCGGTGATGGCGGTGGTCAGGGCTTTTTCGCCTAGCCCTTTGCCGTAAGGGGGATCAAGAAAGACAAGATCATGTGGCTGGCCGTCCCCCAGTCGCGTGGCGTCGCGCTTGATGACAGAGGTTTCATCAGAGCAGCGGCATTTGGCGATGTTTTCGCGGATCAGGGACAGGGCCTTGCGACCGTCATCGACGAATGTGACATGCGCTGCCCCGCGTGACAGCGCCTCCAACCCCAATGCCCCGGTGCCCGCAAACAGGTCAAGCACCCGCGCGTCGGAGATCGGATCGCCAAATCGGCCTCCGGTCAGCATCGAAAACAGGCTTTCCCGCACCCGGTCCGTGGTGGGACGCAGATGCGCGCCCGCGTCGCCCTTGCCGACATTTGCCAGACCCAACCCGCGATACCGACCGGCGATGATCCTCATTTCAACAACGGCTTCAGATCCGCCGACGGGTCGGCAATGATCGCCTTGTCAGCGGTCTTGCCTGCCTCGATCAGGCGCTTTCCGATCATATAGGCGCGGGGGTCGTTCATTGCATCCACCGCCAGAAGCGTGTCGCCCTGATAGTACCAGAAGCTCATGCTGCCTTCATGCTCGCCCGTCCGTGCCACAACGTTGTCATAGCCTGCGTTCAGGCCTGCGATTTGCAGTTTTACGTCATATTGATCCGACCAGAACCACGGTTTTGCGATGTACTCGACCTTTTCACCCATCATGTTGCGCGCGACGATTTCGGCCTGATCAATCGCGTTCGGCACGCTTTCCAAGCGGATTCGGGTGCCGCGATACGGGAAGGACGTGCAATCGCCCGCCGCCCAGATCGCCGGGTCCGAGGTGCGGCCAAGGGCGTCTGTCTTGATGCCGTTGTCGATTTCAAGCCCGGCGGTTTCGGCCAGCGCAGTGTCGGGGGCGATCCCCACGCCGACCACGGCAAAATCCACCTCAAGCGTGGTGCCGTCCGACAAGACGGCGCTGGTGATGCGGGTGTCGCCCGTCAGGCGTTCCAGCCCGACGCCTTCACGAATGTCGACCCGATGGGCGTGGTGCAGCGCGCGGAAGTAATCCGAGGTCTCAGGCGCGGCGACCCGTTGCAGGATGCGGTCGGCCATTTCCACCAAAGTGACTCGCAAACCCTTCTTGGAGGCCACGGCGGCGGCCTCGAGCCCGATATACCCGCCCCCGATGATCAGAACGCGGCGGTCTGCGGCAAACTCGGCGGCCATGCCGTCCACATCGGCAAGGCTGCGCACCACGTGAACGCCATCCAGCGCGCCACCGATTGCGGCGGGCAAACGGCGCGGCACCGATCCGGTGGTCAGGGCCAGTTGGTCATAGGGCAGTCGCTCGTCCCCGATCACCACCTCGCGCGTTTTGGCATCAATCGCATCCACATGGGTGTTCAGTCGCAAGGTGATGTCGTTGTCGGCATAGAAATGCTCGGGACGCAGATACAGGCGCTCTTCCTCCATCTCGCCCAGCAGATAGGCCTTGGACAGTGGCGGGCGTTGGTAAGGCGGCTGCGGTTCCGCCCCGATCAGCGTGATGTCTCCGTCAAACCCGGTGTTTCGCAGCTTTGCAACCAAGGACGCACCGGCCTGACCGGCGCCAATGACAACAATGTGAGACATGCGGGCTTTCCATTCCTACTGACCTGACGCGGATTGCAGACTATGACTAGAGGGGTCGGAAACACAATCAGGGATGTAGAAAATGACTCTTTCAGTAGGTGACAAACTGCCCGATGCGACCTTGTTGCGGTTGGGCGCTGACGGGCCGGAACCGGTCGAGCTTTCGTCTTTCACGAAGGGAAAGAAGGTCGTGATCTTCGCGCTGCCGGGGGCATATACCGGCACCTGCACAACAGCGCATGTCCCCAGTTTCATGCGGACGAAACCCGATTTCGACAAGAAAGGCGTGGATGCGGTAATCTGTATTGCTGTAAACGACCCCTTCGTACTGGACGCTTGGGGCAAAAGCACGGGCGCCACAAAGGCCGGGATCACCATGCTGGGCGATGCCGAGGGTGCGTTTACGCGCGCCGTTGGCATGACGTTTGATGCCCCGCCTGCCGGGTTGATCAACCGCTCGCGTCGTTATGCGCTTTATGCTGAAGACGGCGTGGTCAAGGTCTTGAATGCTGAAGAAAACCCCGGCGTCTGCGAATCCTCGGGCGGCGAGGCGTTGCTGGCCGATCTGCCGGCCTAGCCGCCTTCGCCCTTGGCCGATTTCCGAAAGGGGCCGTAGGAGGTCAGGATCTCGATATCTTCCTCCACGGCTTCCTTCTCGGCGGTCAGGAACTGTTGAACGGCGTCACGAAAGCCCGGTTCGGCGATCCAGTGCAGTGAATGGGTCGCCACGGGCAGATACCCGCGCGCCAGTTTGTGTTCGCCTTGCGCCCCGGCCTCGACCCGAAGCAGTCCGTGGGTAATCGCGTAGTCAATCGCCTGATAATAACACAGCTCGAAATGCAGGCAGGGGTGGTGTTCCAGCGCGCCCCAATAGCGCCCAAACAGCGTGTCGCGCCCGATCACGTTCAGCGCGCCGGCCACTGCGCGGTTGTCCACCTCGGCCATCACGAGAAGCAGATCATCGCGCATCGTCTGGTGGATCTCGTCAAAGAAGGCGCGGGTCAGATAGGGGCGACCCCATTTTCGCGCGCCGGTGTCCTGATAGAACTGCCAGAATGTATCCCAATGCTGTGGCTGGATCGCATCGCCTGTCCGCGCGACGATCATGCCGCCAAACCCCTGCGCCTGGCGCCGTTCCTTCCTGATCTGCTTGCGCTTGCGCGAACTCAGACTGCCCAGAAACGCATCGAAGGTCGGATAACCGTCGTTTTCCCAATGAAATTGTTGCCCGATCCGGTGCAGAAGGCCCATCTGCGCGCCTGCCTGCGCTTCGTCGCCCGTGCAGAAAGTGACATGCGCCGAACTGAGGCCATTATCCGCCGCGATCTGCACAAGCCCCTGCACCAATCCCGCCCGCCCGATGGTTTCGTATCCGGGGCGGGTCAACAGACGTCGGCCCGTCACCGGGGTGAAGGGCACCGCGACTTGCAGCTTAGGATAATACCGCCCGCCTGCACGCGCGTAGGCGTCAGCCCAACTGTGGTCGAACACATATTCGCCCTGGCTGTGGGTCTTGGCATAGGCGGGGGCGACGGCGATGATCTGCCCGCCAGTCCTGACGCTCAGGTAATGCGGCTGCCAGCCGGTGCCGTCGCCCACGCTGCGTGACATTTCCAGTGCCGACAGAAAACGATGGGTCGTGAACGGATCGACAGGTCGGCCGCCATCAGTCACCTCGGGACAGGCGCAAGCATCCCAGTCCTTTGCCGCGATGCTGGCAAGGCTTTGGTGTGTTCGGATTTCGATCTGAGTATCTGTCACGGCAACATTGGGCCAAACCGCATCCCCGTGGTCAAGCCGCATAGCCTTCAAAGGTGATGTTGTCGGCGATCTTGCGTGCCTCGGCCTCGGCAGTTTTCAATTTGACCGTCCAGCACAGAACAGGCACGCCCCTGGCTTTCAGCCTGGCAACGGCGGGGTTGTTCAGGTCGTGAATGTCGTGGCTGATGAAGCTGGCGTTCACGCGGTCGAAATCGGGGATGTCACGCAGGTATTGGCGGGTGGCTGCGGGAAGCAGCGGGTTGTCTTTTTGCAGGAAGGCTTCGGTGGTCAGGCCAAGGGCGCAGCCGGGTTCAAGGGCACCCAGTGTGGCGACCGAATGCGGGTTGAACGACATCACCGCCACGTCGCCCTGGTATCCGGACAGCGTCTTGGCAACCGCCTGTTCCAGCGGCCCGGTGCGCGGCCCCATGGCGCCATCCTGGTCCTTCATCTCGATCAGCAAAGGCACCTGTCCCGCCACCAGATCAAGCACCTCATCCAGGGTCGGGATGCCCTCGTTGCCATGCAGCAGAGGGATGTCGCGCAGTTCATCGCAATTGCGTTGCTGGATCGGCCCCTTTTGGCCCGTCAACCGGTTGAGGTCATAGTCGTGAAAAACCATGGCCTGCGCATCTTTCGACAATTGCAGGTCAATCTCGATCCCGTAGCCCGCCGCGATGGCCGCCCGGATCGCCGCGCGCGAGTTTTCGGGGCGTCCTGCCGTTATGTCATGCAGCGCGCGATGGGCGATCGGGCGGGTCAGAAACCCTGTTGGCAGCGGGACGGGCGGGCGGGTCATTTGACCTGGAAAACGCCTTCGATTTCAACCGCAACGCCAAAGGGCAGGCTGGCGGCGGACACGGCGGAACGCGCATGCCGCCCGGCATCGCCCAGAGCTTCGACCATGAAGTCCGACGCCCCGTTGATCACCTTGGGCTGATCGCCAAAGTCTGCGGTCGAATTGACGAATCCGACCAGCTTGACCACCCGCTGAAGGCGGTCCAGATCCCCCTGACAGGCCGCTTTGACCTGCGCCAGCAGGCTGATGGCGCAACTGCGCGCGGCTTCGGCCCCCTCTTCGGCGGTCATCGTCTGACCGAGCTTCCCAGTCAGAAATGCCCCGTTCTTCATCGAGATCTGCCCCGACACATGCACCAGATCGCCAATCTTGACATAGGGCACATAATTCGCGGCGGGTGCCGGTGCATCGGGCAAGGTGACGCCCAGTTCGGCAAGTCGGGTTTCAAATTTGCTCATCTTACATCCTTTTCAACTGATCCGGCGCGGGCAAGTGCGGGGACGCTAACTTGCTATCTGTATGGTGAAAAGGGTGAAAGCGCGCTGAGCGACCTGCGCAATAAACGATGTGCGTTACTTTTCGCGCATCGCGGTGCGAAAAAAGCCGGACAGCGGGTGCAACAGATACGACATCGGGCTGCGATACCCTGTCTTGATGAACGCCGTGACCGGCATGCCGGGAACCAGAACGACTTCCGGCGGCAGTCGCGTGTGCTCTTTGGGGTCGATGGTGATTTCGACCTCAAAATAGCTTTGCCCGGTTTGTTCGCTTGTCACGGCATCGGCCGAAATCTTGCCGATCTGGGCGATCACATCTGCCCCTTGCCGTTGTGCGACCGATGGAAACGTCAGTGTGACAGGCTGACCGATGAAAAGCTGATCAATATCACGAGGCTGGATGCGCGCCGCGACACGCAGAGGTCCGTCCTGTGGGACGATGTTCAGCACAGGTTGACCGGGTTTCAGCACGGATTGCGGCGTGTGGATCGTCAGTTGGTGCACCCGGCCCGAAACCGGCGCGCGCAGGGTTAACTGTCGGATGTCATAGTCAATTCCTTGCAGCGTTTCAGACAGCTCGGCCGATTTCGACTGTAGGTCACGCAGCTCTGCGATCACCTGTTCACGCTGTTCGGCCTCAAGTGACGATTGCTGCAACTGCGTCTCGGTCAGCCGCAACTCTGCCTCGGCCATGGAAGCAGAGAGTTCGGCCAGACGGCCCGTCAGAACGGCTTCCTCGCGTTCCAGGGTCGCGATCCGCGGATATTGGGCCAGCCCTTGCATCAACAGGTCGCGTTGCCGGTTCAGATCCTCGCGCAGCAGGTCCAATTGCCGCGCAAGGGCTGTGGTTTGTGCGGTCAGCCCACTCCTCCGCTGGCCGATCTGCGATGCACGCTTGTCCAGTTGTGCGGCTCGGGTGGTTGTCAGCTCGCGGCGCGACTGAAACAGGCGGATTTGCCCTTGCATGACATCGGCAAGGTTCGGGTGCGCCCGCACGGTTTCGTGTAATCGGACGGGAAAGGTGATGTCGGCGGCCCCATCGCGTTCCGCTTTCAGACGGGCAATGCGGGCCAGCACTTCGGCCAGTTGGGTTTCCAGAACCGCCCGCCTTGAAAGATGTCGCGTTGCGTCCAGCGTCAGAAGCCTGTCACCTGCTTGTACCTTGTCACCCTCTTCGACCCCAATCCATTCGACGACGCCCCCGTCCGGATGACGCAGCACATGCAGCGCATGCGCGGGCCGAAGCATACCTTGGGCCACCACGGCCCCGGCGATCTGCGCGGTGACGGCCCAAAGGCCAAGGCCGGCAAGCAGGACGGTCAACACCAGGAAGCCGAAAATCGTGAAGCTGCGGGCGGACAGATCAGGCATGGCCATCCCCACCGTGTTCGATACTGTGCAGGGCGTGGCGCTGCGGGGCGCTGCGTACCGTTTTGCGCAAGATCTCCTCGCGCGGCCCGAAGTCGGTGATCCGGCCTCGCTCCAGCACCATCAGCTGGTCGCAATGCTGTATGACCGAGGGACGGTGCGCCATGATCACCACCGCGCCGCCACGGTTTTTGACGGCCTGGATTGCGAGGCTCAGGGCATGTGAACCATCATGGTCGAGGTTGGAGTTCGGCTCGTCCAAAACCACCAGGGGCGGGTCGCTAAACAGCGCGCGCGCCAGGCTGATGCGCTGCAACTGGCCGCCCGAGATCGGCGCCATTCCCGGTGTGACCATGGTGTCATAGCCGTCGGGCAGGGACAGGATGACTTCATGTGCGCCAGCGGCACGCGCGGCGGCCACGATATCGGCATCGTCAGTTTCCGGACGAAACCCGGCGATGTTCTCGGCGACGGTCCCGTCAAAGAACACTACTCGTTGCGGCAAGTAACCGATCGCATGGCCAAGTTGTGCCGGGTCGTATTGGTGAAGTGCCGCGCCATCCAGCCGCACCGATCCGGCGGTGGGGTGCAGCGCGCCCGTCAGCACCCGCGCCAGCGTCGATTTGCCCGCACCTGAGGGACCGATCACCCCCAGTGCCGTGCCGGGATGAAGTGAGAACGAGATATTCTGCAGGACGGCGAAACTCTGCCCCGCCGGGATCACGGTGACATGCGCAAGCTGCACATTGGCAGCGGGACGGGGCAGGGTCGTTTTTGCAGCCGTTGGCTGTGTGTTTGACAGATCGGCGGCCAAGGCGCGCCATGCGGCCTGCGCGCGCTGGGCAATGGGCCACTGTCCGACGATCACGTCAACGGGGCCAAGCGCGCGGGACAACAGGATCGACCCGGCAATCATTGCCCCTGGCGACATCTCACCCTGCAGTGCCAGATAGGCCCCAAGCCCCAACATGGCCGACTGCAGAAACTGCCGGAATGTCTTGGTCATCACGGCGAACAGGCTTTGTTGATCGGACACGCACAGCGCGGCGCCAAGTGCCACCTGTCGCAGTTTTTGCCAGTGCCACCCCGTGCCCGCCGAAAACCCGAGCGCGCGGATCATTTGCCCTTCGGTCTGCAAGCGACCCGCCAACAGATCGGCCTTGCGGGAATGGGCCAGTGACACTGCCACCGGACCTCGGGTCAGCCATTGATTCAGCAGTGCGGCGCCAATCAGAACTGCTCCGCCGGATAGGGCCAGCGCCCCCAGCCACGGATGAAACAGCGTGATGGCCAGCAGGAATACCGGAGTCCAGGGCAGGTCGAACATGGCGCTCATGACCGGGCTGGCCAGTAGTCGCCGGATCGAGTCAATGTTCTGGATCGTGCCTTTGGGTGCGGACGGTTGTTGCTGCGGTTGCGGTGGGTCCACGGCCAGATCGAGTTGGAAAGCGCGTTCGTCCAGTTCAGCTTGAAACCGGGCACCTGCGCGTGCCAGAAGCCGCCCACGGGCATAGTCCAGGCACCCCATCATGAGAAACAGAAACGCCATCAGCAGTGACAGGGTGACGAGCGTTGCCACGGACCCGCTGCTGAGCACGCGATCATATATCTGAAGCATATAGATCGGAGCGGTGAGCAGCAGCAGGTTCACGAACACCGAGAATATGGCCGCATTGACCAGCAGCCCCCGCATCCGGTGACGGACATGGCGCAGATGTTCCCGGCCAAAGCTGTTTTCGTGCTGTCCCATGTGATCCGAACCGACCTGACCTGAACTGACGAAACCCAACAGGATACGGCACAGGCTTGGCGCACTGGCATCAGCGGGATTCGGCTTGTAAACTGTCGCCAAATAGACACATAAAAAGCTGCAAATCCCTTAACGGCTTTGCAATGAAACACCGCACATTATGTGTGGCCCCGACATGTATGATTGCTGCCAAGACAAAGATATCAATGTGACCAAACCGATTTCGAAGATTTCTCCGGCACTGGCTGGGCTTGTGTTAGTTGCGCTGGGCGCCTGTGCGCAGGCGCCGGCCCCGACGGGCTATGACGACCCGCACGAGGTCCAGAACCGTCGCACGCACGGGGCGAATATCGACCTGGACCGCGCGTTGGTCTCGCCCGCATCCACCGCGTATGGCGAGGTTTTGCCGCGCGAGGTGCGCGACACGATCTCGGTGTTCTCGGACAATGCCGGGCTGCCGGGCGTCGTGGCGAACAACATCCTGCAGGGCAATGTCGAAGACGCGGTGCACAATACGGTACGGTTCCTGTTCAACTCGACCTTCGGATTGCTGGGCCTGTTTGATGTGGCAACGGATATCGGGCTGGAAGAGCGCGACAGCGATTTTGGCGAAACGCTGCATGTCTGGGGCGCCCCAGAAGGCGATTACGTGGTGCTGCCCTTCTTTGGCCCATCGACCGAGCGGGACGGGTTCGGCATTCTGGTCGACTTTGTTCTGAACCCACTAAGCTTGGCTTTGCCGACCGAGGTAAAACACCTTCCCAAAGCCACATGGGTTCTGTCAAAATTCGGTGATCGCTACACATTCGGCGATACGATTGAAGAGTTCTATACTAGTGAAGACGGGTACGAGCTGATGCGGCTCTATTATCTTGATTCGCGGCGATACGAGCTTGGCATCGAAGTCGAGGACAACGAACTTGAGGATATATATGATGCGTATGATGGGTAACGATACCACACTGACACGCCGCGCAGTCTTGGGCGGTCTGGCCGGGCTGGGCCTTGTGGCGTTGCTGCCGGGTCGGGCGTGGGCGGCCATTTCTGCGTCGAAGGCGGAAAGCCTGATCGGGCAGGTGGTCAGCGACATCAACGGGATCATCAATTCCGGTGCCTCAGAGTCCGCGATGATCAAGCGTTTCGAAGGCGTGTTCGCCAAATATGCTGCGGTTAGCTATATCGCGCAAAGTGCACTGGGGGTCGATGGCCGGTCGGCCAGCGCCGCGCAGAAGCGTGAATTCACCAAGGCCTTTCAGGGCTATATCGCGCAACGCTACGGAAGCCGCTTTCGCGAGTTTCAGGGGGGGCGCATTGATGTGGTCGGCACGTCGGAAGGCAAGAACGTCTATGAGGTTCTGACCCAGACCACCCTGAAGGGCAAATCGCCCTTTGATGTCATTTTCATCGTGGCCAAGCGTGACGGCAAGTTCATCGACATGGTTGTTGAAGGCATTTCCATCGTGAAATCCGAACGCAAGGAAATCGGCGCCATGCTGGACCGTCGTGGCGGTGACCTGAACAAGTTGATCGCCGACCTGAAAGCCGGTTGACCCGTCTGAACCCTGCCACCCGCCATGATTTCAAACGCCCTTGCTCCCGCGCAGGGGCGTTTTTTGATGGTCAGGTCACTGCCCTTCGGGTTGCGAAAGGTTGCATCCGCAAGTATCCAGAAAGGGTCGACAAAGGAAAGCAGGCTATGACAAGCGCGAATTGGCCCGAAGGGACACACAAGGAAAGTTTTGGCTTCCTGTCACAGGTGTTGGCGCGTCGGATGGACGAAGCGATGAAGCAGCGTCTGGCCGATCTGGATCTGGATTTTCGGTTCTTCATGACCCTGATGCAGCTGCTGGCGCAAGACGGCCAAAGCCAGCGAGAATTGGGGGCCAAGTTAACCTTGCCAGAGTATCAGGTCAGCCGAAATCTGGATGCGATGGCCCGGGATGGCTTGATCGAACGCCGCGCGGACCCGTCCAGCCGTCGCACCACTCGGGTGTTTCTGACCGACAAGGGGCGCGCCGTGGCGCAAAAGCTGCCGCCGCTGATTCACGGGTTGAATGACAGCTTTCTGAACGTGCTGTCTGGTGACGAGCGCACGGCGCTGATCAACATGCTGCAGCGGGTATTGTCCCTGACGGATTGACCCGCTGTCGTGGCGTGATGCCGTGTCAGTTCTTGCCGAATATCGACCGGAGCACACCGATCAACGCGTCCTCGACAGCCTGGCCGACATTCTGCCCCCCTTGCGGGCGACGGCCTTGACCCTGACCCTGAATGACTCGTCCGTCCGAGGTGATGAGCCGCCCATCAAACTGCGGTGCACTGCCCGGCCGGATCATCGGAAGTGGCGTGGGGACCAGCTCTGACTGGATGCGCACCATGGCTTCACGCCACATCTCGGCAGGCAGACCGCCACCGGTGACGCCTTTAAGGGGTGTATTGTCGTCATACCCCATCCAGACACCCATGACATATTCCGCAGTGAACCCGATGAACCAGGCGTCGCGGGATGAGTTGGTGGTGCCGGTTTTGCCCGCAATTTCCAAGCCGTCGATCTTGGCCCGGCTGCCCGTACCGGCTTCGACCACGCGGCTCATCATATAGACCAGTTGCTGCGCGGCCTGTTGCGAGATCACACGCTCGCCGATCCCGCCTGTTTGCGTCATCAGAGGATCGCTTTCACCGACGAGGCTCAGTTCCGTCAGGCCATAGGGGATCACTGCCGAACCGCCGTTCAGGATGCCCGCAAAGGCACCGGTGGTTTCCAGCAAGGTGCTTTCCGATGCGCCCAGTGCCAGCGCAGGACCAGCGGCCAGATCGCTTTCGATCCCGAACATCGAGGCAACGCTGCGCACGGCCTCAAGCCCGACATCCTCGGCCACCTTGACGGCGGGGATGTTCAGCGACCGGGCCAGTGCTTCGGTCAGGCTGACATTGCCGTAATGTTTGCGGGTATAGTTTTTGGGGCACCATTCACCCGATCCGGGGACATTCACGCAATAGGGTTCATCCAGAATGAAATCATCCCAGCGATATCCCATGTCCAGCGCTGCCGCATAGACGAATGGCTTGAACGCCGACCCGGTCTGGCGTTTCGCCTGCGTGGCCCGGTTGAAGGCGCCCGTCACCTTGGTTTCGCGCCCGCCGACCATGCCGCGCACGGCGCCGTCCGAGCTCATCACCACGATCGCGGCTTCGGCTTCGGACCCTGGTGAGACCTTGGTTTCGAAAATCTTGGTCATCGCGTCTTCTGCCGCGGTTTGAATGCGCGGGTCCAGCGTGGTCTTGATGATCACGTCCTCGGTGGTCTTGCGCGTCAGGAACGCGGGCAGGTCGCCCATGATCCAGTCGGCGAAATATCCACCGGCCTGCGCCTTGGCGGCGGTGGACAATGTCGCGGGATTGGCCTGGAACTGCGCGGTTTCCTCGTCACTCAGATAGCCCTGTTCATTCATCAGGCGCAAAACCGTTGCCGCCCGGTCCTGAGACCGTTTCAGGTTGGCGGTGGGGGCATAGACCGACGGCTTGGGCAACATGCCCGCCAGCATCGCCGCCTGTGCCGGGTTCAGCTCGGACGCCGGGATCGAGAAATATCGCTGCGCTGCGGCGTCAAACCCGTGCGACCCGGCGCCAAGATAGGCACGGTTCAGATAGATGGTCAGAATTTCATCTTTCGAGAACTTGGTTTCCAGCGCCAGAGCATAGACCGCTTCCTTGATCTTGCGCCGCAGCGAGCCTTGGCGGCAATCAGCCTCGTAAGCCGCTTCGTTCTTCCACTCGTTCGGGTCGAACGGCACACCAAGGCACAAGAGCTTTGCCACCTGTTGGGTCAGGGTCGACCCGCCGTGGCCGGACAAAGGTCCGCGCCCTTCGCTCAGGTTGATGCGGATGGCGCTTGCAATGCCGCGCGGGCTTAGTCCCAGATGCCCATAGAACCGCTTGTCCTCACTGGCAATGATGGCATTGGCCAAGTGGGGGCTGGCGGTTTCGGTGGTGATCGTGCGCCCGCGCTGATCCCCGCGCCAGGCATAGACCGCGCCGTAACGGTCCAGAATCGTGACAGACCCCTTGGCCCGCCCGTCCAGCAGCGCATTCAGATCCGGGATTGTCGATGCGAAATAGAACACCGCACCCGCCACAAGCAGCGTGACCACCACCGCGCTTTTCCAGGTCAGTCGCCAGATCAGGCGAAACACCCAGCCGATCAGGAAGATCGGCCAGCCCAGGATGCCCTTGGGTCGATTGGGGCTCGTGCGGCGCGTCGTGTGTTTGGTGGTGGGTTTGCGGGATTTGCGCCGCGCAGGCTTTTTCGCCGCGGGCTTTGTTTTGGAATACCGCTTGTCTGCCACCAGTTTGGGGCGCTTTGGTCCGGTTGGGCTCATGATACTGGTTCCGCGTCTGCTCGGTCGATCCAAAGTAACGAATCGGTTTCGAAGAGTGTAGCCGGTTCATCCGGCCCCTGCGACTTTTCGCATTGTCCAAAAATTAAGCACATCATTGTGCATGCGCAGCAAATTTTGCGCAACAGCCGTTTTGCGGGTCGGCGGAGCCACGCCAATGCTGTCCTTCGGCCCGTTCAGTCCCATTGAATGGGGATGTGGGAACGAAAGGAAACGAACGTGAAACTGATCATAGCAGCGATCAAGCCGTTCAAACTGGAAGAGGTGCGCGAGGCGCTGACCTCGGCCGGGGTGTCGGGCATGATGGTAACGGAAATCAAGGGGTTCGGCGCACAGTCGGGTCATACCGAGATCTATCGCGGCGCGGAATACGCCGTGAATTTTCTGCCGAAAGTGAAACTCGAAATCGTCGTGGATGATGATCTGGCGTCAGATGTCGTCGAGACCATCGCGACATCCGCCCATACCGGCAAGATCGGCGACGGCAAGATTTTCACCCTTGATGTGAGCGACGCGATGCGCGTGCGCACCGGCGAGACCGGCTTGGATGCGATTTGAACGCGCGAAAGGAAAGATAATGACACGTAAACTAATAATCTCATCGGCCTTATTGACGGTCCTGCCGGGATTGGCCATCGCGCAAGACGCTGCCAACGGTGAGGCTGCGGTGCACACGCAATTCATCCTGACCTCGGTTCTGTTTCTTCTGGGTGGCGTCCTGGTGTTCTGGATGGCGGCAGGTTTCGCCATGCTCGAGGCCGGTCTGGTCCGGTCCAAGAACGTCACCATGCAGCTGACCAAGAACATCGCGCTCTTTTCCATCGCGGCGATCATGTACTGGCTGTCGGGCTACGGCATCATGTATCCGGGCGACTGGATGATCGAAGGCTGGTTGGGCCCGTTCTTTGCCGTGACTTCGCTGGACCCGGTGGGCGTCGCGGCCGAGGCCGTGGACGTCGGCTATGCCTCGGGTGCATCGGACTTCTTCTTTCAGCTGATGTTCTGCGCCACCACGGCGTCGATCGTGTCGGGCACGCTGGCGGAACGCGTCAAGCTGTGGCCCTTTCTGGCCTTCGTCGTCGTGTTGACCGGCTTCATCTATCCCATTGAGGCAAGCTGGCAGTGGGGCGGCGGCTGGTTGTCGGAAGCTGGCTTCTCGGATTTCGCAGGCTCGACCCTGGTGCATGCCGCCGGTGGGTTCGCCGCGCTGGCTGGTGCCCTGATCCTCGGCCCGCGTATTGGTAAATACAAAGACGGCCGCACCGTGCCGATGCCGGGGTCCAACCTGACGCTGGCCACATTGGGCACGTTTATCCTGTGGCTTGGTTGGTTCGGCTTCAATGGTGGGTCGCAACTGGCCATGGGCACGATCAGCGACGTGTCGGACGTGGCACGTATCTTCGCAAACACCAACATGGCGGCGGCGTCAGGTGCCATTGTCGCCATGGTCCTGACACAGGTGATGTTCAGGAAGGTCGACCTGACGATGACCCTGAACGGCGCACTGGCTGGTCTTGTCTCGATCACCGCCGAGCCGCTGGCGCCCACGCTGTTCCAGTCCCTGATCATCGGCGGCGTGGGTGGCGCGATCGTGATCTTCGTGGTCCCGCTCTTGGATCGCTTGCAGATTGACGACGTGGTTGGTGCCATCCCGGTTCACCTGGTGGCAGGCTTCTGGGGGACGTTCATCGTGGCCTGGACCAACACGGACGCCAGCTTTGGCACCCAGATCATGGGGTTCGGAGCCATCGGCATCTTCGTCTTCGTTGTCAGCTACGTCTTCTTCGGGGTCATCAAGGCCACCATGGGCCTGCGGGTCAGCGAAGAGGAAGAAGTCAACGGGCTGGACATGGCCGAACTGGGCATGGAAGCCTACCCGGAATTCACCAACGGGTAAGACATAAACGCCGGGGGACAAACCCCCGGCACACGCTGGCCGCGCAAATGCCAAGGCCAACAGGGTGGGAAGGGGGCTGGAAGGTCCCCTTTTCTTTTTTGTGGTTCCTTCGAGGTTTCGATGACCGCTCTGAGCCCAGAGTGACGGATGCTGAGTGACGCTCGATGGTCGGCTTTGTCGCGTCTTTTCGCCAAATCGCAGCAAAAATTGAATGTACAGGGCTTCAAAACTGCTCGGAGGTAAATGGCAGGCGACTACCGTGCGGTAAATTCTAACAGCAAACGACTGAGTTGGACTTCCCGGAAACTAAAGACCACCGGTGCCAATTACGATCCACCGCGTCCGACAGGTTTGATTGGCATATTCAGGTCGTCTTTGCAGCTCCATCATGACGACATGAGAGCCTACGACATTGATGCCTTTGTTTCCCATCGGTGCACCAGCTTCTGAAACGAGTTTCTCGTAAAGTGCAGGATCTTCAGCTTTGAGAACCAAACCTGTGTCTTCGCGCCATGCGAACCAGAAATCATCTTCAGGATCGGCTTCTAGCGCGAGCCCGTGAACTGTTGTTTCTGTGGCGTAGAACGGCCATGCGTCTCCGGGTAGCAGCGATTGACCGTTGTCAAACTTGGGAACGATATCTGGTCTGAAATATGGTCGGTTCAGATCAATCAGAGCTTGTTTGCCGATGTTCAAACCATTGGGAAGTTGCACGCAGTGCGTCGGAACTCCCCATAAGAATACCAATGTAAGAACCGCAGAGAGCGCTCCGATTACCAAAAGGGAGCCGAGTCTATCCATATGTACTGCGCGCAGGGTCCAAGTAGATTTGGCCGCTCAGCGTCCCTGACCAATCGTCAGTTATCGAATACGGTTCACCGGTTTGAACCCCAAGCCGTTGGGGGCCACGCGGTGGCAGGCCGGTACGGCCCCTGAGATAATTATCGATGGGTCTGTGGATGTTCTCAAAGATTTTCTCGCCCGGATCAATGATCTCAATGCCTATGTCGGCAGGGTCGGCAAATTCGTCCCTCAAATAGAAATCAAACGAGCCTTCCACGCTCAGGACACCATGCTGTTCTTCTACGTTCCCTGAAAATTCGCCGCCGATCACCGTATCACTGATACTGAAAACGACACCGGTCATGCCATAGGTGTTGTAAAACGTGTCAGTGAAACTGCCATCTCGTTTCTTTCGAGCTTCTCTGGCAACTTGGTCCTTCAGCTTGCTCTCCACCTGAGCCATGTACTCCTCAACGATTGCGGAAAGATGGCCGGTCTCGCGTACGGTGACGCCTCTACCGTTTCCACGGTAGTAGTGGTTCAGAAAATCCCTGCTACTCCAAGCGGCACCGCCGCCTGAGACACCCTGCAAGGAGATTTCCATGAATTCCGAGGTCTGTGGGAGGTATGGTTCTGCCGTGCAGCGGCACCCATAGTCTTCCCCGGGGTGGCCACCTTCTGGTGGATCGTCCCATGAAAAAACTTGGCCTTCGCGTTCGGCATGTGATGATCGAACCTTGCCGTCGCGCCGCGTCCGCCAGATGTAATGGGTGGTAGGCTTGGTGTACTTCGTCTCAACACGGATTGGCGTGCCCTTGCGCAGATATTGCACGAAGGCTTCTCGATATTCTTGAGGATCAATCAGCGTCATATCGCACACCAGGCTTTTTTGTTCAGCGCATGATTGTGCCGTTCAGTGTTTTAGAAATGGTTAACAATGAGTGCGCTTGCCCAACTTAAAAACTCGATCACCACTGGCTGCAACACCTCCTCGACGATTCCATTGATTTGCACTTTTCAACCTGAACAAATGCGCTAGTCGCCACCATAGCTCTAAAGCTCCTTTGATAGTCAACGGCTGGTACGAACCTGCTTTCGTGGGCTAGTGTTGTTGTTTGATCAAGCAGACCTTAGAGGTGAACAGTTGAAAGGCAGAAAAGTCCGCATAGCAGACTTACAGGCACACAGAGGGATAAGGCTGGGGCCTAAACCCCAACCTTAACAATCGCTTCTGCCAAGATCGGCACGGTTTCCTCATTCAGCCCCGCGATATTCATCCGAGAGTCGCCCACCATATAGATCCCGTGATCCACGCGCAGCGCCTCGACCTGTTCGGGCGTGGCGCCGAGGCGCGAGAACATGCCGCGGTGGTCGGCGATGAAGCCGAAGCGGTCTGACCCGGTCCGGGCGCGCAGTTCGCCTGCCAGTTGCTCGCGCAGGGCCAGCATACCTGTGCGGACTTCTTCCAACTCGGCCATCCAGTCCGCCTTCAACCCCTCATCTTCAAGGATCATGGTCACCAGACGGGCGCCGTGATCGGGGGGGAAGCTGAAGTTCTGGCGGTTCAAATGGGTCAGGTTCTGCTGGGTGATCCCGGCCTGCTGGGCGTTGTCCGAGATGCCCACCAGAAGCCCGGTGCGCTCACGGTAGATGCCGAAGTTTTTCGAACAGCTTGCTGCGATCAACGCTTCCGGCACGGTTTGCGCGATCAGGCGCACGCCGGCGGCGTCTTCCTCCAGACCGTCGCCAAAGCCCTGATAGGCGATGTCGATCAGGGGTGTTGCACCCTTCTCGACGATCAGGTCCGCAACCTCTTTCCACTGGGGCAGGGTCAGGTTCGCGCCAGTCGGGTTGTGGCAGCAGCCGTGCAAGAGCACCGCATCGCCCGCCTTGATGCCTTTCAGGTCTTCCATCATCCCGTCGAAATCAACCGCGCGGCTTTCATTGTCGAAATAGCGGTACTCGGCCATTTTCATGCCAAGATGCTTGATGATCGAGGGGTGGTTGGGCCATGTCGGTGCCGACAGCCAGATCGTGGCGTCGGGCGAGGCCATCTTGATCAACTCGACCGCCTGGTGGATCGCGCCGGTGCCACCCGGTTGGGCCGCCATCGACAGGCGGTCAGCCGGAACGCTGTCAGCCAGAACAAGGTCGGACAGGGCGCGCCCGAAGGCCGGATCGCCCGCCAGCCCGGTATAGGACTTTGTGCTTTCAAGATCCCACAGCACCTTTTCCGCCGCTTTCACGGCGCGCATCACAGGGGTCACGCCTTGCGGGTTCTTGTAAACACCAACACCCAGGTCGATCTTCCCCTCGCGCGGGTCTTCGCGATACTGGCTCATCAGCGCCATGATCTTGTCTTTGGGCTGTTCTTTGAGGTTCGTGAACATCGTTATTCTCCGGTTTCGACTTTCAGGTCGTTATACATGCCCCACTCGGCCCAGCTTCCGTCATAGACGGCGTGGCGATCATGGCCAAGCCGTTCAAGCGCCAAGGCCAGGATCGCGGCGGTGACGCCTGATCCGCAGGTCAGGATCGCGGGTTTGCGAAGGTCCACCCTGCTGCTTTCAAAGATGGTGCGCAACTCGTCCGTCGATTTCATCGTACCGTCATCGTTCAGCAGGGTGGCAAAGGGCACGTTCTTCGAATTGGGGATGTGCCCTGCACGCAGACCTTCGCGCGGTTCGGGGGCTTCACCGCGAAACCGCTCAGCCGATCGGGCGTCGATGATCTGGTGATCGCCCAGCTTCGATGCCGCCGCGACCTGCGTGACATCCTTGACCATATGCGCCTGCCTTGCGACGGTCATATGCCGGTCACGCACAACCGGGGGCAGGTCTTCGACAGGGTGCCCTTCGGCCTGCCATTTCGGAAAACCGCCATCCAGCACCGCGATGTCCTTGTGACCCATCAGTCGGAACATCCACCACACGCGCGCCGCGGAAAACAGGCCCATCCCGTCATAGACAACGATCTGATGCCCATCGCCGATACCCATCGTCCGCACACGCGACATGAACTTTTCAACCGGGGGCATCATATGGGGAAGGTCCGACCGCAGGTCCGCAATCTCGTCAATGTCAAAATACCGCGCACCGGGAATATGGGCTGCATCGTATTCAGCCCGCGCATCGCGATCCATGTCCGGCATATACCAACTGGCGTCGATGATGCGCAGGTCCGGGTCTTTCAGATGCTTGGCAAGCCAGTCGGTTGAAACCAGCGTTCTCGGGTCGCTATGCGGCATGACTTTCCCTCCGGTCAGTTTGCATAACTGCCTAGTGTGCAGGGCGCAATTACGCAAGACTGCGCGCGCAAACATCGGATGGGCGGTGGAAAAAAGGGAAGGCCGAAGCCTTCCCTTTCACTGGTTATCAAATCACTTGCTGCCAATCTGGTTTCAGACTGCCAGACAGGGCAGGGTGTCGAAAGGGGAATGGTTGAGGGCGGCTCCCCAACCTGTCAGGTGAAGCGACTGCGGCCCCATTCTTGCTCAGGTGGAGGCGGGCGCGCGTCGCAACGCCAGATCCAGTGCTTCGCGAAACCGTGCGCGGTCTGATTTTGAGAACGCCTTGCCGCCACCCTGCCGAAACGGATCGGCGGCGCGCAGGTCGGTCATCAGATCGCGCATCGCAAGTTGTTCACGCACATTGGCCTGAGTGAAGCGCTCGCCGGTATGGCGCAGAACCTGTGCCCCGGTCTCGACGCATTTGGCCGCCAACGGGATGTCTCCCGTGATCACCACGTCTGACGGCCCGGCGCGATCGGCGATCCACATGTCGGCCACGTCGGGGCCGTCCGGGACATAGATCATCTCGACCAACGGGTTTTGCGATGGTCGCAGCCCGCCATTGGACACAAACAGGATGCGCGTCTTGTGCCGGGTTGCGACCGCTTCGGCCTCGGCCTTGACCGGGCAGGCATCGGCGTCGACATAGACGACCATGACCGTTCAGGCCCACAGGGCCTCGGCGTGGAAGCCGATATGCTCTTCCATGAACGAGGATACGAAAAAATAGCTGTGATCATAGCCCGGCTGCATGCGGAACGACGCCTGTTGGCGACGCGCGGCGATCGCCTGGGCCAGAGTTTCAGGGCGCAGAAGGTCGATGAACTGGTCCTTCGTCCCAGTGTCGATCAGCATCGGCCCGTCAAAGCCGCGTTGGCTCATCAAGTGACTTGCATCATAGGCCTGCCAATCGGCGTCCTCTTCATCGCCCAGATAGGCCTCTAGCTGTTTGCGGCCCCAATCGGAGGCGGTCGGGTTGCAGATCGGCGAAAAGGCGGACACGGACCGGAACTGTTCGGGCAGGGTCATCGCGATGGTCAAAGCCCCATGCCCCCCCATCGAATGCCCGGTAATTCCTTGCCGTTCCGGGTCCAGCGCGAAGTGATCGAACACCAGACCCGGCAGGTCCTCGGTGATGTAATCCCACATCTGGAAATTCGCAGCCCACGGATCCTGCGTGGCGTTCACATAGAAGCCCGCGCCTTGCCCCAGGTCATAGGCGTCATCGTCCGCCACCCCATCGCCGCGCGGGCTGGTGTCGGGGAAAATCAGCGCGATCCCGTGTTCCGCCGCCCAACATTGCGCGCCTGCTTTGGTCATCGCGTTTTCATGGGTGCAGGTCAGACCCGACAGATACCACAGCACGGGAACGGGGCCGTCCTGCGCCTCGATCGGGGTGAACAACCCAAAGGTCATGTCGGTGCCGGTTGCACGCGAAGCGTGTTTATAGACACCTTGGGTGCCCCCGAAACAAGCGTTTTCCGATAGCGTTTCCATCTGCGGCTCCTTCATGTTGACTGGACCGAGCTAACTAGACCCGAGGTGACAGTGCAATGGGGAAGACGCGAATGAAAAAGCAGATCATCGCGACCGACCAGAAAACCCCGCCCAGATGATAGAAATGTGTGGGATCGCCCGTCCAGTCGGCGGTGACGCGCAGCACGGCGCCGATATGCACGAAATTCAGATAGATGCGGTCGAACCGTGTGCCTTCGATCGGGCGGCCGGAATGGCCCAGAAGGGCGCGCAGCATGGTGATCATGGTGATCGAGCCGATCGCCCCCGCGCCGATGGCATGATGGACCTGCCCGATATTGGCAACATCCGTCAGCGATGCCAGCGCCAGAAGCGCCATGGACAGAGGCAGCCAGGCATAACCGGCGTGTTGCGCAAACAGCAGCGGCTCTTGCGTGACGGCAAAGCCGCGCCAGCGCGACAGGCGCAGGACCAAGGCGATGGCGGCGGATGAGGCCAAGAGGCCGGTGACCGCACTGGTGTCGAACACGATCCAGCTTGCCACGCTGGCCACACTCAGCCCGATGGCAGCCTGGTCGACCAGACCAAACGCAGCGGGCAGGTTTGTTTCATCACGCTTTTTCAGCCAGTTCCGGCTGAAGGCAGGGGTGATGCGTCCGCCGATATGCATCATCAGCACAAACACCAGCGAAAAACCCAAGGTCAGCCCCAACAGGGCGTCTGACAACAAAAACACGGCCTGTGCCAGCCCAAGGGCCAGCACCACGCCAGCAACCACATAGTTGCGCCGATTGCCTGCGGTGACCAACTCGCGCAGCGCCAGAAGGGCAACGATGGGCAGAAATGCCAAGGTCACGGTGTGCGACAACGCCCCTTCGGGCGCCGCAAACATGGCAATCCGGGCGGTCAGCCACAGACCAAACAACGCGGCCACCATCTTCGGCCCCAGGGCCGGGCGGCCTGTCCAGTTCGGGATGGCGGTGAACAGAAATCCAGCGATGGCGGCGGGAACATAGCCCCACAGCATCTCGTGCTGGTGCCACAGCAGGGGGTCGTTCATACGCTCGACCAGCCCGGCGTGATAGATCAGCCAGATCGGAATCGCGGTTCCCGCAAACAGGGCTGCGAAGGAAAAGAACAGGCGATAGGCGCCGGACAGAACAATCATGGAGTAACCCAGGCAAGTATGGCAGAGATCGTCAGAATCGACGCGCATGTCGATACCAGAATTGCCGCCGATGCGCGCTGCGGCGCAACGCCGTAATGCTGGGCCAGAATATAGACGTTTCCAGCGACAGGCAGGGCGGCGGTTGCTATCATCACGCTGGCGGCGAATGGCTCCACGTCAAAGATCAGAAGGGCGGTGACCGCAACGGCCAGCGGATGCAGGACGAGTTTGGCGAAGGAAAGCCAGACGGCGACGCTCAGCCGTTCTGCGGATTTGGCAGCCAGCGAAGCGCCGATGGCGAACAAGGCCCCCGGGGTTGATGCGCCGCCCAGCAAGTCCATGAAACGGTCAACTGCTTCGGGCAATGGCCAGCCGGTCGCGGCCCATGCAAAACCAAGCGCCATCGAGACGATCATCGGATTGTTCAACAAGCCCTTGCCGACCGTGCGCAGGACCACCGGGCTGACCCGTCCGTCGCGTGACCCGGTGATCAGGATCACGATGAGACTGCTGAACAGAAAAAGGTCAACCGCCAGCACCATCATGACCGGCCCGACCGCCGCCTCTCCCATCAAAAGCGCCAGCATGGGCACCCCGAGGAAACCCACATTGCCGACCACGGCGCATTGCGCCTCGACCGCCGCCTCTTCGACCCCGCGTTTGCGGATCAATGCGACCACGGTTGCCAGAATGTAAACCGCGCCCGCCCCCAGCGCATAGGCCCAGATGAACGGCCAGCTGATCACCTCGTCCAGACCCAGATTGGCGGAAAACCGAAAAAGCATCGCTGACAGGGCGAAGTAGAACACGAATCTTGTCAGATAGGCCGTGGCCTCGGGTGGGAAAAACCCGCGCGCCGCGGCGCCGTATCCCAATCCGATGACGGCAAAGAAGGGAAGTGTTTGCAACAGGATGTCGATCATTTCCCAGCCCTAGCATGGGGAATGGGGATTGACGAGATGCGAGTTCAGCGTGCGACAGGCGTGGGTTGCGCAGGCATCAACCGCCCCCGATCAACGCGCCTGCGGCAAAGACCAGCGCGCCCCCCACCACCACCTGCAACGTGGCGCGCATGAAGGGCGTTTGCATGAAGCGGTTCTGGATCCAGACGATGGCCCACAACTCGACGAAGACGACCAGAATGGCAATGGTCGTGGCGGTCCAGAAATCGGTGATCAGATAGGGCAGGGCGTGCCCCAGCCCGCCCAACATCGTCATGATGCCCGAGGCAAAACCACGTTTCACCGGGCTGCCACGTCCCGACAATTCGCCATCATCGGACGCCGCTTCTGTGAACCCCATCGAAATCCCCGCCCCGACACTGGCCGCCAAACCGACAAGGAAAGTCGTGTGTGTATCGTGGGTGGCAAAAGCCGTGGCAAAGATCGGTGCAAGGGTCGAGACCGAGCCATCCATCAGCCCGGCAAGCCCCGGCTGCACCCAGGTCAGGATGAATTGACGATGCGCGTCGGCATCTTCTTCCGTGCGGGCCTCGCCCCCAAGGTGGTCGGCTTCCAGTTGTCCGGCCACGTTGCCGTGATCCGCCTCGGCGGCGGCCAAATCACCCAGGAGCTTGCGGATATTCGCGTCCGATGTGCGGTCTGCGGCCTTGCGATAGAACTGTTCCGCCTGACGCTCCATTTCGCGGGCCTCGCCACGGATCGTCTCCAGCCCCAGATTCTCGACCAGCCAGACCGGGCGGCGGGCATAGAACCCGGCCACGTGTTCGCGGCGGATCAGTGGGATCATGTCACCGAACCGCGCCTTGTGCGCGTCGATCAGCAGGCGGCGGTGTTCGTCCTCTTCTTCGGCCATGCCATCGAACACCTTGGCCGAGGCCGGAAAATCGGCGCGCAAAAGTTCGGCATATTGGCGATAGATGCGGGCGTCGTCTTCTTCGTTGGAAATCGCAAGGGCCAGGATTTCCTGCTCTGACAGATCCGAGAAACGACGACGATTGAGAGTGCCGGACAGCATGGAAGGCTCCTAACTTAGAATGGTTCTAATTTATGGATTTTCCGACGCAGCACAAGTCTGCAATTTGACGCGGGGCAGGGGAGTTTTCGCCCGCCCCGTGTCCGGTTCATTCGTGCACTCTGCGGGTCAGTAGATCACCACGCTGCGGATGCTTTTGCCTTCATGCATCAGATCGAACCCCTTGTTGATGTCGTCCAGCCCCATCGTGTGGGTGATCATCGGGTCGATCTCGATCTTGCCATCCATGTACCAGTCGACGATCTGCGGCACATCTGTGCGCCCGCGCGCGCCGCCGAACGCGGTGCCGCGCCAGACGCGGCCTGTGACAAGTTGGAACGGGCGGGTCGAAATCTCGGCGCCAGCCGGCGCCACGCCGATGATGACGCTTTCGCCCCAGCCCTTATGCGCGCTTTCCAGCGCGGTGCGCATCACGCCGACATTGCCGGTGGCATCAAATGTGTAATCCGCGCCGCCGCCGGTCAGGTCGACCAGATGGGCGACCAGGTCGCCGTCAACCTTTGACGGGTTCACAAAATGGGTCATGCCGAACCGCTTGGCCATCTCGACCTTGGAATCATTCAGGTCCACGCCGACAATCTGATCCGCACCCGCAAGGCGCAGCCCTTGCAGAACATTCAGGCCAATACCGCCCAGACCAAAGACGATCGCCGTTGATCCGATTTCGACCTTGGCGGTGTTGATCACGGCGCCGACGCCGGTGGTCACGCCGCAGCCGATATAGCAGATCTTCTCAAACGGTGCGTCCTTGCGGACCTTTGCCAGCGCGATTTCCGGCAGGACCGTGTGATTGGCGAATGTCGAACACCCCATGTAATGCAGGATCGGCGTACCATCGAGCATCGAAAAGCGGCTGGTGCCATCGGGCATCAGGCCCTGACCCTGCGTGGCACGGATTGACTGGCACAGGTTCGTCTTGGGGTTCAGGCAGTATTCGCATTCCCGACATTCCGGCGTGTAAAGCGGGATCACGTGATCGCCAACCTCAAGCGAGGTGACACCCGGCCCAACCTCGACCACCACGCCTGCGCCTTCATGGCCCAGAATCGCCGGGAACAAACCCTCGGGATCGGCACCCGACAGGGTGAACTCGTCCGTATGGCAAATGCCGGTGGCCTTGATTTCAACCAGAACCTCGCCCGCTTTCGGGCCTTCCAGGTTCACCTCCATGATCTCAAGCGGTTTGCCGGCTTCAAGGGCAACGGCGGCACGGGTGCGCATCGGCTTTCTCCTGTTCTGTGATGGTGTCAGGTTGCGGGATCGACGCGCCTTTTTCAACCTTGCTGCACCCCCCCTCTTGCCACGAGACGACATTGCAGCGCAAATTGACTGCATGAGAGCTGTCACGACCCTGATCATCACCGTCGCCCTGACCGGATGTCTTGCGGCCAGCCCCCCTGTGCCTGCGCCCGACACCTTTGTACCCAATTGCGGGCAGGACAGGTTTCGCGGGCTGGTGGGGCAGGACGCGGCAATCCTGCGTGAACTTGACCTGCCCGGGACGACGCGCGTGGTGAAACCCGGTATGGCGCTGACGCAGGATTACCGCCCGGACCGGCTGAACATCTCGATTGACGAGGATGGCCTGATCAACCGGGTCTGGTGTTCCTGACGATCACCGAACGGATGAAAACCTCCCGCGCCGGGCCTATTCGCGATAGTCGCGGTGGCAGGCCTTGCACGTCCCGCCAATCTTTCCCAACGCCGCGCCAAGGGCAGACTCATCGCCAATCGTTCCGACACTGGCGGCGGCAGCGACCATTGCTTCGGATTTCTGCACGAAATCGTCGAAATTGTCCCAGATGGCGGGCAATGCCTCGGATTTCGGGTCTGTTTCGTTGGCTCTGAACTTTTCAGGAACCTTCTTGCCGTCATGAGCCATGGCCGCAGCGGCAGCAGTTGCTTTTCCCGCGTCAAACGGGATTTTTCCCTTTGCCATGTCCCCAAGCGTTTTCATGCTGCCCTGGATCGCCTTCATGGTCATCATGCGGTCCATCACAACGGGGTTCTTCACATCGGAATGGGCAAGGGCCGGAGCGGCAATCAATACGCTCAGCGGCAAGACAAACAGGGCGGGTTTGAATACTGACATGGGTCATCCTTTTGAACAATGGTGGCGTGATTTTAGCCACAGACGCGCAAAAGGAAAATGACAGGATGGTGAGGGCGCCGGACTACAGATCGCGAGTCAAAGGGCGCGAAGCCCGCCCAGAATCAGATCGGTGACAAGATCTGCGTATTCATCGCGATCCAGCCCCTTACCGGGGCGGTTCCACATGTAATACCAGTTCAGGATGCCGAAGACCGACATGGTCACCGCACGCAGGTTGCGGTTGCCTGCGAAGGCTTCGGGCGCCTCGTTCTGCAAAGCCTTTCCCATCATGTCGATCAGGCGGCGCTGAAGGTCGATCAACGGCGCTTGCTGCTCGGCCTCCAGCACGCCCAGGCTGTCCAGTTGCAGCTTGTGTTCGGCATCGGCCCCGCGATAGGCCTGAAGAATGGCGCGCACCAAGCCGCGCAACCCATCGGTGCGCGGCGCGGATTCGACTTTGGCCACCAGACCCGAAAGATGGGTGTCCAGAATGTCGAACAGCAGCGCCTCTTTGCTGTCGTAATAGTGATAGATCAGCGCCTTGGACACGCCGCAATGCTTTGCCGCTGCCGTCATCGAGGCACGATCGAAGCCGTGTTCAGCGAAATAGCTGGCTGCCCCCTTGCGGATGGCGGCACGTTTTTCTTCGTGGTCTCGGGCGATCCCTCGCGGCATGGGTCACTCCTTCGGGCGGTTGTCGACGACCCTTACCGCTTTCCCCTCGCTGCGCGCAACCTTGCCGGTCGGGACCACATGCACCTTGGCACTGACGCCGACATTCGACTTGATCTTGGCCGACAGGGTGCGGGCGGCGGCTTCGGCACCGTCCTGTGGCATGCCTTCGGCCATTTCCACGTGCACATGCATCTCGTCCATCCGGGCGGGGCGGGTCAATTCGATCTGGAAATGCGGGGACAGCGCGGGGACATCCATCAACTGTTCCTCGATTTGGGTGGGAAACACATTCACGCCGCGCAGGATGATCATGTCATCCGACCGCCCGGTGATCTTTTCCATTCGTCGCATGGATCGGGCGGTGCCGGGCAAAAGGCGGGTCAGGTCGCGGGTGCGATAGCGGATGATCGGGAACCCTTCCTTGGTCAGCGAGGTAAAGACCAGCTCGCCCAGTTCGCCATCTTCAACCACCTCGCCGGTGTCGGGGTTGATGATCTCGGGATAGAAGTGATCCTCCCAGATATGCAGACCGTCCTTGGTTTCAACGCATTCATTGGCGACCCCGGGCCCGATCACTTCGGACAGGCCATAGATGTCGACCGCATGCATGTCGAACGCCTCTTCGATCTCACGGCGCATGTTGTTGGTCCATGGCTCGGCCCCGAAAATGCCGACCTTCAGGGGGCTTTTGCGCGGGTCGCGGCCCTGTTTGGCGTATTCATCCAGAATGGACAGCGCATAGGAGGGCGTCACGGTGATGCCATCGGCGCGGAAATCTTCGATCAACCGCACCTGGCGCTGGGTCATGCCACCTGACACGGGGACCACGGTCAAGCCCAGTTCCTCGGCCCCGCCATGCACACCGAGCCCGCCGGTAAACAGCCCATAGCCATAGGCGTTATGCAGCACGTCCCCGCGCCGCAAGCCGGATGCGCGCATGCAGCGCGCCACCACGGTCGACCACATTTTCAGATCGTTCTTCGTGTATCCGACCACGGTCGGCTGTCCGGTCGTGCCCGAGCTTGCATGGACACGGGCGATCTGGTCGCGCGGGACGGCAAACAGGCCGAACGGATAATTGTCGCGCAGATCCTGCTTTACGGTAAACGGAAACTTTGCCAGATCGGACAGGCTGTGCAGATCATCCGGGTGAACGCCCGCGTCATCGAAACTTTTGCGATAGAACGGCACGTTGTCATAGGCGTGTTTCAGCGACCATTTCATGCGCTCAAGCTGGGTGGCGGCAATCTCGTCGCGGGATGCAATTTCGATCGGGTCCAGATCTTCCTTGCGAGGCGTCAGGTCTTTCATGTCTCTCCTCCGGCGGGGGTAAGCCCGCCCCATGTCAGTCGGGTTCAGTCGGTTTCGTCGAAATGCGTGCCGGAAATCTGGCGTGAATGCCCACGAAACAGGGCCACGGCGCGCCCATCTTCCCCGGTGACGGTCACGTCATAGATGCCCGAGCGCCCGTTGCGGCTTGTTTCCGTCGCTGTGGCCACCAATCGCTCACCCAGCTTTCCGGGCGCCAGATAGGTGATCGAATTGTGCTGCGCGACGACACGGTGGTTATAGCTGTTGCAGGCGAAGGCGAACGCACTGTCCGCCAGCGTAAAGATAAAACCGCCATGGCAGATCCCGTGCCCATTGGCCATGTCTTCGCGCACGCGCATCGAGATCACCGACCGACCCGGCGCGATGCTGTCCAGTGACATACCCAATCCCTGCGATGCGGGGTCGTCATCCCACATCAGCTTGGCGGCGCGTTCTGCACGATCTTGTGGCGTCATGTGTTCCCCCCGGCCAGTCTTTCAGAGGATGCACAAAGCCGACCGTTCGGTCAATAGTGTTCAACACCTGACGGCATGACACACTGCACAGGTCGGCCAGTTGCGGTGATGCGTTCGGATGTTTGCTGCCCCAAAGGTAGACCCGGTGCCGCAAACTGGGTGGGGGCTGTTACTGCGACACCGGGCTGAGCTGACGCTCTCTCTACGTATTCAGAAATGCCGGGGTAACGCGGCGTCAAGAAGGAAGCGGTGTGGTAACTTCTGCACGAAAGCGCGACCAAATCTGGGCAGGGATTGATTTGTTTGCCATTGAACGGCAAGCTGAGGTCATGAACATGCCAAACCTGACGCCCTTTCCGGGGCAAGGCCAGCCCGTCGATCAAGTTGTCTTTGATCGCAGAGAGTTAGGCACCATCATGGGTCTTTACGGTCGCATGGTTGCCGCCGGTGAATGGCGCGACTACGGTATGAGTTTCCTGCGCGAGGTTGCGGTTTTTTCGGTTTTTCGGCGCACTGCGGAAACGCCGCTGTACCGGATCGAAAAGCGCCCCAAGCTGCGCAATCGGCAGGGGCAATACGCAGTGATCGGCATGGACGGACGCATTTTGAAGCGCGGCAGTGACCTGCGCGCGGTGCTGCGTGTGCTGGAACGCAAGCTGATCCGCGCGGTCGAATAGGCCTTAAAGCCGACGGCGCGCGACAACAGGCCCATCGCCCTGGGCCTCGATTCGGGTGATCGCTTCATTGATCCCTTCATAGGCGACCGCCATGTGAAAGGCGTTGGCGTGGATCATCCGCGTCGGGTCTACCACCAGCGCCACATGCCCCTTCCAGAACAGAAGGTCGCCACGCTCCAGCGGTGCTGTGTCATCAAGAGCGTGTCCCAGGGCTTCCTGCATGTCGCTGTCGCCGGGGCATTCGTGGCCAGCAGCCAGAAGCGCCGCCTGCACCAGCCCTGAACAGTCGATGCCCGCGCGTGAATTGCCACCCCACAGGTACGGCGTGCCCAGAAACAGCGCGGCATTGGCAACCACATCGTCTTTTGTCGCCCCGACGGGGGCAAGATGAACGGTCGGCACGAAACACCCGGTGTCGGTTTCCGAATACTGATTGACCGTGCCCACAACCGTCACGCGCGCGCCGAAGGACAATGCGGCAAGTTCACGTTGTTTCATGTCGGGGGCAGGGTAAAGATGGGTGCCCGGTGTGCAAACCCAATGTGTCGCCTGCGCATCGTCGGTCAGCTGTGCCGAGGCGACATAGCCCACATAGCCATCCTTTTCCGCCTGCACAAAGGCGAAACCCTCGTGATCCTCAAGTTGCAGCACGCGTTCGCCCATCAGGGCTTGTCGGTTGCGGGGACCATCGGCGGATTTGAGGATGTCGACAACGCCAGTGGCGACGCGACGCCATGTGCCGCGCGTGAAGGCAGGCGCATCGACCTTGCCGCGCAGGCCGTCATGCGCGATGCGGGTGTTGGCGGGGGTCAGGCGCGGGTCCATCACAGGTCCAGCATCTCGGGCAGGGCGGCCAGCAGCGCCCGCGCACCCATGCCGACGCCGCCTTTCGGACGGGCCGGAGCGGCGTTGGGATTCCAGCCATAAATGTCGAAATGCATATATCGCGGCGTGTTGGTGACAAACCGCTTCAGGAACAGCGCCGCCGTGATCGAGCCTGCAAAGCCCCCCTTGGGCGCGTTGTCCAGATCGGCAATGCCCGGTTCGATCATGGTTTCATAGGGCGCCCATAGCGGCAGTTCCCAAACCGGATCAGCGGCGGATATCGCCCCCTTGCGCAGGGCGTCAGCATCGCTGGGCGTGGTCGCATAGAACGGCGACAGGTCCGGGCCGACCGCCACCCGCGCCGCCCCGGTCAACGTGGCCATCGAGACAATCAGGTCAGGCGTATCCTCGTCCGCCAAAGCCAGCGCATCGGCCAGCACAAGGCGTCCTTCTGCGTCTGTGTTGTTCACCTCGACCGTCAGCCCCTTGCGCGAGGTCAGGATGTCGCCGGGGCGAAAGGCATTGCCAGACACGGCATTTTCCACCGCCGGGATCAGAACCCGCAGTTGCACCTTCACCCCAAGCGCCATGATCATCTGGGCAAGCCCAAGCACGGTGGCCGCCCCGCCCATGTCCTTTTTCATCAGGCCCATCGAAGCGCCCGGTTTCAGGTTCAGCCCGCCGGTGTCAAAACACACGCCCTTGCCAACCAGCGTCAGTTTTGGACCGGCATCCCCCCAACGCAGGTCGATCAGCCGGGGTGCGCGGTCCGCCGCGCGGCCGACGGCGTGGATCATCGGAAAGTTGTCCGTGAGCAGCGCATCGCCTTTGGTAACCGAGCTTTTGGCACCGTGATCTTCGACCAGCTTGGCAATCGCCTGTTCCAGTTGATCCGGCCCCATATCCTCGGTCGGGGTGTTGATCAGGTCGCGGGTCAGGGCTTCGCCTGCCGCAATGACCTCAAGACGCCCCGCATCAATGCCGTCAGGCGCGACGATCATCGCTTCAGGACGCTTCTGATCGGCGTAGCGGTCGAACCGATACCCTTCCAGCAACCAGCCAAGCGCCGCTTCTTCCAATGCGGGCGGCTCCAGCGCGTGTTGCAGGCGATAGGTGCCCTTGGGCAGCTTCGCGCGCGCCGCCGCCATGCCAAAGCGGTTGCGCGCGCGGGCGGTATCGTCGCCATTGCCGACCAAAGCCAACGCAGGCACTCCGCCTTCGTCCGGGACAACCAGAACCTCGCCAAGCGTGCCTTGAAAATCATTGGCGCGCGCCCAGGCACGTGCTGGCTCCGGCAGGGAATCCAACACAGTGTCATCCCCTTTTTCGATGACTATCAGCGGGATGGCGTCTGGGGTTTCGGTGGCGAATGTCAGGGTCATCTTGGCCTCGGTTATAGTGAGTCGATCACAACTTAACGCCACAGCGCCGCGCCGCAAGGCAAAGGCGCGGGCCGGCCAGGTTTCGCCGAAGCCCGCCTTCCACCTGTTCAGATCGACATATCCTGAATATCCCACACCGCGATCAGGCTGCGTTCACCAATCCGCCCCAGCCGCGCGACGGTCGCGTGGAAGGCCGGTTCGTCGGTGCCGTCAGACAAATCCAGCACATCTCGGGCTACCCGCCCCAGGCTGGTCATGCCGATCTTGTTGGCAATCGCGATCAGGTTTCGCACCTGCTCGCGCAGATCGCCGGTCCGCCGCTGACGGTGAGATTTCTGAACCTCGGCCATTCCGATCGCCAGATCCTCCAGCGCCTGATTGACCTCTTTATCGGCGCGCACCGGCCCCCATTGGACATACATGCGTTCCAGCTGTGCGCGATCCAGCCGCACGGTTTCCCTGTGGCTCAACTTAACAACGACAGTCACCTGTTCACCCCTAGATATTTTCCCTCTCGTGGTGATCGTGACGTAACGACCTCAAGAAATCGTATATCGATACGGCAAAATTTCCTCGAATTTCATGCGATTGCGACCTACATACGAAGGAAGCTGAACAGGAGGATTCCATGGAACGAGCGCAACCGCTGCCATCTTATCTGGTGCATCGCTATCAGGGCTGGAAAGCCACCGGATATGCGGACAATCAATCGTGGTATCGGCGTTTGGCCGAATTGGGCCAGCATCCGCGAGCCATGGTGATTTCCTGTTGCGATTCGCGTGTGCATGTCACCTCGATTTTCGGTGCGGATCAGGGCGAGTTCTTCATCCACCGCAACATTGCAAACCTTGTTCCCCCCTTCGCACCGGATGGCGATTATCACGGCACCTCGGCAGCGATCGAATATGCGGTGACCGCCCTGAAGGTTGCGCATCTGATCGTGCTGGGCCATTCCAGTTGCGGCGGCGTGAAAGGGTTTCACGAACGCTGCCTCGGTCGCGCGCCAGAGCTGGCTGAAAAAACCTCGTTTGTCGGGCGCTGGATCGACCTCTTGAAACCGGGATATGAGCGCCTTGGCGGCAATGACGCCGATATCGACAGCGCCACGCTTGAGAAAGAGGCGGTGAAGGTCTCGCTTGAAAATCTGTTGACCTTTCCCTTCGTTCAGGAAGCGGTAGATCAGGACAAGCTGACCCTGCACGGCGTCTGGAACGACATCGGCGAAGGTGGATTGGAATATTACGACGCAAAGAGCAAAGCATTCCGGCCTGTCTGATCGGTTCCGTTGGGCTTTTGCGCCATCGCGCGGCTGAAATCGCGTTTGGTTCTGATTTGTGCTATCCTGCGTTCATTGAACGAAGGGTTTTTGCATGAAATTGATTTTTGGCTTGCTGAAAGGGTTTGCGATCGTGGTGGTTGCCATGATCGCCATTGCTTTCCTTTTGCCATCCAACGTGTCTGTCAGCCGATCCACGCTGATTGCCGCTCCGACCGAAGAGATCTTTCCATATGTGAATTCGATGCAGGCGACCGAAGCGTGGTCGCCCTGGCTGGCGCGTGACCCTGATGTGGTCATGACCTATGAAGGGCCCGAGGCAGGTGTCGGCAACACATTGCGCTGGACGTCGGACGACCCAAGTGTGGGCACCGGCATTCAGGTGATCATCGCCAGCACGCCAAACGAACGGGTGGACACCGCGCTGGATTTCGGGCCGCAGGGGCTTGCCAATGCCTATTTCGATCTTGCCCCGGCGGACGGTGGTACATTGGTGACCTGGGGGTTTGAAACCGATCTGGGCATGAACCCCATCGCCCGCTGGATGGGGCTGATGTTCGATGGTTGGATCGGTGCGGATTACGAAACGGGTTTGGCGAATTTGAAGGCGCTGGTCGAAGGCGGTTAGCGTCCGACCTCTTGCGAAATGGACCGGGATTTGACGCGCATCATGGCGCGGCAACATTTTGCATGGCTTGCTTGTGCAAAACGGGCAGATAGGTGCCAATGTCTCATGTTGACAGATGCCACCTGCCTTGTGCTGATGCTGGAATACGGAGGGCGCTATGAAAATCCTGATCGCTTATGCAACCACGGAAGGCCAAACCAGAAAGATCGCCCGATGGGTCGCGGATCGCATCTTTGATCAGGGCCATACCGTAGAACTTGCACCACTGTCGGACCTGGAGGGCATCAAGCTGGCGCGATTTGATGGGGTCATTCTGGCCGCTTCGATCCATCTGGGTAATTACCAGTCGGAATTTACCGAATTCGCGCACCGGTCGGCAAAGCGGTTGTCGAAACAGCCAACGTTGTTTCTGTCCGTGTCGCTGGCCGCGGCGGGTCATGACGCCGAAGACTGGGGCGGACTGGACCGGACCACCGAAGTGTTTCAGGCGGCGACCGGCTGGTCCCCCGACCGGCTGGTGCATGTGGCCGGGGCGTATAAACCATCGAAATACGATATGTTTCAACGCTTTGTCATGCGGCGGGTCATTGCGCAGAAGGATCCCGACAAGGATCTGAGCTTCGACCACGAATATACGGACTGGACCGCCCTGGGTGCCGAGGTGGACAGCTGGCTGGCCGCGCTTTCGGGCTGACTGCCCCGGTAAACGACAAAGCCCCCGGCAATGCGGGGGCTTTGCATTCGGGTGATACGGGATCAGCCCTTTTTCAGAACCTCACGACCCAGCAACTCCGCGATCTGAACCGCGTTCAGGGCCGCCCCCTTGCGCAGGTTGTCGGACACGCACCAGAAGTTCAGGCCGTTGTCGACAGTTACGTCCTGACGGATCCGACTGATGAAGGTGGCGAAATCACCCACACATTCCACCGGGGTGACGTATCCGCCATCCTCGCGCTTGTCGACGACCAGAATGCCGGGGGCTTGACGCAGAATGTCGCGGGCTTCGTCCTCGTCCAGAAACTCTTCGGTCTCGATGTTCACCGATTCCGAGTGACCCACGAACACCGGCACGCGCACGCAGGTTGCCGTGACCTTGATCGACGGATCGACGATCTTTTTCGTCTCGGCGATCATCTTCCACTCTTCTTTCGTGTCGCCACTGTCCATGAACACGTCGATATGCGGAATGACGTTGAAGGCGATCTGCTTGGTATAGACCTTCGGGTCGACTTCCTGACCCGGCACATACATGCCTTTGGTCTGATTCCACAGCTCATCAATCGCGTCTTTGCCCGAGCCCGACACCGACTGATAGGTCGACACCACGACGCGCTTGATTTTCGCGCGGTCATGCAAAGGCTTCAACGCCACAACCATTTGCGCGGTTGAACAGTTGGGGTTGGCGATGATGTTCTTCTTTGCGTAATCGTGGATTGCCTGCGGGTTCACCTCGGGCACGATCAGCGGAATATCCGCGTCGTATCGATAAAGCGACGAGTTGTCGATCACGACACAGCCAGCCGCGGCCGCTTTGGGCGCGTATTGCTTGGTAGCCTCGGACCCGACGGCGAACAGCGCCATGTCCCAACCGGTAAAGTCAAACGCATCCAGATCCTTGGTGGTCAGGGTGGTATCGCCAAAGCTGACCTCGGTGCCGAGGGAACGGCGCGACGCAAGCGCGACAATCTCGTCCACAGGAAACTGGCGTTCTGCCAGAATGTTCAGCATCTCGCGGCCCACGTTCCCCGTGGCGCCAACGACAGCGATTTTATAGCCCATCACGGCCTCCTATATGTCTCTCAGTCTCGCCAGACCCCTTGTGAATCTGGTCAGACCGAGGGCGTCCATAGCGCAATTGCCGCGCCTGCGAAAGCGTCATACGCGCGATCTGCCATGTTTTGTCGTTGACTTGTGTGCTTTTCGCTGTGATACGGGCGCAACCTGTCCGGTCGACGCGTGAGCGACCCGCCCAAATACACGAGGCAGACAGAGGTCGGGCAACACGCCCTTTTCAACAAGTTCCCAAATCACGCGGGGTTCTGACGGCCATTCGGCGCATAGGGCAATCGGCCCGGCGCGAGTATTGGCCGCAACCGATGCGATGGGCATAAAGCCCCACCCGTGTGACAGCGGCGTGCCGATGTGCATGCCAGAAAGACGACTATGACACAATTTGCAGAGCTCGGGCTTGACCCGAAGCTGGTCACGACCGTGACCGAAGCCGGATATGAAACGCCGACCCCGATCCAGATCAAAGCCATCCCGCTGGTGCTGGAAGGCCGCGACGTGATGGGTCTGGCCCAGACCGGCACGGGCAAGACGGCCGCCTTTGGCCTGCCCCTGATCCACCAACTTTTGCGCAACCATGACAAACGTCAGCCGAAATCGGTGAAGGCGCTGATCCTAGCGCCGACCCGTGAGCTGGTGAACCAGATCGCCGAAAACCTGCGCGCCTATGTGCAGGGCACGCATCTGAAAGTGCGTACCGTGGTTGGTGGCATGTCGATCAACAAGCAGATCAGCATGCTGGCGCCGGGCATCGACATTCTTGTTGCCACGCCGGGCCGTCTGATTGACCTGTTGGACCGCAGGGCCATCCGCCTTGATACCGCGACCTTCCTTGTGCTGGACGAGGCGGATCAGATGCTCGACATGGGGTTCATCCATGCGCTGCGCCGAATCGCCCCCGAACTGGGCACACCGCGCCAGACCATGCTGTTTTCGGCCACCATGCCGAAGCAGATGGAGGAGTTGTCTCGCGCCTATCTGACCAACCCGGCCAAGGTGCAGGTCTCCCCTCCGGGCAAGGCCGCCGACAAGGTGACGCAGGGGCTTTACTATGCTCCCGGCCGGAACGAGAAAATTGCGCTGCTGATTGATCTTCTCGGGCATGACAAAGATGCACTGTCATTGGTGTTTTCACGCACCAAGCACGGGGCCGAAAAGCTGATGAAGCAACTGGTGGCCGAAGGGTTCAAGGCGGTTTCCATCCATGGCAACAAGAGCCAAGGCCAACGGGACCGCGCCCTTGCCGCTTTCCGGTCGGGCGAAGCCCGTGTGCTGGTCGCGACCGATGTGGCCGCGCGCGGCATCGATATTCCGGGTGTCAGCCACGTCTATAATTTCGACCTGCCGGAAGTGGCAGACAACTACGTGCACCGTATCGGCCGCACGGCACGGGCAGGCGCTGACGGCGATGCGATTTCCTTCGTCTCGGGGGTGGAGCTTGGCCTTCTGCGCGACATTGAAAAAGTCATGAAGATCGAGATCCCGATCCTTGGCGGCACCCGTCCTGCGGAAGAAAAGCGTCCCACCCGCAATCAGGGCGGCGGCGGTGGTCGTCGTGGTGGAGCAGGGCGCAAGCCGCGCGCAGGCGGGGCGGCTGCGCCGAAACCGCGTGCAGATGCAGCCCCGGCCAGACGCCGCCGTCGCCGCAAAAGCGCCTAATCCGTGCGGTCTGTGCTCAGCAAATACAGCAGGCAGCCGACCAATCCCGGTATCGCGAAAAACAGGAACACGGCCTGATACGGGGCCGTGACCGCCACATTCGACCCTTGCGCGGTGCGAAACACGCTGGCCGAAGCGTATTGAAACAACCCGACCCCGCCGATCCCGAACATATTCATCAATGTGACGCCTCGCCCGATCAAATGCGGCGGGAAGAAACTGCGCGCGTGCGCCATGATCAAGGGATAGCTCGCCCCCAGCAACCCGATCGCGGCCATCGTCAGCGACACCTGCCAGACGCCCGCATCAGGGGCTGCCCAAAGCAGAAACACCAGTCCGGTCGCCAGAAGGTTGCCGGAAAACACCACCCATTTGCGGGTGCCAAAGATCCGGTCCATCGGGCCATAGGCAAAGCTGCCAATCACCATCGCCAGCGCAATCGCCATCGTGGCCCAGCCAATGCCAGTGGTGTCCAACCCATAGACATCGCGCAGATAAGGGCCGGCCCAACTGCCGCGCAGCCCTGCCGCAGCGGCGTAGTTCGCAAACATGATGGGAAAGATCGCCCATAATGCGGGGATTTTAAGAAGGTCCAGAACCGACCCTTTGGGCGCACCGGCCTGGCCTTCCAGCCGGGGGGGATTGTCCACCGCCAAGATGATCAGGGCTGCCACCACCAGCGTCACCACCGACAGCACCCAAAGACACGCCCGCCAGCCGAATTGCTCGACCGCCAGCGCCAGCGGCAACGCCCCCGCCAAGTTGCCAAGCGAGCCGATGCCAATCACCATACCCGCCAGCGTGCCGAACACCACAGGCGAATACATGCGCGCAAAGATGAAATAGCTGGCCATCAAGACCGGCGAACAGCCGATGCCAATCAGCACCATCGCATAAAGAACGTGATCCGGGGTCGAGGCCATGGCAAACACCGCTGCCCCGCCCGCCCCGCCAAGCGCCAAAAGCGCCGCGGCGACCTTGCGTGGCCCGATATTGTCCAACCCCCAACCCACCGGGATCTGCATCAGCGCAAACACCAGAAACCACGCCCCGGATGCTTGCGCCAAATCCTCCGGCGTTGCGCCCAAGTCAGCCTTCAACGCAGGCGTCATCACCGCCAGGAAGGCGCGATAAAACTGGCTCAACACATATGCGATGATCAGCGTGGCAATCCCCACCCGCATTCCCGGCTCCTTTCAACAACCCGCGCAGAAGACACGGGCCTGCCCAACTTGACAAGCGCGCCGGTTTCTTCTGGCCCAAAATATCCTGGGGGAGGGGGAAAGCCGCAAGGCTTTCTCACGGGGGCAACGCCCCCATCGGCGTCAGCCGCCCCGCACCGTGTCGATCATCAACTGCACATTGTCGGGGTCCGCATCCGGTGTGATCCCGTGACCCAGGTTGAAGATATGCGGGCCGCTCTTAAACGCCTCGACAACCTTGCGTGTCTCGTCCACCAGCGCCTGACCGCCCGTCACCATGTGACTGGAGGCCAGATTGCCCTGCACACAGCCATCAACCTGCACATGCTTGGCGGCCCAGTTGGGACTGACCGAATTGTCCAGTGCCACGCAATCGACCCCGGTAGCCTTGGCAAAACCGATGTAACCGTCGCCTGCCTCACGTGGGAACCCGATCACCGGGATGCCGGGATGGCGCTTTTTCAAGGCTTGCGTAATCACACGGGCCGGTTCCACCGCGTATTTCTGGAAATCCTCGCCGTTCAGCGACCCGGCCCAACTGTCGAACAGCTTGACCACCTCGGCGCCGGCCTCGATCTGTTTGGACAGGTATTCGATGGTCGCCTCGGTCAGGCGATCCATCACGGCCTCGAATAGCGGCCGGTTCTCGGCCTTCAACGCATGGGCCGGTCCCTGATCCTTGGTGCCCTGTCCCGCGATCATATAGGTCGCGACGGTCCACGGCATCCCTGCAAATCCGATCAGCGTGGTCTCGTCCGGCAGTTCGCGGCGCAGGATACGGACCGTTTCATAGATCGGGTTCAGCGTTTCGTGAATGTCATCCTTGCCCGACAGCTTGTCAAAGTCTGACTGGCTTGTGATCGTCGACAGACGCGGGCCTTCCCCGGTGACGAACCACAGATCAGCCCCCAATGCCTGCGGCACAAGCAGAATGTCAGCAAACAGGATCGCCGCATCAAACCCATAACGGCGGATGGGCTGCAACGTCACTTCGGCGGCCAGTTCGGGGTTATAGCACAGCTTCAGAAAATCGCCGGCCTCGGCCCGCGTGGCGCGATATTCTGGCAGGTAGCGCCCCGCCTGCCGCATCATCCAGATCGGAGGGGTGGGCAGCGTTTCGCCCGCAAGTGCGCGTAGGATTGTCTTTTGCTGGGTCATGATGGCGGGCCTTTCCTGTCGGCGTTTCAAGCGTCGTCCCTCACACGCGACAGGATGTCAAGCGCGCGGGGTGCCGCAGGCATGGACAGCCCCGATCTTCCATCGTAAACGAGTGACATGACACATGCATATCCGACCCCCGACGCCCCCTTGAAAATCGGCACCCGTGGCAGCCCGCTGGCGCTGGCGCAGGCGCACGAAACGCGCCGCCGCCTGATGGCGGCCTTCGATCTGCCCGAAGCGGCGTTCGAGGTGGTGGTCATCCACACCACGGGCGACGACCGCGCGATGATCGCCGCCGACCGCGCGTTGAAGGAAATCGGCAACAAGGGCCTGTTCACCAAGGAAATTGAAGAGGCGATGCTGGACGGTCGCATCGACATCGCGGTGCATTCAATGAAGGACATGCCGACTGCACAGCCTGACGGGCTTGTGCTGGACTGCAACTTGCCGCGAGAAGATACACGCGACGCGTTCGTGTCGGTCAAATACTCTTCGATTGCAGAACTGCCCATGGGCGCGGTGGTCGGCACCTCGTCGCTGCGGCGCAAATCGCAACTTCTGAACCGCCGCCCCGACCTTGAAGTGGTCGAGTTTCGGGGCAACGTTCAGACCCGTTTGAAGAAGCTGCATGATGGCGTGGCCGAAGCCACATTCCTTGCCATGGCGGGCTTGAACCGGCTGGGCATGGACGACGTGCCCAAGACCCCCATCCCGACCGAGGATATGTTGAACGCCGTCGCGCAGGGCGCCATCGGGATCGAACGGCGCGCCGACGACATGCGCGCAAAAGAGATGCTGGATGCGATCCACGACACCCCGACCGGGCAGCGTCTGGCGGCCGAACGCGCCTTTCTTGCGGCACTTGACGGGTCGTGTGAAACGCCCATCGCGGCCCTTGCGACACTGGACGGCGGCACGCTGACCCTGCGCGGAGAGATTCTGCGTACCGATGGGTCACAATCGGAAGCCGGGCAGGTCTCTGGCCCCATTGCGGATGGGCCCGAGATGGGGCGGGCATTGGCGCGCGAGCTTCTGTCCCGCGTCGGTGACGATTTTTTCGACTGGAAGTAAGAACAGGCCCGGCACATCGACCGGGCCTTTCTGTTTCGCGGGGCTTGTTAGATCCGTTCAATCGCCAGCGCGATTCCCTGACCGCCGCCGATGCACATGGTGATCAGGGCTTTTGAACCGCCGATCCGTTCCAGCTCATACAGCGCTTTGATCGTGATGATCGCGCCGGTCGCGCCCACCGGGTGTCCAAGAGCAATCGCGCCGCCATTGGGGTTCACGCGGGCCGGGTCCAGACCCAAGCCCTTGTTCACCGCAATGGCCTGGGCGGCGAAGGCTTCGTTTGATTCAATCACGTCGAAATCGGCGACACTCAGTCCGGTTTTCGCCAGCAGGTTTTCAACCGCAGGCACGGGGCCGATGCCCATCACCTCGGGTCGCACGCCGGCATGGCCATAGCCGATGATGCGCGCCATGGGTTTCAACCCCACGCTTTCTGCCGCGTCGGCGCGCGCCAGCACCAGCGCCGCCGCGCCGTCATTGATGCCCGAGGCGTTGCCAGCCGTGACGGTGCCATCTTTCTGGAACACGGTGCGCAGACCTGCCAGCGCCTCGGCGGTGGTGGGTTTGGGATGTTCGTCGCGGGCAAACTCGACCGTCTCGCGGCGATGCTTGACCCCGACGGGCACGATCTGGCTGTCGAAATGCCCGGCTTCGATGGCGGCGGCGGCGCGGTTCTGGCTTTCCAGCGCAAAGGCATCCTGATCTTCACGGCTGACTCCGTTCACGGCGGCGACATTTTCGGCTGTCACGCCCATATGCCCGGTGCCGAAGGGGCAGTTCAGCGCGCCCAGCATCATGTCCTGCGCGCCGGTGTCGCCCATTTTCTGGCCCCATCGGGCCTGCGGCAGGATATAGGGCGCGCGGCTCATGCTTTCTGCACCACCGGCCACACCGTAATCGGCGTCCCCCAGCATCAGCGATTGCGCAACAGACACCACAGCCTGAAGCCCGGACCCGCACAGGCGGTTCACGTTCATCGCGGGGGTCGTATCGGGAATACCGGCTTCGATCATCGCGACCCGTGACAGATACATATCGCGCGGTTCTGTGTTGATGACATGACCAAAGACCACATGGCCGATCTGGCCGGGTTCAACGCCTGCCCGCACCATCGCTTCGCGCGTGACATGCGCGCCCAGGGTGCTGGGCGGGACGGCGGCCAGACTGCCGCCAAACGTGCCGATGGCGGTGCGCGCGCCGCCAAGAATTACGATATCGGACATGAGAATCCCCCGTTTGTTTGGTTCGGGGGAAAGAATTGCACGTTCCGGGGGGCTTGTCGCCCTGAACGCTCCGTCAGAATGGTGACGGGTCAGTCCTCGTTCCGGATTTCAGGGCCGAGCGCGGCGATAAGCTGTGACACCCGGCTGCGAAACTGCGCGTCTTCGGCACCCAGAAGTTGGGACAGGTGTTCTTCGTAGCGGTGGGCGATGGGCGTCAGAGCCTCGATCATCTCGCGCCCCTTGGGCGTCAGGCTCAGTTCGACAAGGCGACGGTCCTGCGGATTGACCGTTTTGGTGACATAACCTGCCGCTTCAAGTCGCGAGGCGGCGCGGCTGACCTTGGGCTTGTCCATGTCGACGCGCTGATGAATCTCCCGCACGCTGACGCTGTCTGCCTGGCTCAGATGCGCCACGACACGCCATTCCGACACCGAAATGCCATAGGCGTTCCGGTAATGCCGCGAAAAGCCGTCGCTGACACGACTGGACAGCACCGCCAACTGATAGGGCAGGAAATCATCAAGCTTGAATGAGGTCACGCGCGCACCTTTCGTTTCGTTCCCAACAGGTTGCCCTTAACTCCACGACAAGGCAAGTGATGCGCGGCGGTTGCAGGTCAGACCCATTTGGCCATCGGCGGAAGGCTCATCAGGACCGCATTGGCGTCATGCCCGGTGGCCAGGCCGAACTTGGTGCCGCGGTCATAGACAAGGTTGTATTCCGCATAGAGCCCGCGGTGGATCAATTGCTTGTCCTTGTCCTCGTCCGTCCAGGGCGTGTCGCAGCGTTTTTCGGTGACCGGCACGAAGGCGGGCAGAAAGGCGCGGCCCACATCCTGGGTGAAGGCGAAATCGGCTTCCCAGTCGCCAGTGTTCAGGTCGTCATAGAAAATGCCACCCACCCCGCGTGCCCGTCCCCGGTGTGGCACGAAAAAGTATTCGTCAGCCCAAGCCTTGAACTTGTCATAATAGCTCAGGTCATGGCGCTGGCAGGCGGCGTCAAGCTGGCTGTGGAAATGCGCCGTGTCTTCGGCATACTCGATGCAGGGGTTCAGGTCGGCACCGCCGCCGAACCACCAGGCGTTTGGTGTCCAGAACATGCGGGTGTTCATGTGCACCGCCGGCGTGTGCGGGTTTTGCATATGCGCCACAAGGCTGATGCCCGAGGCCCAGAAACGCGGATCATCCCCGATCCCCGGCACACCGCGGGCGGCCATGGCGTTTTGTGCAGATTTTCCCAGGGTACCGTGCACCGTCGAGATGTTGACGCCAACCTTTTCAAAGACGCGACCGCCGCGCATCACGCTCATCAGCCCGCCACCGGCATCCGTGCCGTCATCAGAACGGCGGGTCGTTTCGCTGACCTCGAACCGTCCGGCGGGTTGGGTGGCGAAGGGGCCGGTGGTTTGCGTATCCTCAAGCCCTTCAAAGGCGGCAACGATCTGGTCGCGCAGATCGCGAAACCATGTGCTCGCGCGGGATTTCGGATCTGCCATTGTGTCGGTCATGTCACGGGCCTTTCGCTGTGGTGGTCGTCCTTTTGGGGAGGGGCTATCAGGATTTCCCCCTGCCGCAAAGGCGCGTTTTTTGTATGATTGGCACCATCCCGCCCCCTGCCGCAAGCCCGGAGGAACCATGCGCCCGTTGACCATTGCTGCCGCCACCCTGTTGATCGTCGCAGCGTGTCAGTCAACAAAACCGCGCGCGACCGAAGCACCGCCGCCAGTGAAGGCAGCGCAAAAGGGGTGCTCCGCCAACGCGGCAAGGGAATACGAGCGGATCGACCAGAAGATTGCCATCTTGGAAAAACAGACAGCGCGCGGGTATCGCACCAGCAACACGGTCGTTCGGGTCGCCAACCCGCTGAAGCTGTGCACAGGGGTGGTGCCGCTGGTCGCGGTCTGCCTGCCGACGCCCAGGCCAAAATCAACCCTTCCGAGCTATCAGGATCATCAGGCCATGCGAAAAGAGCTGGACCGGTTGACGGCGCGCAAGGCGGCTCTGGCCGCCTGTGCCACGTAGGCCAGGATCAGTGGGCCGGGTTGCCCACCGCGTCCAGCAAACTGCGCCCGCCATCGACGGTCAGAATGTGCCCGGTCATGAACCCGGCGCCTTCCGATGACAGGAACTGAACGGCCTCGGCCACTTCCTTGGCGGATGCAATCCGGCCCAGCGGCGTGCCTTCCAGAATATCCTCGCGGGTTTCACCGGCCTCGCGGATCGTGTCGCGCAGGCTGGCGCTCATCACGGAACCGAAGGCGACCGCGTTTACGCGTATGCGATTGGAGGCCAGCGCGACAGCAAGCGAACGGGTCATCTGATCCAGCGCGGCGCTGGCAATCGAATAAGCCATCAGCCCCGGCTGGGTGCGGCTGGCCGCGATCGAGGACAGATTCACAATGGCACCCAGCGGTGTGCTTTGATCGTCGTCGTCAAGGTCTTCGCCCTGTTGGATCATCCGTTTCGCGACCAACTGGCTGAGCCGCAGGCTGGTCATCAGGTTCTGATCCAACAGGATCTGCACCGCCTTGTTGTCGGCATCCAACGGATCGGTCAGCATCACCTGCCGCGAGGCATTCACCAATATATCGACCCGTTCGAATGCATCGATCGTGGCCGACAGCAGGTTCGCGATGGTCAGCTTTTCGCGCAGGTCGCCTGCGAAGATGCGCGTGTTGGACGGTTCGTCGGCGTCACTGTCGGGATTCGGACCCCATTCATCCAGCAGTCGCGCCTCGTCCATATCGGCGCAAATGACATTGGCACCGTTGTCGACGAAATGGCGGGCGATGGACAGGCCGACACCATTGGCGGCACCAGTGATGATGGCGGTCTTGCCAGCGATGGAAAAGGACATGCGTGCCTCCTGATTCCCGGTGAGCCTAGCTGATCCTAGCGCCGTGTGCGACGGGGCTTTATGCCGCTGAGCAGCTTGAACCCGGGCGTGCCGCCCAAGTCTTCGACGGTGCCGAATTGTTCTGCCAACGTGTCCTCGTATGGCAAATGGCGGTTGGCGACCATCACGAACCGCCCTGACGGGGTCAGCATCGCAGCGGCGGCGCGAATGAAAGCGCGCCCAAGCTCGGGATCGCCCGCGCGCCCGGTGTGAAACGGCGGGTTCGAGATCACAACGTCATAGGGCTGTGCCGGGCGATACTGTGTCGCATCCGACCAGATGAATTGGGCACGGGGGTCGTCCACGTTCAGCCGGGCGCAGTCCAGAGCGACTAGGTCGGCTTCGATCAGGTCCAGCGCGGTGACACCGGGTCGCAACAGAATGTGGTGTGACAGATATCCCCACCCTGCGCCCAGATCGGCCACCCGACCGGTGATATCATCAGGCATGGCGGCGGCCAGAACAGCCGATCCCTTGTCGATACCGTCGGCGGAAAAGACGCCGGGGCGAGTGATGAAACCGTCTTCAAGCCGCGTGTCGGCCGCACTCCACTCGGATACATCGGCGGTATCAAACCAGATCAGCTTGCCATGCGCCTTGGACAGCGTGCCAAGCAGGTTTGCTTTTTTCCTGATCGCTTTCAGCAGGCTGTCAATGCCGTCGGTCTTTTGTCCGTCCAGCAACACCAGCCCGCCTCCGGTCGCCGTCGTGGCAGCAGCCACCCACGCCTGTGCCTGCGATTTGGACCGTGGGGCACAAACCAATGCGGCGGCATATCCGTGATCGGGCAGGGCGGACACGGTGTCAAACCCGCGTGCCGTCCAGCGGGCATGATCGGGGAAGAGCCGGCAATAGACGGTCACGCGATCCTTGGGCAGCGCGGACAGATCATGCTGCGGGCCGGGACCGATCACCAACAGACGCCCGTGCTGCGGAAATGATAAGGCGCCATCGCGCAGGGCAAGGGACAGTCGAGTGTGAAGCATGGCGGGGGCCGCTGGCGCGGCTACTCCTTTTCCATGGTGCATTGCAGCGGGTGCTGGTGTTCACGCGCCAGATGCATCACCTGCGTGACCTTGGTTTCGGCCACTTCGTGCGAGAAGACACCGACCACCGCCAGCCCCTTCTTGTGCACGGTCAGCATAAGTTCAAACGCCTGTGCGTGGTTCATTCCGAAAAAGCGTTCAAGCACCATGACAACGAATTCCATCGGGGTGAAGTCGTCGTTCAGAATCAAAACCTTGTACATCGGTGGCCGTCTGGTCTTCGGCTTCGTGACCACCGCAAGGCCTGCATCTCCGTCATCGGCACCGTCGCCTTGTGACATGATGAAGGGCTGTTTGGCCATGTGGGCGTTGCTCCGATTGATGTGATTGGGCCGCTATGCACTCAGAATATATTGTCGCTGCCGCCAAAGAAAAGGGGCAAGGCGCGGTGTCTTGGGTAAGCCACATACAAAATGGATCGCAAAGTCTCAACACTTGGTTTCAAACGGCAAAACGGGCCGGGGTCCGAGACTGGTTTTCACAAAAAAATTTACCCAAGTCTCGACCCGAAAAGGACGGGTAGGAACCAAGATATAGGCCCAGGATCACGCGCCGCCACCACATATGCCGCCCGTGTCCCACAGGCCACGAATTAGCGCATTGAAAATAAGGTGTTTTCTCGCGCGCAATCTTCGTGTTACGCTGAAAAAACAAATCAGCCGGACGCAAAGATCCAGGCGATTGAGGCAGAAAAGGTGGACGACGTGCATTTACGTCCGTGGCAGTGGGCCCGTTTTGGGCTGGTTCTTGCAGTAATTCTCTGTACCGTTCAGGTTGTGCCGAAACAGGCGCATGCCGCGCCCTATGCGGCGATGGTGATTGATGCCCGCACCGGCGAGGTGCTTCATTCGCGCAACGCCGACACGCAGCTTCACCCGGCATCCCTGACCAAGATGATGACGCTTTACATCGCGTTCGAGGCCATCAAGCGCGGCGAGATTTCACCTGATACAGTGGTGACGATCACCGGCAAGGCCGCCGCCGAGCCGCCGTCAAAACTGGGTCTGCGCAAGGGCCAGAAGATCAAGTTCCGATACCTGATCCGGGCCGCGGCCGTGAAGTCCGCAAATGACGCCGCCACCGCCATCGGCATCGCGATTTCCGGCTCAGAAGCAGCCTTTGCCCGGCGCATGAACCGGACCGCAAAGGCGCTGGGCATGACGCGGACGCATTTCAAGAACGCCCATGGTCTGACCGAAAACGGGCACCTGTCAACCGCGCGTGACATGACCACGCTGGGCCGGCACCTGTTTTATGACCACCCGCAATACTACAACCTGTTTTCGCGCATCACCACGGATGCGGGGATGCGGGCGGTGTCGAACACGAATCGCCGTTTCCTGAGCAGCTATAAGGGGGCGGACGGGATCAAGACCGGATACACCCGCGCAGCCGGGTTCAACCTTGTCGCCTCGGCCGAACGCGGGTCCGAGCGGATCATCACAACCGTGTTCGGGGGTCGATCGACCGCGACGCGCAATGCCAAGGTGGCCGAACTGATGGACCTTGGCTTCCGCCGCGCGCCCAGCCGGGCCCCAGTGCGCAAGCCCGCGCTTCCGGTCTATGCCGCCGTGGACACGGATCTGGACAAACCCGGCGGCGCCGGCAAGACCATCCGCCTGATCACGGCGGTCAAGGTCAGCCCGCGCCCGACCCCGCGCCCTGTCACTCAGGATCCGGCGGCGCAGGCGCAGCTTGCGGCGCTGACCGAAAGCATCAAGGATGCGGTCGTGACGGCCATTGCCGAGCCCGAACCGGTCGTGGTGGCCGAAGCCGCACCCGCACCCGCTGCGCCTCCGGTGACCGAAACTGCTATCGAGGCTGAAGAGCCTTTGGCCGAAGTCGTCGCTTCGGCCGCGCCGGCGCGGCCCGCAATGCCCAAGGCGCAGCCACTTTTCACCGGGACCGCCGCACCGGCAAGTGCAGCGCCGGTTGCCGTTGCAGCCCCCGTGACCGTACCCACCCCGCCAGCGCGCCCCGAAGCCATCGTGCTGACTTCGCTTCAGCCGCAGGCCGAAACACCCGCCGAACCCGAAGTGGTGACGCGCATGTCGACCTCGGGCGGGCGTCACTGGGCGATCAATGTCGGGGTGCTTGGGTCACGCTATCAGGCGGAACGGACGCTGTTGAAAACCGCGTTGAAAGAGATCGACACGCTGGACGAGGCGCTGCGCAAGGTTGTGCGCCGCTCGAACGGCTGGCACGCGAATTTCGTCGGAATGACCGAAGCACAGGCCGATCTGGCTTGCCGTCGCCTGAACGCCCGCAACACGCGCTGCAAGGTGCTTGGGCCGTCCTGAACTGGCGCCTTCGTTACTCTGAAACGCCTTCTACGGCCTTGATGTCGAAGGCCGCCGCCATAAGGGCGCGAGTGTAATCGGTTTGTGGATTGTCAAAGATCTGGTCCGCCGGACCGCTTTCCACGACGTCGCCCGCACGCATCACCAGAACCTTGTGCGACAGCGCACGCACCACGCGCAGGTCGTGCGAGATGAACAGATAGGCCAGCCCGTGCTTCTTCTGCAACTCGCGCAGCAAGTCCACGATCTGCACCTGCACGGTCATGTCCAGCGCCGAGGTCGGCTCGTCCAGAACCAGAAGTTTGGGTCGCAGAATCATGGCGCGTGCAATGGCGATCCGCTGCCGCTGACCGCCAGAGAACTCGTGCGGATAGCGGTCCATCGTGGCGGGGTCCAACCCGACTTCGCGCATGATTTCGGACACCATCGCGCGCCGGTCGCGGCCCGGCTCCAGCCCGTGAACCGACAGCCCTTCGGCGATGATTTCTTCCGCCGTCATGCGTGGGGAAAGTGAGCCATAGGGGTCTTGGAACACAATCTGCATATCACGGCGCAGGGGTTGCAACTGGCGTGACTTGCGGCCCTGAATGTCCTCGCCCAGAAACACCACTGGCCCGTCCGAGCTGATCAGCCGCATCACCGCTAAGGCCAGCGTCGTCTTGCCCGACCCGCTTTCGCCCACGATCCCCACGGTTTCCCCCGCGCGGACCGAGAAGCTGGCGGCGTTCACCGCCTTCACATGCCCCACCGTGCGGCGCAGAAGCCCGCGCTGGATCGGAAACCAGATGCGCAGGTCTTTTGTCGTCGCAATCTCGGGTGCATTTTCGGGGACGGGGTCGGGGCGGCCCTGTGCCTCGGCGTTGATCAGGGTGCGGGTGTAGTCATGTTGCGGGTTGGCGAACAAGTCTGCCGTCGGCCCTTCTTCGACAATCACGCCATCCTTCATCACGCAAACCCGATCCGCGATCTTGCGCACGATGCCAAGGTCGTGGGTGATGAACAGAAGGCCCATCCCCTCGCTTTCCTTGAGGTCCGCCAGAAGATCGAGGATCTGCGCCTGAATGGTCACGTCCAGCGCGGTGGTCGGTTCGTCCGCGATCAGAAGCTCCGGCCCGTTGGCCAGCGCCATCGCGATCATCACCCGCTGGCGCTGCCCACCTGACAATTGATGCGGATAATGCGCCAGCCGCGTTTCCGCGTCACGAATGCCGACCTTGTTCAAGAGTTCCAGAATCCGCGCGCGCACCGCGTCGCCTTTCAACCCCTGATGCAGTTCAATCGACTCGGTCAACTGCTTTTCGATTGTGTGCAGCGGGTTCAACGATGTCATCGGTTCCTGAAAAATGAAGCTGATATCGTTGCCGCGCACGTCACGCAGGGTCGCGGGCGAGGCGCCGATCATCTCGCGCCCGTCATAGGTGATCGACCCGCTGATCTGCGCGCTGTCGGGCAGAAGCGACACGGTCGACAGGGCGGTGACGGATTTGCCCGAGCCGCTTTCGCCCACGATGGCGACGGTTTCGCCTTTGTTCACCTGGAAGCTGACACCACGCACGGCGGGGTGAAGCTCTCCGTCCTGACGGAAGCCGACATGCAGGTCTTTGACGTTCAGAACGCTCATTGAAAGGTCTTTCGCGGGTCAAACGCGTCGCGCACGCCTTCGAAGATGAAGACAAGCAGCGACAGCAGGATTGAGAAGGTCAGGAATGCGGTGAAGCCCAGCCAAGGTGCTTGCAGATTGGCCTTGGCTTGGCGTGTCAACTCGCCCAGAGACGGGGCGGACGAGGGCAGGCCGAACCCCAGAAAATCCAGTGTGGCCAGGGTCGAGATCGTGCCGGTGATGATGAAGGGCAGCATGGTCAGCGTGGCCACCATGGCATTGGGCAGCACGTGGCGAAACATGATGACGCGGTTTGCCACGCCAAGGGCGCGCGCGGCGCGGACATATTCGAAGTTGCGCGCGCGCAGGAACTCGGCGCGGACGACGCCCACCAAAGCGGGCCAGCCGAACAGCACGGTCACAAAGACCAGCAGCCAGAAACTTCGCCCCAGGATCGCGAACAGGATGATGATCACGTAAAGCGATGGCGTCGAGCTCCAGATTTCTAGAATACGCTGAAAGACAAGATCCACCCAGCCGCCAAAATACCCCTGAACCGCGCCCGCCGCGATGCCGATGATCGAGGTCAGGACCGTAACAATGATGGTGAAAAACACCGACAGCCGGAAACCATAGATCACCCGCGCCGCCACATCGCGCGACGTGTCATCTGTGCCCAGGATGTTCTGACTGGTGGGGGGCGATGGCACCGCGCCGCCCGTGTCCACGATGGTCGTATAGCTGTAGGGAATGGGAGGCCAGATCAGCCAACCCTTGTCGATCTCGGTCCCGTTCACCACGCCTGTCTCTGCCTGCGCGATCACGTCCTCGGGGTCGTCCCAGCAATCTTCCAGCCCGCCAGATTTGATCAGGCATTGCACCTCGATATCGTCGTAGTTCGCCTCGGTCCGGAAATCGCCGCCAAAGGTCGTTTCGGGGTAGAACTTGAAAATCGGCGCATAAAGTTCGCCCTGATAGCTGACGAGGATGGGTTTGTCGTTGGCAAGAAACTCGGCCAGCAGCGACAGGCCAAACAGGATGCAGAACAGGATCAGCGACCAGAAGGCACGGCCATTTCGGCGGAAATTGCGCCAGCGGCGTTGATTGAGGGGGGAAAGCGCCATCGTCAGACCTCGCGCCCTTCAAAGTCGATGCGCGGATCGACGAAGACATACATGAGGTCCGACAGGATACCGACCAGAAGGCCGATCAGGCCAAAGACGAACAGTGTGCCGAAGATGACGGGGTAATCGCGCTGCAACGCCGCCTCGAACCCCAGTCGGCCAAGTCCGTCCAGCGAGAACAGCGTTTCGATAATGACCGAGCCGCCGAAAAAGACGCCAAGGAATACTGCCGGGAAGCCCGCGATTACGATCAACATCGCGTTGCGGAAGACGTGACCATACAGAACACGGTGTTCGGTCAGCCCCTTGGCGCGGGCTGTCACAACGTATTGCTTCTTGATCTCGTCCAGAAAGCTGTTCTTGGTCAGCAGCGTCAGGGTTGCGAAACTTGCGATGGTCGATGCGAGCACCGGCAGCGTGATGTGCCAGAAGTAATCCACGATCTTGCCCCAAAGGCTCAGCTCGCTCCAATTGTCCGAGGTCAGGCCGCGCAGCGGGAACCATTGCAGGTATGACCCGCCTGCGAAGACGACGAGCAGAAGGATCGCGAACAAAAAGCCGGGGATGGCATAGGCCACGATGATCACGCCCGATGTCCAGGTGTCGAATTTTGACCCGTCACGCACGGCCTTGCGCACACCCAGCGGGATCGAGATGAGATAAGCGATGACCGTGGACCACAGCCCCAGCGTGATCGAAACGGGCAATTTTTCGGCCACAAGCTCGAACACGCCGATGGACCGGAAATAACTTTCCCCGAAATCGAACCGCACATAGTTCCACAGCATCGAAAAGAAACGCTCGACCGGGGGTTTGTCGAAGCCGAATTCCTTTTCCAGATCGGCAATAAACTCTGGCGGTAAACCCCGCGCGCCCAGATAACGTTCATCCCCGCCGCCGCCTGCACCTGCATCTGCACCGCCTCCGGCGATGGTGGCGAACACGTCGCCTTCGCCCTCCATCTGGGCGATGATCTGTTCGATGGGGCCACCGGGAACAAACTGGGTCAGCGTGAAGTTGATCACCATGATCCCGAAAAGGGTCGGGATGATCAGAAGAAGCCTGCGCAGAATATATGCGCCCATTTGGGTCTCGCTCTCTTATTCGTGCCGTGGTCGTGCGCGGCCTAGCGCAGCACGCCGTCTGCCTTCAGTTTTTCTGCTTTTTCTGCGTTAAACCACCAAAAGTCCAGATAGCCCAGATCATAGGGCGGAATGGGGTCGGGGTGTTCGAACTGGTCGTAATAGGCGACCGTGTGCTTGTTCTTGTACCACTGCGGCACAACGATCCGCATCGCGCGCATCACCCGGTCCAGCGCCTTGGTCGCGGTGACCAGCTCTTCCTTGGTATCGGCGTTGCGCACGACTTCGATCAGCGCATCCACTGCCGGATCCGCCACCCCGGGGGAGTTGAAGACGGAAACAGCCGCATCCTCGGAGCCGAAAGCCTGCGCCAGATTGCTGCCGGGTTCATTGCCGAAGGCCAGTTGGTCGGTGATGATGTCGTAATCGAACGCATAGCGACGATCGACGAACTGCGAGGTATCCACCCGGTTCAACACTGCATCAACCCCGATCTTCCGCAGGTTTTCCACGTAAGGCGTAATCACCCGGTCGAAGGTGGGCGAGAAGGTCAGAAACTCGACCTTCAGCGTATTGCCTGCCGAGTTTCGGCGCATCCCGTCATTGCCGACAGTCCAGCCTGCGTCCTCCAGCAGGCGCGAGGCTTCGCGGGCGTTGCGCCGGTCAAACTGCTTGTTGCCGGATGTGGGGGCCATGATGGCTTCGCCCAACGCACCGTCTGGCAATTTGTCGGCCAAGGGGTCCAGCAAGGCCAGTTCTTCTGGCGATGGCAGTCCCGTCGCTTCGAGATAGGAGTTTTCGGCAAAGCTGTTTACCCGCTCGTATAGGCCATAGAACAGCGCCTCGTTCGACCAGGTGAAGTTGAACATCAACCCGATGGCCTGGCGCACGCGAATGTCCTGAAATTTCTCGCGGCGCAGGTTGAAGACGAAGCCCTGACCCGAGGCCTGGTTGCCGTCATCCAGTTCGGCCTTGATCACATGGCCGGACTTCACCGCCGGAAAATCATACGAGGTCGCCCATTCCTTCGAGCTGTTTTCGATGCGGAATGTATAGCTGCCGGATGAAAACCCCTCCATCGCGGCGTTGCTGTCGGCGAAGTATTCAACCCGGATCGTATCAAAGTTCCAGCGCCCCTTGTTGATCGGCAGGTCCGCCCCCCAGTAATCGGGGTTGCGTTTGTAGACGATGCGCTGATTGATCTGATAGCTGTCCAGCGCATAGGGGCCGGTGGCCATCGCCTGTTCCAGGCGGCTTTCATCCAACCGCGCGCCGGTTTCCTCGAACCACGCTTTCGACAACACCGGGGTGGCACCTGCCTGCCCGATACGGTCGCGGACGGACGAGTCCGGATTGAAGGTGAATTTGACACGCTGCGCATCCAGCGCCTCGACGCCCGAGATGATCCGGCTGACGCCTTCGCGGAAGCTGATCAGCCCCTGTTCCATGAACAGGTCGTGGGTAAAGACCACGTCTTCGGCCGTGACTGGCGTGCCATCGGCAAAGCGGGCTTCTGGGCGCAGGGTGAAGATGACCCAGCTTTGATCTTCCGGGTATTCCAGACTTTCGGCCAGCAGGCCATAGGATGTGCCGATCTCGTCCGCGGTGCCGGTCATCAGCCGTTCGACATTGCTGGACGCCAGCGCCCCCGGAACCCCCTTGCGGGCATAGGGATTGAAGCTGTCAAAGGTGCCGCTTTCCGAGGCTATGACGATCTCGCCGCCCTTCGGCGCATCGGGGTTCACATAGTCAAGATGAGTGAAATCCGGGCCGTATTTCGGAACGCCGAAATAGGAATAGGCATGTGATTTGATGGTCGTCTCGGCCCCGGCACCCAAAGGCAGAAACAAAAGCACCAGCCCCGTAAGGACGCCTTGCAAAGCCTGCCTGCGCGTTGGGAAAACAGTGGCGATGGTGCGGGGCCGGGCTGGCTTCATCGGGATCTCCTTCAGCGGATCGACGAAAATCGTTTTGAATAAGCTAAAGGGGGTGCCCGATAAACTGCAAGGCGCGATTTGGTGATCGGGCGAAATCTGTGGCGCGTTGCAAAGAAAAAAGGCCGCCCCGGTTCAGGGCGGCCCATAAACACTTGTATCTCAGCGGTTAGCCGCCAATGGTTTGCAGATAGGCGATCAGATTTGCGCGATCTTCTTCTTTCTTCAAACCGGCATAGGTCATCTTGTTGCCCGGTGCATAGGCTTTCGGGTTGGCCAGCCATTCGTTCAGCTCGTCAGCCGTCCAGCTTCCGTCAAGACCGGCCAAAGCGTCGGAATAGTTGAAGTCGGCGACATTCGCGATCTCACGATCAACGATGCCATACAGGTGCGGTCCGGTGCCGTTGGCGCCATCTTCCAGCTTGTGACAGGCGCGGCATTTGCCCCAGACCTTTTCACCCTTGGCCGGATCGGCAGCGGCCAGCAGATCGGCAAAGGGCACGGCCTCTTCCTCTTCCTCGGCTTCGCCGCCATCCGTTTCGGTTGCGATCACATAGCCGGTCTGGGTGTGACCGTCTTCGCCACCGTGGCCACCGGCCTCGGTCGAATACAGACTGTCTGCCGCCCAGGAGCCCAGCAGGAAGAACAGGAGGGCACCGATTACAGCGGCCCCGGCTTTCGTCATTGTCATTGTGTCGAACATGTCGCGTTCCGTCTCATCCAAAGTCAAAAGCCTTCTAGCCGCTTCCATTGCCATGTTTCAAGCGATATGAGGCGCGATGTGTTGCACTTTAACGCTAACCGGCAGAAGGGGGCCGCGAAATGACCAGCCGTATCGCCTTTCAGGGGGAACCCGGCGCTTATTCGCACGAGGCCTGCCTGGCCGCTCGCCCTGACCTGGACCCGATGCCCTGCGAATCCTTTGAAGAGGTGATCGCAGCGGTGCGCGGCGGGACAGCCGATCAGGCGATGCTGCCGATTGAAAACACCACCTATGGCCGGGTTGCCGACATTCACCGCCTGCTGCCCGAAAGCGGGTTGCACATCCTGGACGAGGCTTTCGTGCGCGTGCGCATCAGCTTGCTTGGTTTGCCCGGGGCGAAGGTGGACGACATCAAGACCGTGCGCGCCCATTTGGTGCTGATCCCACAATCGGCGGCGTTCCTGAAAAGCCACGGCATACGCGGGGTTTCTGCGGCTGACAGCGCGGGGGCGGCGGCGAAGCTCGCCCGGACAAAGGCTGAAGGCGAGGGCGTTCTTGCCTCGGCCCTGGCTGCCGAAATCTACGGGCTGGATGTGCTGGCCGAAGATGTGGAAGACCATGGCCACAACACGACACGCTTTGTGATCATGGGGCGTGAAGCCGATCACAGGCGGCGTGGCGACCATGGCATGATGACAACCTTTGTGTTCGAAGTGCGCAACATCCCTGCGGCGCTTTATAAGGCGATGGGCGGGTTTGCGACCAATGGCGTGAACATGACCAAGCTGGAAAGCTATATGGTGGACGGATCCTTCACCGCGACACGCTTTTACGCCGATATCGAGGGCCACCCGGACGACCGCCCGGTGCAGCTTGCGCTGGAGGAGTTGGCCTATTTCACCTCGTCGCTGGACATTCTGGGCGTCTATCCCCGCGATCCTGCCCGGGACTGATTCCGAGCCTGTCTGACCCCGGGTCGCGGGTCAGCGAATAGGGTGGGCAGTGGTCCGGTACCGGTTTTCGATCGACATGGCGTATTTTGCCACCCGCTTGCGATAGCGTTTTACCAGCGAGGCACGCGCCAGTTTCATGGACTGCAACAGCAGCCGCGCCGGAATGGTTCTGGGCCGCATGTCGATGCTCATGATCATACGGGTGCGGTTGCGTGACAGCGACAAAAGTTCGACCTCGACCGTGGCCTCGATCCCCGAGATTTTCGAGAACAGCTCGATCTGGTGCGGTGCCTCATATGTTTTCAGCAGCATATCCGCCGTTCGAATGCGGTTGCGATACGGAAAAGCGGCGTGCCAGGTCATACCCTGCCTCGGTGCCGTCAGGGTGTCGGTGCGCGTCACCTCGGCCCCGCGGCGCAGGGCGGCACGTTCCATACTGTCGAAATCCGACACGGCTTCGAACACCTGCTCCAACGTGGCCTCGATGTCTTCGCGGGTCTTGAACTTCATGCGGGTCTCATTGGTTTCGGACGATCCTGCATCGGTTTTGGTCTTAATCCAGCCGGTCTGCAAGCCAGTTTGTCAGCAGAAAATGGGCAATGGAGCCTTTTCTGGCCGGCATCATATCAGGGTTTTGGCCGGCGAACACCTCAAGCATATCCTCGCGCGTGACCCAGCGTGCCTGTTCCAGCTCGTCAGGGTCGATCGAGATCTGCGTGGTGGTGGCCATCCCCCGGGTGCCGATCATCAGCGATGACGGATAGGGCCAGGGCTGCGAGGCCAGATAGTCGACCGCACCGACACGCACGCCGGTTTCTTCAAACACCTCGCGGCGGGTGGCGGCTTCGATCGTCTCGCCCGGCTCCATGAACCCGGCCAGCAGCGAGAACATTCCCCTGGGCCACAAGGCATTGCGCCCGATCAGGACGGTGTTGCCATGGGTGATCAGCATGATGACAACCGGATCGGTGCGCGGAAAATGGGGCCGCGCGCAGTCCGGGCAATCGCGTTGCCAGCCTGCTTGCACGGGGGTGCTTTTCGCCCCGCAATTGGCGCAGAATCCATGAATGCGGTGCCATTCCAGGATGCTGCGGGCGGTGGCGGCGATCTCGGCCTCAAGCGGGGTCAGGTGCGCCATGACGCCGCGCAATTCGCCAAATCCGCTTGTGTCGGCGGTGTCTGGAAACCGCTGCCAAGTCTGATCGAAAAAAACGGTGGGATCGAGGGCGTCGCCCTCGGCCTCCCAGTCCGAGACATCCAGCGCGAACAGCGGGCCCTGCGGATCGCGACCCAGAAAGACCAGCCCCTTCTGGCGTGCCGCCAGTATAGGGTGATCCAAGGTCAGGAAGGCCAGCGCAAACCTGTGATCCGGTCCCTGGTCGATCAGCGGCTTGCCGCGCCAGAGCGGTAGGACACGCGCGTTGCGGGCCATCCGCGCAAGCTCTGCGGCGTCATTGCGCAGCTCGGTGGCGCGGTCCAGACGCCCGGTGCCGAAGGTCACTTGTTCGGCAATTTTCATGCTCACCTCTGATGCGGTCCCGTTGCGTTTCGGACAAGCTAGCAGGACGTAGTCGCATATAACATGGGCAAAACAGGGCGATCCGACCAAGCGGTTTCGCTGGCAGACAGAAAGGCACGTTAAAGTTGCGTAAAGCATCTTTCAAAACACCCAAGAATGTTTTTCAATGCTTGAAGCGAGAATCCAGAAGGGCCGAACTTGAGCAGGCAAAAGGAACATTGGCATTGACGCGTGTCGAACAGTGCGTCGAACGGGTCGTTCCGGTGCGCGCCCGGTTGCGTATTCTCGCAACCACGGACCTGCACATGCACATTCTACCCTATGACTATCTGGCAGACCGACCCGTGGAGGGCTGGGGGCTGACCAACACCGCAGATCTGATTGCACAGGCGCGGGCGGAAGAACCGAACACCATTCTGTTGGACAACGGGGATTTTCTGCACGGCACGGCAATGGGCGATCTGGTGGTCGAGCAATATCGCGCCGCGAGCGGGGCGGATGCCCCCGTGGTGCATCCGATGATCGCGGCGATGGAACATCTTGGATATGATGCGGCGACCTTGGGCAACCATGATTTTGACCGGGGCGTGGCGGTGTTGTTCGATGCCATCGAACAGGCCGGGTTTCCCATTGTCTCGGCCAATACCATCCTGCGCCGGGCCGCAACGCCCTTGCAGGATGCCACGCTGGTCCCGCCTTTCGCCCTGCTGAACCGCCGGATTTCCGACGCAGATGGCGTCATGCGTGATATCCGCATCGGTGTGATTGGGTTCCTGCCACCCGGATCGTTGAAGCTTGGTCACAACTCGGGAACCGCGCCGCAGACCCGTGACATCATCCAGACAGCGCGCTGTTTCGTGCCTTATCTGAAAGCGCGGGGGGCGGATATTATCGTGGCGCTGGCGCATTCCGGGCTAGGGGATGACGTTCATCGCGACGGGATGGAGAACGCCTTGCGCCCCCTGTCGCGTGTTGCCGGGATCGACGCCATCGTCGGGGGGCATTCCCATCAGGTGTTTCCAGACCCCGATGCGCCAGATTTGCGGCCAGACGGGCTGTGTGACCGGTTGAACCATGTGCCGACCATCGTGCCGGGGTTCTGGGGGTCGCATCTTGGGGTGATCGACCTTGATCTGACGCGGGATGTCCGTGGTTGGACAGTGGCCGCGGGACACGCCGCGTTGCGCAAGGTTGCGGGGGCAAAGGCCGCTGGCACCGCGTCTGGCACAGTGCGGCCGTTTCCAAACTGGGTTCAGCACCTGCATGAAAGCACGTTAAACCATATGCGCACCCCGATTGCCCGCTGCACCACGGATCTGGACAATTATTTCGCGCTTGTCGGCGGCGATTGCGCCACACGGCTTGTGCAAGAGGCGATGCTGGCCCATGCGCGACAGCTGCAAGCCGACAGGTTGGGCAGCGATTTGCCCGTTCTGGCATCAAGCGCGCCCTTCAAATCCGGCGGGCTGGCGGGGCCGCAATACTATTCGTGCGTGCGCGCGGGGCGGATGACCCTGCGAAGCTTGTCCGACCTCTATGTGTTTCCGAACGAACTGATGCTGGTCCGGGCGACCGGCGCGTATCTGCGGCATTGGCTGGAGCGGTCGGCCAGCCTGTTCAACCAGGTGTTGCCGGGGGAACGGGCCGTGTGGCTGAAAGATGACGGAACACCCGGCTATCTGCTGGAAAGCGTGCTTGGTCTGACCTATCGGATCGACCTGCGCCAACCGGCGCGCTTCACGCCAGAGGGGGCACCCTTGGGGCTGAGCGGCGGTCGGATCGTCGATCTGCGCCACCAGGGACGCCGGGTGCGCGACAAAGATGAGTTTCTGCTGGCCACCAGCGATTTTCGCGCCTGCGGTGGTGGCGGATTTCCCGAAGCGCCGGAAGATCGCCGCGTGCCCATGCCGCCCTTGCCGATCCGGGATGTGCTGAAAGCACATGTGCAGCGGGTCGGGCTGGTCCGTATTCCGCAGGATCCGATCTGGCGGTTTTGCGAGGTTGCGGGCGCCAGCGTCCGGTTCAAGTCGTCGCCCGATGCCCGCCATGCAACCGTGCGATACCCGTGGTTGCCGATCCGCAATGTGCAAACCCACGATGCAGGTGGCTTTGCACATTACGAGATGGAACTCTGAGGCTTGCATCGGACAAGGCGGCCTCATATATGAAGGGCGAGAGGTTGGCGCGGGCAGGCGCCTCGCCAATCTGGTCAGGTCCGGAAGGAAGCAGCCACAACGAGCCCCGCTTGGGTCGTGTTCAGCCTCTCACCCAGTTTCAATTACAACGCAATTGAAACTCCGACTGGCGAAACGAAGTTTTGCCAAAGCGAAACACCCGGTCCCGACCATCGAAGGCGCGGGCGAATGAACGGAGGGATATCATGATTGCCACCACCCCCCTTCGGGCAGGAATTTGCTAAGCGGGTATATCCCCTTTCTGCCTGAGCACGCACATCCCAAGCCGCTTTTGCGCGCGGGGTGAAACGCCATGCTGAAACAGGCAAACCAATGACATATCAATTGACGGACCTTGGATGGTCGTCCTTCTTTCAGACCCAGCGCGAGGCCGCGCCGGAGCTGACCCCTTACCGGATTACCGAAATTCACCGCAGCCGCATGACCGCACTGGGCGAGGCGGGCGAGGCGACGCTGACCTCGCCCAGACTGGCGGCAGGAGAGCTGGCGGTGGGAGACTGGGTGCTGGTTGACCCAGAAATGCGGATCCAGCAGGTGCTGGAGCGGAAATCTCTGCTGCAACGGCGCGCGGCGGGGACCGATGCACAGACGCAGTTGATCGCGTCGAATGTCGACACGTTATTCATCGTGACCTCGTGCAACGAGGATTTCAACATTGCCCGGATCGAACGGTTTCTGGCGCTGGCTCATGAGGCCGGGTGCTATCCCGTGTTGGTCCTGACCAAGGCCGATCTGTGCGACGATGCCCGCGCGTTCGAGGCCGAGGCACAGGCGCTGGACCCGATGCTGACCATCCTGACGGTGAATGCCCGTGAGGCGTCAGCCGCCGAGGCCGTCGCGGCCTGGTGCAAACCGCCGCAGACCGCGGCCTTCATCGGGTCATCCGGTGTAGGGAAAACCACGCTGACCAACGCGTTGACCGGGGGGGATGCCGCCACCGGTGGCATCCGCGAAGACGACGCCAAAGGCCGGCACGTGACCACCGCGCGCAGTATGCATCCCATGCGGAACGGTGGCTGGATCATCGACATGCCGGGGATGCGCGCCCTGCGTTTGCTGGATACGCGTGAAGGGATCGACAGTGTGTTCGATGACCTGGCCGAGCTGGAAGCCCGGTGCAAATTCTCTGATTGTGCCCACGACACCGAGCCGGGATGCGCCGTGCGCGCGGCCATCGAGGATGGAGAGTTGGACCCGGAGCGGTTGCAACGCTGGCGAAAGCTGCGGTCAGGCGAGGCCAAGAACACCGAGACCATCGCGGAAAGCCGGGCGCGGGAGCGGAAATTCTCGAAAATGGTGAAAGGCGTTGTGAAAGGGTCTGGCAAACGCAAGGGGCGGTAGCGGGTCTTGGGCGGAGGGGCCTTGCCCCTCTGCGCGTGCGCGCATTCACCCCAGGATATTTTTGGCCAGAAGAAGCCCGGATATGGGTGGGATCAGCGCCCTGCCCGGGTGGCCCAGAGCATTTGCGCGTCCGTTTCGACGGCGCAGGGGCGCGTGCGGCGCAGGCGTGACAGGGCGGTGTCCGGTGGTTCGCCATGCTCGACCATCAGGCGCAGAAGGATCATGCCTGATCGTCCGCATCCGCCCTTGCAATGGGCCAGCACTTTGCCGCCCGAGGCCAGGCTGGCATGAGCGAAGCGTGAGGCATTGGTCCATGTCTCGCGGGTTTCCGCCTTCGGGGTGCCGAAATCGGGGATGGGCAGGTGGTGCCACGCGATGCTGGCCTTGGTCAGATCAGCCGGCAGGCTGGATGCGCCATATGCAGCCATTTCTGCAGCGGTTGTCAGGGACAGGACGAGCGATGGGTGCCAGTCCCGGATCACCCCGAGGTCTTCTGAATAGCTGCCCCAACGTCCTGGAAGTGGACAAACGCCCAGATACCCGTGTCCCAGGGCGAGGTCTGAGATGGTGAAATTGTTCGGCATAATTGGCGTTTATCATGTGGGCAGGGTCGATCCAATCAGAGTTCGGTGGACGCCGTGTGATGCCCGGCCTAATCTGGCCCGGAACCGAATCCGGCACCGAAGGGTCATATGTCAGACGCAGCTTCCTCAGATACGCCAAAGGCAAAGCCCTATCAGGTTCTGGCCCGCAAATACCGCCCTGAAACCTTCGCCGATCTTGTTGGGCAAGAGGCAATGGTGCGCACGCTGAAAAATGCGTTCGAGGCGGACCGGATCGCTCAGGCTTTCGTGATGACGGGCATTCGTGGCGTGGGCAAGACGACCACGGCCCGGATCATCGCCAAGGGGATGAACTGTGTTGGGCCGGACGGGCAGGGTGGCCCGACGGTCGAGCCTTGCGGCCAGTGCGAACATTGCGTGGCGATTGCCGAAGGACGCCATGTCGACGTGATGGAGATGGATGCGGCCTCGCGCACCGGGGTGGATGATATCCGCGAAATCATCGACAGCGTGCATTACCGGGCGGCGTCGGCGCGGTATAAGATCTATATCATCGACGAGGTTCACATGCTGTCGAAGAACGCGTTCAACGCGCTTCTGAAGACGCTGGAAGAACCCCCGGCGCATGTGAAATTCATCTTTGCCACGACCGAAATCCGCAAGGTACCGGTGACGGTGCTGAGCCGGTGTCAGCGGTTTGACCTGCGCCGGATCGAGCCCGAGGACATGCTGGCCATGTTGCGCCGGATTGCCGATGCCGAGGGGGCGGCCATTGCCGATGATGCGCTGGCCCTGATCACGCGGGCGGCTGAGGGATCGGCGCGCGATGCGCAGTCTCTGTTGGATCAGGCGATCAGCCATGGCGCCGGAGAAACCACCGCCGATCAAGTGCGCGCCATGCTGGGTCTGGCGGATCGGGGCCGGGTTCTGGACCTGATGGATTTCATCGTGAAGGGGGATGCAGCGGGTGCGCTGGTCGAACTTGGCGGGCAATATGCTGACGGGGCCGACCCGATGGCCGTCCTGCGTGATCTGGCCGAGGTGTCGCATTGGGTCAGTGTGATCAAGATCACCCCTGAGGCGGTGGAAGATCCCACCATATCCCTGGACGAACGTCGTCGGGGCCAGACCATGGCCGACGCCTTGCCGATGCGGGTTCTGTCGCGGATGTGGCAGATGCTTCTGAAAGCGATCGAAGAGGTCTCTGCCGCGCCCAACGCGATGATGGCGGCCGAAATGGCGATCATTCGGCTGACTCATGTGGCCGATCTGCCGACGCCGGAAGAACTGGTGCGCAAGCTGAAAGATCAGCCTGTGCCGCCAGCGGGGCCGTCGGGGGGTGCGCCTGCGCCATCAGGCGACGGGGCGCCGATGGGGCAGGGCTCTGCTGCCCCCCGGTTGTCGGGCAGTCCGGGAGGGACGGGTGCGGGGTCGTCCGGATCAGGCGCGACCGCTTTGGCCGTGTCGCAGCAGCCCGAAAACGCCTTGGCGCGGTATGCAAGGTTTGAGGATGTGATCGAGTTGATCCGGGCCAACCGCGACGTGCAGTTGTTGGTCGAGGTGGAAGGCGGTGTGCGTCTGGCGGCCTATGCGCCGGGGCGGATCGAGTTCACGCCAAGCGAAGAGGCGCGATCCGATCTGGCCGCCCGCCTGGCCCAGCGGTTGCAGGTTTGGACCGGGGTGCGCTGGGGCGTGACACTGGTCAACGGGTGCGAGGCTGCGACCATCACAGAAACCCGGGATGGTGAAAAGCGCGCACTGGAAGAGGAAGCCGCAGCGCACCCGCTGGTGCAGGCGGTGATCGCGCAGTTTCCGAAAGCACGGATCACTGAGATTCGCACCGCCGACGACATCGCGGATGTGGCCGCAGCCGAGGCGTTGCCCGAGGTCGAGGATGAATGGGATCCGTTCGAAGAAGAATAATGCAGACACCGACACGTTCCGAGATTGCGATACTGGAAGAGGTCAAATCCCTTGCCGTTGAGTATTATCACCTGACCGGCAAGCCGCTGGGTGTCACGGGCGAGATTGCCGAAATGGAAGCAGCGAGGCTGCTTGGTCTGGATCTTGCCGAGGCGCGCACCGCCGGTTTCGACGCGTATCGCACAAGAAAAGACAGAAAAGAGAAAATCCAGATCAAGGGACGATGGAAGAAGGACGGGACGTCCTGGGGCAGGGTGTCGAAAATAAACACGGATCAGGAGTTTGACGCCGTCCGGCTTGTGCTAATGCATGGAAACTATGATGTCTTTGAGATCTGGGAAGCCTCTCGCGACGATGTCGTCAAGCGGCTTGATGCGCCTGGGTCCAAAGCGCGCAACCAACGCAGGTCGATGGGGGTTTCGCAGTTCAAGTCGATCGCGGAGCTTGTCTGGTTCAGCCGTGCCTTGTAAGCCCCACCTGCGGACCGTATTTAAGACGGAACCACGAGATTTTTAAGGAGCATGAGATGCTGAAGGGATTGGGTGGTCTTGGCGACATGGCCAAGATGATGAAAGCCGCGCAAGAGATGCAGACCAAGATGGCGGATCTGCAGGAAAGTCTGTCCACAATGACCGTTGTGGGGGAAAGCGGCGCGGGTCTGGTCAGGGCGACGGCCACCGCCAAGGGTGTGCTGACGGGGCTGGATATCGACCCCTCGATCTTCAATCCGGACGAAAAGGAAGTGGTCGAGGATCTGATCCTGGCCGCGATCAAGGACGCACAATCCAAGGCGCAGGAACGTAGCGAAAGCGAGATGTCGCGACTGACTGAAGAGCTTGGTCTGCCCAAGGACATGAACCTGCCCTTCTAGGGCAGGCAGGCGCATGTCGGAAGCCCCGCGTGATATCGAGGCCCTGATTGACCTGATGGCGAAGCTGCCGGGGTTGGGGCCACGGTCGGCCCGGCGCGCGGTGCTGTATCTGATCCGCAAGCGGGCGCTTGTGCTGACGCCTTTGGCGGACGCGATGCAGGCGGTGGCGGAAACGGCGCGGGAATGCGTGGTTTGCGGCAATGTCTCGACCGCGGATCGCTGCGACATCTGCATGTCCGAGAAACGCGCGATTGGCGAGATTTGCGTGGTCGAGGATGTGGCCGACCTGTGGGCGATGGAACGCGCGGGCCGGTTCAAGGGGCGATACCACGTATTGGGCGGCACCTTGTCGGCGCTGGACGCTGTTGGCCCGGATGACCTTGGCATTCCCCGCCTGGTGCAGCGCGTGCGGGACGAGGGCATCACTGAGGTGATCCTTGCCTTGAACGCCACCGTCGATGGTCAGACCACAGCGCATTATATCGCTGAAGAGCTGGAAGGCCGCTGCGACGTGTCATCGCTGGCGCAAGGTGTGCCCATCGGGGGCGAGTTGGACTATCTGGACGAAGGCACGATTTCGGCCGCTCTTGCGGCGCGCAAGCGGTTGTAGGCTGCGCGGATCAGAACTGATCCAAAAGACGTTTCAGATAGTCGCGCTCCAGATCCGGGCGGTCGCCTTCGCCTGACCGGCGGCGCAATTCCTCCATCAACTCCTGTGCGCGGCGATAGACGTCTTCCCCGTCCTCAAGTGGGCTGTCGGTGGCGGTGGCCCCGTTGTTGCCGTCCGGGCTGCGGCCCAGCGGGTCACGCTGGCTGGACCGGCGGCCTTCGCCGGGATTGCTGCCTTGTTCACCCTGACGCTGGGCCTGCTGATTCGCCATCGCTTCGTCGAACTGGCGCATCCCTTCACGCAAGGCCTCCATGGCGTCGGCTTGTCGGTCCAGCGCCTCGGGCAGATCGCCCTGTTCCAATGCCTCGGCGGCGTCGCCCATCGCGCGTCCAGCGTCATCCAGCGCGTCCCGGGCGGCTTGTCCGGCCTCGTCACCGGCACCGGGCAGGTTGCGGCGCTGGGCCTCCAACTGCCGCTGCAAGTCGCTTTGCCGTTTCGCCAGATCGCTGCCTTCGCGACCGCCGCCCTGTTCGGGGCCGGCGCCCTGGCCGTCCTGCCCCTGCTGTCCATCTGCGCCATTGTGACTTTGACCGCGCCCTTGCCCGCCATCGCGGCCTTCATTTCCTTCCGACTCGCCCGCCTGTGATCCCTGACCTTGTTCCTGCAGGTCACGGAACGCCTGATCCGACAAGCCCTGTTGCTCGCGCAATGTTTCCTGCAACCCTTCGCGGGCACTTTGGCCGGGCTGGTTCGACGGGCCGGTCTGGGCCATCTGCATGTTTTCCATCATCTGGCGCAACTGGTCGAGCATCTGCATCGCTTCATCCTCGCGCCCCTGGCGCATCAATTCCTCGATGCGTTCCATCATGTCCTCAAGATCGGCCATGCTCATCTCGACGCCGTTTTCGGGCGGGGGCTGATCGGATTGCGGGCCGTTTTGCTGGTTCTCGGCCAGTTGTTCCAGATAATCGCGCATCGCCTCGCGCATTTCGTCCATCAGTTCGGCCAGTTCCTCTTCGCTGGCGCCGTCGCGCATGGCCTGTTCCAGCCGGTCCTGTGCCTGCTGCATCCGGGCCAGGGCATCGGCCAGACGGCCATCGTCCAATTCAACGGCGACTTCCCAGAACACAGCGGCCACTTCGTTACGCAGGTCTTCCGGCAGGCCCGCTTGCGTGTCCGAAAAGGCCAGACCTGCCTCAAGCCGCCGGATCGCGCTGCGCAGGCGCAGGTATATCCCTTCGGGCAAGTCCAGATCGTCAGGCCGGTTCAAGACGGCGCGGGTGATCTGCGCCACCCGTCGGCCATTGTCGCGGGACCAGAGAAGGTCGCGGCGCTGTTCGATCAGCGCCTTGGCGACCGGATGCAGGAAACGGCGGGCGGGAAGGATGATGTTCATGGGCGGCGTGGTGCCGGTTTGCTCGGCCCCGTCTTCGACCTTCAGGGTCAGGTCGACGGGCAGCCCGGCCCATGGATGTTCGATCAGGTTTTCCTCTAGCACCCCGTCGATCTGGGTCCGCGAACCACGATAGGGAAGGGGCAGGTCGACGACCAGCGGCGGGCGGTCCTCGGGCGCGGTGGCAAGGCCATGGCGACGGTCGATGCGATCCAGTCCCAGCGTAGCGGCGGCGTGGCCGCGGGTGACGGCATAGTCGTCCGTCGCTGTGAAGGGCAGCGAGAAATCGCCGGCAAGGCGGCGGGTCAACTCGCCCTCGGTGGTCACGGTCGGCGGCGTGTCGCCAATCGCGGTGATTTGCCAGCGCGCGGCACCCGGACCTTCGATGTCCAGCGGCCCGCTTTTGGTAATTACGAGCAGGTAGCTTTGCTGCGCAGGCCCGGTGATCGGCGTGTCGGACAGGTCCGCTGTCACACCCAACGTATCCAGATCACCATAAAGCCGCAGCGTCAGGCGACTGCCTTGCGGCACGGCCAGCGGGCCGGGCGGCTGGTCGGCCAGATAGAGGCTGGGGCGTCCGGTATAGCCGGGCGGCTCGATCCAGCCTTCCCAACTGGCGCTGGCAACAGGTGGGGCGCCAGCGTCCGCGCCGGTTGCACCGGGGCTGCTGAGGCGGTCCAGCCAAGGGGTGAAGCCGATGGCCAGCGTCGCGCCGGTCGCGGCGATCAGGCGCAGCGCATAGGGGTCGCTGCGGGCCACGCGCAGGTCGGGAGATACAGGGCGAACGCCCTTCAGGCGTTGGGCCATTCTTGTCAGATGCGCCTGCCACAAGCTGCGCGACGCCATGTCGTCGCGCCCCGTGGCCTGATCATCCATCAGGGCGGCAATCGGGTGGCCGGGCAGGCTGTTGTCCAGTTGCGCCAGTTGTTCGGCGCGGCTGGGCCAGGCGAAATTGCGCGCGCCCCAGATCAGCGCAGCCAAAGCGGCAAAGACGCCCAGTGCCAACAGACCCGTCGCGATGGGTGACGGACCGATGGTCCAGAAGCTCCAGACCGCGAAGGCCGTCAGAACTATGGTCGCCAGTGGCCAGAACGCGCGCCAGAGGCGTTCCAAAACCATCCCCGCCCCAGTCAAACGCAAGGGCCATTTCAGGTGCGTCTGCACCTCGTGTGGAAGGATCGGGCGGGTCATCGGACCCGCGTGAGGTTCACAACCATGCAGGGATGGTATCGCGTCCCAGCATCTCTTCATAGGTGGGACGGGCGCGGATGACGGCATATTGATCGCCCATCACCAGAACTTCGGGGATCAGGGGGCGGGAATTGTATTCCGACGCCATCACCGCGCCATAGGCCCCGGCCGAGCGGAAGGCAATCAGGTCGTCGGCTTGCAATCGGTCCAGATCACGGCGCTTGGCAAATGTGTCGCCCGTTTCGCAGATCGGGCCGACAATATCGTATTGTGCCTTGTCCTGCCCCGGCGAGGGTTCGACCACCGGCACGATGTCGTGATGGGCTTCATACATGGCCGGGCGCACGAGGTCGTTCATTGCGGCATCCACGATCAGGAAATCCTGCCCGTCGCCCTCTTTCACATAGATGACCGAGGTAACCATCAAACCTGCATTGCCCGAGACCAGCCGCCCCGGCTCGATCTCGATCTGGCAACCCAGATGCCCGACTGTTTCGCGTACCATCTGCCCGTATTCGATGGGCAGGGGCGGGGCGGAGTTTGACCGTTCATAGGGAATGCCCAGCCCGCCGCCCAGATCAAGACGGGTGATGTCATGCCCGTCGGCGCGCAGGATCTCGGTCAGCTCCGCGACCTTTTGATAGGCCTGACGGAACGGTTCCAACTCGGTCAATTGGCTGCCGATATGCACGTCGATGCCGACCGCTTTCAGGCCGGGCAGGGTGGCAATTTCGGCGTAAACGTCGCGGGCGCGGGCGATGGGGATGCCGAACTTGTTTTCGGACTTTCCGGTCGAGATCTTGGCGTGTGTTTTCGCATCCACATCCGGGTTCACGCGCACAGTGACGGGGGCCACGGTACCCATCTCGGTCGCGACTTCGGACAGTACCCGCATCTCGGGTTCGCTTTCCAGATTGAACTGTCGGATGCCTTCCGACAGCGCCAACCGCATTTCATCGCGTGTCTTGCCGACGCCGGAAAAGACGATCCGGTCGCCCGGCACCCCGGCGGCACGCGCACGGCGGTATTCCCCGCCCGACACCACGTCCATCCCCGCGCCCAGATCCCCCAGCAGTTTCAGAACGGCAAGGTTCGAATTGGATTTCACCGCGAAACAGACAAGGTGATCGGCCCAGTCCAGTGCTTCGGTGAACAGGCCGATATGCCGTTTCAGGGTGGCGGCGGAATAGACATAGAAGGGCGTGCCGACCTTCGCGGCGATCTCGGGGATGGCCACGTCTTCGGCGTGCAGAATGCCGTCGCGGTAAAGGAAATGATCCATGGGCGGGCCTTTCGGGCAGGTGCGCCTATTGGCGGGCTTGTTGTTCTGCGATGTCTTCCGGGCTGCCGGGGCGGATGGGTTCGCCATCGGCGCCGCAGGCGGCAAGGCCCAGAAGGGCAAGCATCAGGGTGAGACGGATCATGACAGTTGCTCCTTCCAGCGAGCCACTTGCTTTCGCACCTCGGACGGGGCGGTGCCGCCGTAAGAGGTGCGGCTGGCGACCGAGTTGTGCACGCCAAGCACGCCGAACACCTCGTCCGTGATCGCCGCATGGACCGACTGCATGTCGGCCAGCGTCAGGTCGGGCAGGTCGCAGCCGCGATCCTCGGCCATGGCAACAAGCGATCCGGTCACGTGGTGGGCATCGCGGAACGGCATGTTCAGCGCACGCACCAGCCAATCGGCCAGGTCGGTCGCGGTCGAGAAACCCGATGATGCGGCGACTTCCAGCGCCTCGGTATTCGCCACCATGTCCGACACCATCCCGGTCATTGCGGCCAGCGCCAGCATCAGGTTGTCGGCGGCGTCGAAAACCTGTTCCTTGTCTTCCTGCATGTCCTTGGAATAGGCCAGAGGCAGCCCCTTCATCACGGTCATCAGGCCGATATTCGCCCCCATGATCCGGCCGATCTTGGCGCGGATCAGTTCGGCGGCGTCAGGGTTGCGTTTCTGCGGCATGATGGACGATCCCGTCGACCATCTGTCCGACATACGGACGAACCGGAACTGGGCCGAGGACCAGATCACCAGTTCTTCGGCAAAGCGCGACAGGTGCATGGCGCAGATTGTGGCCGAGGACAGGAACTCTAGCGCAAAATCGCGGTCGGCCACGGCGTCCAGCGAATTGGCGGTGGGGCGGTCAAATCCAAGAGCTTCGGCTGTCATGTGGCGGTCGATGGGAAAGGATGTCCCAGCAAGGGCCGCCGACCCCAGGGGGCATTCGTTCATCCGCGCGCGCGCGTCACGGAAACGGGACATGTCGCGGCCAAACATCTCGACATAGGCCATCATGTGGTGGCCCCATGTGACCGGCTGCGCAGTTTGCAGGTGAGTGAAGCCGGGCATGACCCAGTCAGCCCCCGCTTCGGCCTGTTCCAGAAGGGCGCGGATCAACGCTTCAAGCCCGTCGATCGCCGCGTCCATCTGGTCCCGCACCCAAAGCTTGAAATCGGTAGCCACCTGATCGTTGCGTGACCGGGCCGTGTGCAGACGCCCCGCCGGTTCACCAACGATTTCTTTCAACCGGGCCTCGACATTCATGTGGATGTCTTCCAGCGCGGTCGAGAAGGCGAACGTCCCGCCTTCGATCTCGGCCAGAACCTGCGACAGACCTTCGTGGATCGCTTCGGCATCCTGATCGGTGATGACCCCGACCGCCGCCAACATGGCGGCGTGGGCGCGCGAGCCGTCAATATCCTGCCGTGCCATGCGCTGGTCATACCCGATCGAGGCATTGATCGCCTCCATGATCGCGTCGGGGCCTGCGGAAAAGCGGCCACCCCACATGGCATTGGCGGATTTGCTGTCGTCACTCATGGTCGGCCTTTCAGGACTTGGGTCTTGTTTTGCTTGCTATACGCGGCGCGGGCCAAAGGCGCAATTGGGCAGCGCAGATTGACGGGCGGCCCGGCTCTGGGCGGGTGCGGCTTCCGCAGGGTCAGCACAGGATTGCCGATCCGGATCGGCGCGCTTTGTTTGGCGCTGAAACAGGCGTATTGTGCGCCTCCGACGCGGTGCGAGGCCGCGCGGATGAGGCTGCGATGACAGGGGTGTCGAAAGACATGCACACAGGTTTGTATTCTCGGCGGCAAGCAGCGGGGCTGCTTCTGGCTGCCAGCATTATGCCCAAGGCCGCGCTGGCAAATGCGGGGTTCGATGCGTGGCGCGCGGATTTTCGGGCACGCGCGGCGGCGACCGGACTTCCCGCCGACGTGCTGCGGGCACTCGATGATGCGCGTTTCCTGCCCAAAGTCGTCGCCTCGGATCAGGCTCCGGCTGAAACATCGCGATCGCTGGGCGACTACATCGCCTCGGCGGCGTCCCCGCAGCGGATCAAGGCCGGGCAGGTCGTGATGGCGCGCTATCCGACGCTACTGGGCCGCATTGAACAGGAATACGGCGTGGCGCGCGAAGTGATCGTCGCGATCTGGGGGATGGAAAGCAGCTTTGGCGCGGTGCGCGGGTCGGCCCCCGTGTTGTCGACGCTGGCGTCCCTGGCATTCGAAGGCCGACGCCGTGCGCTGTTTGAAAACGAGCTTCTGGCCGCGTTGCAGATCCTGGCCGCGGGCGACACAACGCCTGGCCGGATGACCGGCTCTTATGCTGGTGCCATGGGGCATACGCAGTTCATGCCGACCTCGTATCTGCGATATGCGGTCGATTTCAACCGCGATGGGCGGCGCGACATCTGGGCTGACGATCCGACGGATGCGCTGGCCTCGACCGCGGCATATCTGCGCGCCAAAGGGTGGCAACACGGCCAGCCATGGGCGTATGAGGTGCAACTGCCAAAGGGGTTTGACCTGGCCCGCACAGGGCGGGTCTATACCCAGCGGCTGCGCGATTGGGCGCAGCTTGGCGTGACCCATGCCTCGGGCCAAAAACTGAGCGGGGCAGAGACAGGCGCGCTGATCCTGCCGGCCGGTCCCACCGGTCCCGTCTTCATGATCTTCGACAATTTCCACGTGCTGAAAAGCTATAACTATGCCGACAGCTACGCGATCGGTGTCGGCCATCTGTCAGACCGGCTGGCAGGCGGCGCCCCGATTCGCGCCAGGTTTCCCGGAGAGCCATGGGGCATGACCACCGCCGAACGACAGGAGCTGCAAAAACGGCTGAACGCGCTGGGTTTCAAGGCCGGTCGCCCCGATGGTGTGATCGGCGAAATGGGACGCGCGGCGATCCGGTCGTATGAATCCGCGCGTGGCGTCCCGGTTACCGGCGTTCCCAGCCGGGACTTGTTGGTGGCACTGCGCTAGCGACCTGTTCAAATCGGAAACACCCGGTGACGTGGTCGTTGACCAACCCACAGGCCTGCATCCACGCATAAACGATGGTGGGGCCACAGAACTTGAACCCGGCCTTTTTCAGGTCTTTCGAGATCTGCGTGGACAACGGTGTTGCGGCGGGAATGTCCGGCAGACTGGCCCGCTGGCTGACCAGCGGCTTGCCATCCACATATCCCCAAATCCAGTCCGCGAAGGGTCGTGCGCCGCCAAGATCAAGATAGGCGCGGGCATTGCTAATGGTCGCCTCGATCTTGCCGCGATGGCGAATGATGCCGGAATTGCCCAGCAAACGGGCAACATCGTCTTCACCCCATTCTGCGATCACCGCAGGGTCAAACCCCTGAAATGCCTCGCGAAAAGCGTCTCGCTTGCGCAGGATGGTGATCCAGCTCAACCCGGCCTGGAACCCGTCAAGGATCAGCTTTTCCCACAGCGCGCGACCATCATATTCCGGCACGCCCCATTCCGTGTCATGATAAGCGACATACAGCGGATCGTCTCCGCACCACGTGCAGCGTTGGGTCATGGCGGTTCCTGTCCGATCTTTCCTTAAAATTTTCTGCAAGTTCGAGATTTTACAGCTTGTTAGCATATGTGCCGCATCACTGTCCCATCGCTGCGACGGAGATTCAATGATGCACAACCTGAAACGGGACGATACGCCGATGCCAGCGGTGACGAGCGACCCGCTCTCTGTCGCCGTCGAACTGCGTGATAGCGAAGCGTTGGAGCTTGTGCATCACGCGCTGCGCCACAAGCAGGTCAAGCTGGCCTATCAACCGGTGGTGCAGACCGCCAATCCCGACCGGATGGCATTCTACGAAGGTTTGCTGCGGGTGCATGACAGCGCGGGGCGGGTGATTCCCGCCAAAAGTTTCATCGACGCGGTGGAAGACACCGAAAACGGGCGCATTCTGGACGCGCTGGCGCTGGAAAAAGGGCTTGAGGTTCTGGCGGCAGAACCCGGTTTGCGGCTGGCGATCAACATGTCAGCCCGTTCCATCGCCTATCCGGGCTGGAAACAGGTTCTGGATCGCGGATTGCAGGATAATCCGACAGTGGGCGAACGCCTGATCCTTGAGATCACGGAACGCACCGCGATCACCATGCCCGATCTGGTGCAGGTGTTCATGGCGGAACTGCAACAGAAAGGGATCAGTTTCGCGCTGGATGATTTTGGCGCGGGCTTCACTTCTTTCCGGTATCTCAAGGACTTCTACTTCGACATCCTGAAGATTGACGGTGAGTTCATCCGCGGCATTCATCAGGATGCGGATAACCAGATCCTGACGGAAGCCATGCTGTCGCTGGCCCGGCATTTCGATATGTTCACGGTCGCGGAAAGCGTCGAAAACCATCTGGACGCCGCCTATCTTGCCGCGATCGGTGTCGATTGCATGCAGGGGTATTATTTCGGGGCGCCGACCATTAATCCCTATTGGCAAAAGCTGGCCTGACGGCGGTGTGATCCCGGCCGTCACTGTCGCAACCGGTGAGTGCGACTTGATTTCCTCTGCAATGCAGCACAGGATATGCCCAACATCGGCTTTTGGTTTGAAAACCGTGGTTACTCCGCGGCGAACAGACCAGACCCGTCAGTTCGGAGGAAAAGGACCCATCATGACCAACGTAGTAATCGTATCCGCCGCGCGGACTGCCGTCGGCAGCTTCTCGGGCTCATTCGCCAACACGCCCGCCCATGATCTTGGCGCGGCGGTGCTTGAGGCCATCGTTGCCCGCGCCGGAATCGACAAATCCGAGGTCAGTGAAACCATCCTGGGGCAGGTGTTACAGGCAGGCCAGGGGCAGAACCCTGCACGCCAGGCGCATATCAACGCCGGTCTCCCCAAGGAGGCGTCGGCCTGGGGGATCAACCAGGTCTGTGGATCGGGCTTGCGCACCGTTGCATTGGGTGCGCAGCACGTGATGCTGGGCGACGCCGCGATCGTTGCTGCGGGTGGTCAGGAAAACATGTCGCTCAGCCCCCATGTGGCGCATCTGCGCGCTGGGCACAAAATGGGGGACATGAAATTCATCGATTCGATGATCAAGGACGGCCTGTGGGATGCTTTCAACGGGTACCACATGGGACAGACCGCCGAGAACGTCGCCCAACAATGGCAGATCACCCGCGACATGCAGGATGAGTTTGCCGTCGCGTCGCAGAACAAGGCGGAAGCGGCCCAGAAAGCGGGCAAGTTCGCCGATGAAATCATCCCCTTCACGGTCAAGACCCGCAAAGGTGAAAATGTCGTTGATCAGGATGAATATATCCGCCACGGCGCGACGATGGAAGCGATGCAGAAACTGCGTCCCGCCTTCACCAAAGACGGGTCGGTCACGGCAGCAAACGCGTCAGGCATCAACGATGGGGCGGCTGCCGTTCTGTTGATGACGGCGGACGAAGCCGAAAAGCGCGGGCTGGAGCCGCTGGCGCGTATCGCCTCGTATGCCACTGCCGGGCTGGACCCGTCGATCATGGGGGTCGGGCCGATCCATGCCTCGAACAAGGCGCTGGAGAAGGCCGGCTGGAAAGCGCAGGATCTTGATCTTGTCGAAGCCAACGAGGCCTTTGCCGCGCAGGCCTGCGCCGTGAACAAGGATATGGATTGGGATACATCCATCGTGAACGTGAACGGTGGCGCGATCGCCATCGGCCACCCGATTGGCGCCTCTGGCTGCCGTATCCTGAACACGCTGTTGTTCGAGATGAAGCGCCGCGATGCCAAGAAAGGTCTGGCGACCCTGTGCATCGGCGGCGGCATGGGTGTGGCCATGTGCCTTGAGCGTCCGTAAAACTCTGCCAGACGATGGAAAAGGCGCCCGCGTGGCGCCTTTTCTATGCCATGGTGGACGTGCAGAAAAATATATCTGCGTTGCGGCAAAATGTTTGCGCAATAATATTGCGCAGCTCTCGCGTAAAAGGTAACAGTGTTTCCATACCTAGATTCTATAACGGAGGACGACATGGCTCGAGTTGCATTGGTCACCGGTGGGTCGCGCGGCATTGGCGCGGCAATTTCCAAGGCCCTGAAAGCAGAAGGCTACGACGTGGCTGCCACTTATGCGGGCAATGATGAAAAGGCTGCGGCCTTTACGGAAGAAACCGGCATCAAGACATACAAGTGGAATGTCGGCGACTACGAGGCTTCGAAGGAAGGGCTGGCGAAGGTCGAGGCCGAGGTCGGACCGATCGACGTTGTGGTGGCCAATGCGGGCATCACCCGCGACGCGCCGTTCCACAAGATGACGCCCGAACAGTGGCAAGAAGTGATCGACACCAACCTGACCGGTGTGTTCAACACGGTTCATCCCATCTGGCCCGGCATGCGCGAACGCAAGTTCGGCCGGATCATCGTGATCAGCTCGATCAACGGTCAGAAGGGCCAGTTCGGCCAGGTAAACTATGCCGCGACCAAGGCAGGCGATCTTGGGATCGTCAAGTCGCTGGCGCAGGAAGGCGCGCGCGCCGGGATCACGGCCAACGCCATCTGCCCCGGCTATATCGCGACCGAGATGGTGATGGCGGTGCCGGAAAAGGTGCGTGAATCTATCATCGCAGGCATCCCGGCCGGTCGGCTTGGCGAACCCGAAGAAATCGCGCGCTGCGTGACCTTCCTGGCATCGGATGACGCGCAGTTCATCAATGGTTCCACCATTTCGGCCAACGGCGCACAGTTCTTCGTCTGATCACGCCGGGCAATCACAGTCACGGGGCTGGCCTGACAGGCTGGCCCCGTTCCTTTTTGGCGTGGACGCCCGCAGGAAACCGGTCATCCGTCGCAGCATGGTTTGCACGAACACGGCCCGCAATGCATGCGGGCGGGCAGAGGCACACCGCAGGTTTGCATCAGGGGTTGCGGTTTCTGACATGGTGCGACCCCTCGTTAGTAATTCTGGTGCGTCCACATATTCAGTATTTGAAAAAAACAGGATAAACGAGGCTTTTGGCGCTTTCATGCAAGTGATATTTAACTGGCATGACAGACCGCTTACCTCCGCTGACAGCCTTGCGCGCCTTTGATGCTGCTGCACGCCATATGTCGTTCCAACGCGCTGCGGCCGAGTTGAACGTGACCCCCGCCGCCCTGTCTTTTCAGATCAAGTCGTTGGAGGAGCATTTCGGCGCACCATTGTTCAATCGTCTGAATCGTGCGGTCGAACTGACCGAGGCTGGTCGCATACTGGCCCCCGGCGCGGCTGAAGGGTTCGAGGCGCTGACCGCGGCCTGGCGCGCGGCACGGCGCAGCGTTGACACCAATGTTCTGACGGTGACGGCTGGCCCCGCCTTCACGGCCAAATGGCTGGCGCCGCGCATGTTTGCCTTTTCGCAGGCCCATCCCGACATCGAACTGCGCGTCACCGCCGGTTTGCGGATGATGGACCTGAACAGGGACGAGGTCGACGTCGCCATCCGCTTTGGGTATGGCGATGACGAGGGGTTGTATTCCCAGCCGCTTGAACCGGAATGGCTGACCCCGGTTATGCTGCCTGAGATGGCCCGCCGCTTTTCCACGCCGCAGGATCTGGTGAATGCACCGCTGATCCACAACAGTTCCGACGATTTTCTGGACCCGCCTTGCGACTGGGCAGCGTGGTTCCGGGCGGCAGGCGTCGACGGCGCACCGCGTGTGTCCGCCAGCTTCTCGCAGTCCGATCATGCGCTTGATGCCGCGCTGTCCGGTGCGGGTGTGGCGTTGGGGCGGCGCACATTTGTGGTGAAATACCTTTCTGATGGTCGTCTGGTCGCACCATTCAAGATTGCCTTGGGGACAGCCGCCAAGTTTCGGTTTCTGTGCCGATTGGGGCAGGAAGACCGACCCGACATCGCCGCGTTTCGCGATTGGATTTCCGCCGAAATGGTCAAAACCGCGTCCTGTCCCACGGATATGAAAGTGGTTCCGGCCGGGGGTTTGGCGTGACACGGGGCAAAGCCACGGCGGTGGGGTTCGGGGCCGTTCTGCTTTGGTCGCTTCTGGCGTTGTTCACGGTTGGCACGGCCCCGGTGCCACCCTTTCAACTGGCAGCAATGGCTTTCACGGTGGGCGGAGCGGTCGGGCTGGTCTGGATCGGCTTTGCCCGAAGTTTTGGCGTGCTGATGCAGGTTGGGTGGCGCGTCTATCTGTTCGGGACACTGGGCTTGTTCGGGTATCATGCGCTTTATTTCTCGGCATTGCGCATGGCGCCTGCGGCCGAGGCGGGACTGATCGCCTATCTTTGGCCTTTGATGATCGTGCTGTTCTCGGGTCTGCTGCCGGGCGAACGGCTCCGGCCGCTGCATATCATCGGCGCATTGGTGTCGTTTGCCGGGGCGGCGATCATCGTGATGGGGGGTGCAACCGGCTTTGGGGCCGAGGCGCTTCCGGGCTTCGGGCTGGCCTTTCTGTGCGCGCTGACCTGGTCGGGCTATTCCGTCCTGTCACGCCGCCTTGGCAGCACGCCGACCGCATCGGTCGCGGTATTCTGCCTGCTGACGGCGATCTTGTCGGCAGGGGCGCATTTGCTGTGGGAAACGACCGTCTGGCCGATGGACGCGCTGGGCTGGGCAGCCGTGCTGGGGCTTGGCCTGGGACCGGTCGGCTTGGCGTTTTACGTCTGGGATATCGGAGTCAAGCAGGGCGACATACAGCTTCTAGGGGTCGCCAGCTATGGCGCCCCCTTGTTGTCGACGATCATCCTGATCCTGGCCGATGTGGCTGCCCCGCGCCCGTCGCTGATCCTTGCGGGATTGCTGATCACCTTGGGCGCTGTGATGGCAGCGCGGGCCAGTGCAGCGCGCTGACCCGCCTTGACGGGTCTCAGGCGCTTGCGAGGCGTTCGATCTCTTCCTTGAGCAGGAGTTTCTGCTTCTTCAGTTCCGAAATTTCGTGGTCGCTGCTGCTGGGCGCCCGTTGGATCGCCTCGACTTTTTCAGAGAGAACCTCGTGTTTTCTCCGCAGCTCTTCAAGATGCGAACTCATGCTCATGGCGTTCCTCCTCTGATGTTATGGACTGGTTTAGTGCATCATATATTTGGGGGCTTGTCACTAAGTGTGAAGGGGCGGTGCGAAAAAAGCTTCACTTCCGTACAGCGACAGACTGGCTCACGCGATCGCCAAGGCCGCAGCGTCGCGCAAGATCGCGGTGATTTCGGGCCGGTAATGGTCGCAATCGGTCCGGTGCGTATCCCCTTCGTGCAGCACCAGCGGGGCAGCCAGCCGGAACGCCCCACGCCCCCCTTTGCGTGCCTGAACGATCACCAGGGAAGCGGCCCGTCCAACCCGAGGGCAAAGGGGTTTGACCACAACCGATCCCAGCCGCGCATCCATCGCACGCAGCACTTCGGGCAGGCGTTCGGCGTTCTGGATCATGGTCATGTGGCCACCGGGCATTAGCCGCCTTGTGGCCTGGTCCAGCCACGCGGTCAGGGGCGTGTCCTCGCCCAAGGCGCCCTCGCGGATGGTGTCGGGCGACGGGGTGCCGCGATCACGCCGATAGTAAGGGGGGTTCATGATGACGTGATCGAACCGATCCTGTCTTAGCGCGGCAGGCATCTGTTCCAGATCGCCATGGTGAACCGTCACGGCCAAGGCATTCTTGCGGGCGTTTTGGCGGGCCAGATCGGCATAAAAGCTCTGACGCTCCAGCCCCACCAGGCGCAAACCGCGAACGCGCCGACCAAGGCACAGGATGGCGGCGCCCGCCCCGCACCCCAGATCCAGCACCGCTTGCCCTGATTGTGCTGGAACGGCGGCGGCCAGAAACACCGGATCGACCCCGGCGCGATAGCCGGATGCAGGCTGCGTCAAGGTCAGTTGACCGCCCAGAAACGCGTCATTCGTCAAGTCAGGTGCGGGGTCCGTGGTGTGCATCCGTCAGCCTTCGTATTCGACGCCGTTGTCGCGCAGGATGGCGCGCGCACGAAACAGATCGCGTTCAAGAACCATCAGGCGGCGCGGCAGGATTCCGATCGAACCTTCCAGCGCACTCATATGGACGTCCATCGCAAAGCAGTCTATATCCTCGCCATCAAGCAGGGCTGTGACAAATGGGATCAGGGTTGGGTCTGTTGTCCGAAGAAGCTCTCTCATAGATATGGACTTAAGGGCAGGGCCGCGGCTTTGTCGAGCCGGATGTCGGGCAAGTTGACGGGAAGGTGATCATGCTGATCGAAGCTGCACATAAACCGCACGAACGTTTGGGCGCACACCTCAAGGACGAGATGGCGGCGGTGAACGCGCTGATTGCCGAGCGGATGGCATCGAAGAACGCCCCGCGCATCCCCGAGGTGACAGCGCATCTGGTCGAGGCCGGTGGCAAGCGCCTGCGCCCGATGCTGACGCTTGCGGTGGCGCGGCTGTGTGGCTATTCGGGTCCGTATCACATTCATCTGGCCGCAACGGTCGAGTTCATTCACACCGCCACCCTGTTGCATGATGATGTGGTGGACGAAAGCGCGCAGCGGCGCGGGCGACCCACCGCCAACCTGTTGTGGGACAACAAATCCAGCGTTCTGGTCGGCGATTACCTGTTTTCGCGCAGTTTCCAGTTGATGGTCGAAACCGGCAACCTGCGGGTGCTGGACATTCTGGCCAACGCTTCGGCCACGATTGCCGAGGGCGAAGTGTTGCAACTGACCGCCGCGCAGGATCTGGCAACGGACGAGGCCGTGTATCTGCAAGTCGTGCGCGGCAAGACCGCCGCGCTGTTTTCAGCGGCCACCGAAGTGGGTGGCGTGATTGCCGGCGCTTCCGAGGCGCAGGTCAGGGCGCTGTTCGACTATGGCGATGCGCTGGGTGTGTCGTTCCAGATTGTCGATGATCTGTTGGATTTCACCGGCGGGGACGCGATTGGCAAGAACATCGGCGATGATTTTCGCGAGCGCAAGCTGACGCTGCCCTTGATCAAGGCCGTTGCCAAGGCAGATGCCGAAGAGCGCGCATTCTGGACCCGCACCATCGAAAAAGGCCGCCAGCAGGATGGCGATCTGGATCACGCGCTGGCGTTGATGCACCGCCACGGCGCGTTGGAAGACACGCGCGCTGATGCCTTGGTCTGGGCCGGGAAGGCAAAGGCGGCGCTGGAGGCGCTGCCGGATGATCCCATTCGCGACATGCTGCACGACATCGCGGATTATGTGGTGGCGCGGATCAGCTGAGGCGGACGGGTTCAACCCACCAATCCGGCTGTCGGGCTGAAAGCCCCCGCGCCGCATCCTGCGCCGCCTTTTCCGTGTCAAACAGGGCAAAACACGTGGCGCCGGACCCCGACATACGGGCCAACCGGGCACCCGGCAGGGATGACAATGCCTGCAGCACCGATGCGATCACCGGCGCGGCGTCGATGGCCGGGGCTTCCAGATCGTTGCGCTGAGTCGCCAGCCAGTCGATAAAGCCCCGTGTTTTCAACCCCTTCGGCAGCTTCTTGGGCATGGTTGGATTGGTTTTCGTTGCAAGCGCCGCAAAGACAGCGGGGGTCGAGACGGCAATGCCAGGATTGGCCAGAACCGCAAACAGCGGCGGAAGGTCATGATAGGGGGTCACATCCTCGCCAATACCACGCATCCGGGCGGCCTGTCGCATCAGGCAGACCCGCACGTCAGCCCCCAGCTCGGTTGCGCCTTCGGGCAGTTTTGTATCGCCCGTCAGATCCGATAGCGCCAAAAGCGTGGCGGCGGCATCTGAACTGCCCCCGCCAATCCCGGCCGAGGCGGGCAGGTGTTTGGACAGCAGGATGTGAACCGGAATGTCGAACAGTGCGGCGGCGCGTGCAACAAGGTTCGCGTCATCGGTCGGCACGCCGTCGGCGCGCGGCCCCGTGACCTCGAACCGGGGGGCTGGCGCGGGCATGACTGTCACCCGATCACCGACATCGGCAAAGGCTACAAGGCTGTCCAGCAGGTGATACCCGTCCTTGCGCTGCCCGGTGACATGCAGCGTCAGGTTCACCTTTGCAGGGGCGAAGACCTTGATGATGCTCATTCGGCCGGGTGCAGGGGCGGGTCCCCTTCTTCTTCCAGCACCACATCCAGCCCGACCTCAATCTTGCGCCGAATGCGATCCGGGTCGATTTCGGTCAGGTCGGTCTCGTCCGAAATGAAGCTCAGGGCGCGGCTCCACTGGAACCTGGCTTCGCGCTTTCGTCCCACGGCCCAATAGGTGTCACCCAGGTGATCGTTCAGGATCGGGTCCACCGGAACAAGCTCGACGGCACGTTCCATGGTTTCGACGGCTTCGTCATAGCGCCCCAGGCGGAAAAACACCCAACCAAGGCTGTCAACGATATAGCCGCTGTCAGGGCGAACGGCGACCGCGCGTTCGATCATGTCCAGCGCCTCGTCCAGATTTTCCTGCCGCTCGACATAGGTATAGCCCAGATAGTTCAGGACATTCGGTTCATCCGGGCTCAGTTCCAGTGCCTTGCGGAAATCGGCTTCGGCAGCAGGCCATTCGTCCAGCTTGGTCAGTGCAATCGCACGCTGGAAATAGGTGGCCCACTGGCCGGGCAGGTCTTCGGTAAAACCTGCGATGGCCTGATCATAGGCCGCGCGCGCTTCCTTGAAGCGGTCGACCTGCATCAACGTATCCCCCAGCGCGACCCGGAACCGCAACGTGTCGGGATAGGCGTCGGCCAGCGCGGTCAGTTCCGCGATGGCGTCATCGAACCTGTCGGACCGGCGCAGCACATCGGTGCGACCCAGCGCAGCGTCCTGATACAACAGGCTGTCATCTGGCACACGGCCATAGGCCTCAACCGCCAGATCGTGTTGCTTCAACCGCTCCAGCAGCCGGGCGGACAGCAGGATTGCGGTGGCACTTTTCGGGTTCAGATATTCGGCGAGACGGCTGAAGATCAATGCAATTGTCGGGTCCGTGTCGACGCTGCGGCTTTCAGCCACGGCATAGAACAGCTCGGCCACGCCATCATTCGGAGAGGTGATGCCGGTAAAGGGCAACACCTCACCCGCTTCCAGCCGCGCGATGATATCATCGACCTCTGGATCGACACGGGGCGAGGCATTTGCGTTCATCAATTCCAGCGCGTCGGCGTGGCGATCAAGCTGGCTGAGCACCTGCGCATAGGCCAGAATGCCGCCGCGGTTCAGCTGCATCTCGCCCTCGTCGCCGCTCAGAATACTGGCCGCGCCTTCGAAATCGCCCACATGCGCCAGCGCCAGTGCCTTTTGGAACTGGGCGAAGGCGCGGGTGTTTTCATCGGCCGACAGGGCATCGAAAATCTCAAGCGCCTGCGACATGCGGCCCTGACCAAGGCTGGCCCATGCGGTGATCATCTGATCGACCATCCCGGCCACCGAAACACCCCCTTCAAGCAGCGCAATGGCCCCATCCCAGTCATTGCTGACCAGCGCATCGCCCAGCAGGACAAGGCCCGCCAGTTGGTTGTCGGGGCTGATGGAGGTCAGGCGCTGTGCAAATGGCAGGGCTTTGTCGACCTCGCCCAAAGCGGTGTGTGCGACGACCAGTCCTTCCAGAATGTCTGCACGGTCCGGGTTGTCGACCAAGGCCCGCGTGCCGTATTCGACCACACTTGCGAAATCGCCGGACAAATCAGCCTGTCGCGCGGCCAGATAGGGGCCAGCTGCATTGGCCTGCGCCTGGAGGGGGGTGACAGCGGCAAGACTGGCTGCTGTCGCAAAGGCCAGGGCAAGTTGGCGAGGGGTTGAGAATCTAAGGGGCACCACGGACGGCTTTCTTGTTGGATGGCTTCGACTGCCGAAGCGTTGAACAGGAACCTAATCGGCTCGTCCGGTGAAAACAATGAGGGGCGGCACGTGGCCACCCCTCACATTTGCGTTTTTTCGAACCGGCGTCACATATTGGGATAGTTTGGCCCGTCACCGCCTTGCGGCACGGTCCAGGTGATGTTCTGGCTGGGGTCCTTGATGTCGCAGGTTTTGCAGTGCACGCAGTTCTGGAAGTTGATGACAAATCGCGGGTCTTTGCCGTCTTCCTCGACCACTTCGTAGACGCCAGCCGGGCAATATCGCTGCGCGGGTTCGGCATATTCCGGCAGGTTCACATTGATCGGCACGGTCGGGTCGATCAGCTTCAGGTGGCAGGGCTGACTTTCCTCGTGGTTGGTGGCCGAAAAGGACACGTTGGTCAGACGGTCAAAGGACAGTTTGCCATCGGGTTTCGGATAGTCGATGACCGGGAAGTCCGCCGCCTTGCCCGTAGCCTGCGCATCAGTCTTGCCGTGTTTGACCGTGCCGAACGGCGAAAAGCCCAGAAGCGATTGCACCCACATGTCGAAGCCACCCAGCATCAGCGATGCGGTCAGGCCAAACTTCGACCAGAGCGGTTTCACATTGCGCACCTTTTTCAGATCCTTGGCAACGTCGCCGGTGCGCAGTTCTTCCTCGTAATCGGCAAGCTCATCGCCCGAGCGATCGGCAGCGATGGCTTTGACCGCCGCATCCGCGGCGGCAATGCCCGACAGCATGGCATTGTGATTGCCCTTGATGCGCGGCACGTTCACCAATCCGACCGAGCAGCCCAACAGTGCCCCACCGGGGAACGAGGCTTTCGGCATCGACTGATACCCGCCCTCTGAAATCGCCCGCGCGCCATAGGCCACGCGTTTGCCGCCTTCCAGCAGCGATGCGATCTCGGGGTGATGCTTGAACCGCTGGAACTCCATGTACGGATACAGATGCGGGTTCTTGTAGTTCAAGTGAACCACGAAGCCGACAAACACCTGATTGTTTTCAAGGTGATAGATGAACGAACCGCCGCCCGCGTTCTTGCCCAAGGGCCAGCCCATCGTGTGGGTCACGGTGCCTTCGCTGTGCTTTTCCGGGTCGATTTCCCAGATCTCTTTCATACCAAGGCCGAATTTCTGGACGTCGCGCCCGGCTTGCAGATCGTATTTCGCGATGATTTCCTTGGCCAGCGACCCGCGCACGCCTTCCGAGATGAAGACGTATTTGCCGTGCAGCTCCATCCCCGGTTCGGTGTTGGGGCCGATGCTTCCGTCTTCCTCAAGCCCGAAGACGCCAGCCACCACGCCTTTGACTTCACCTTTGTCGCCATAGACCAGTTCCGAACACGCCATGCCGGGGAAGATTTCGACGCCCAGTGCTTCTGCCTGTTCGGCCATCCAGCGGCACACATTCGCCATCGAGACGATGTATTTGCCGTGGTTGTTCATCAGGGGCGGCATCGGCCAGTTCGGCACCCGCAGATGGCCCGCCGGGCCAAGCACAAGGAAGTTGTCTTTCTTGACCGGGACGTTGATCGGTGCGCCCTTGTCTTTCCAGTCAGGGATCAGCTTGTCCAGACCGCAGGTGTCCAACACGGCGCCGGACAGGATATGCGCGCCCACCTCGGACCCTTTTTCCAGCACGACGACATTCAGATCGGCGTTCTGTTGCTTCAGTCGGATGGCGGCCGACAGGCCAGCCGGGCCAGCGCCCACGATGACCACATCGTATTCCATGCTTTCGCGTTCAATGTCGCTCATTTTCTTTTCCCCGGATGGTCCGTTTCGCAAGATCGTTAGCTTGACCCACCCGGCGGGTCAATCGGGACACTGCGTTACAACGGCGATCCACCGGGGAATTGGCTGGTTTTTTCGGGTGTTTGCGCTGACATGGCCATTCGGCGATGTCGTGCCGTACATGCCCCCCCCGACCCAACATTGCCGTTGCAAATCGTGTGGGATTGTTAGACGTTCTTGGTAACCGGGGCGTTTGCCCCATGACATGATCACAATAAAACGGTAACAACTTCGCCGATGCGCCGGTTGCGCATGGGCCACGGAAGAACGAATAGGTCTCATGGATAAGATACCTCTGACGCGCGCGGGACACACTGCGTTGAACGACGAACTGAAACTGCTGAAGACCGAAGAACGTCCGGCCATTATCCGCGCGATTGCAGAAGCGCGCGAGCATGGCGATTTGTCCGAGAATGCGGAATACCACTCGGCCCGCGAAAAGCAGAGCTTCATCGAAGGCCGGATCAAGGAGTTGGAAGGCGTGTTGTCGCTGGCCGAGGTGATCGACCCAGCCACCCTGTCGGGTGCGGTGAAGTTTTCCGCGACGGTGACGATTGTCGATGAAGATACGGACGAGGAAAAGACCTATCAGATCGTGGGCGAGCCCGAGGCCGATATTGAAAACGGCAAGCTGAACATCAAATCCCCGCTGGCGCGCGGGCTGATCGGCAAGGAAGAAGGCGACAGCGTTGAAGTGCGCACACCGGGCGGTGAAAAGGCTTACGAGATCCTGAAGATCGAATGGATCTGACGCCGCGCGCAGCGGACACGAGGAACAGGATGAACGACAAGACGAAAAGCGGATCTGCAAGCCTGGGCACAGGGCGCATGAGCGGTCTGAACGCACAGGTGCCGTCACTGAGCGGGGGCGAGGTCATCGGGCTTCTTCTCTCTGGTCTCTGGCTGGCGGGCTGCATCCTCTTTTTTCTGGTTCTGGGCTTTGGCAGCAGCGATGGCGAAGGCTTGTCCCAACCGTTGCAATTCCTGATGACACTTGTGGCGGTGATCATGCCGGTGGCCGTGATCTGGGTGGCGGTGGCCGCGCTGCGATCAGCGCGCATCATGCGCGAGGAAAGCGTGCGGCTCAGTGCTGCGATTGATGCGATGCGGTCGGCTTATATCCAGCAGCAGCAGGGGTTCACCGGCACGCCCGCTCAGGCGTCGAAGGTGGAACAGAAGCTGGAAGAGATCGCGCAGGTCAGCCGCAAGACCGAAAGCGCGCTGGCGACCTTCACCTCGATCCGGCCGGGCATGCCGACGCTGGCCAACCCAACGCCTACCAACCCCAGCCCTGCGATCGTGTCCGATAGCGCGGAACAGACCACTGCCGATCAGACAAGCCTTGCGCTGGGCACCCCGGTCGAAGACCTGAACCCGCCCCTGTCGATCGAGGATTTCATCCGCGCTCTGCATTTTCCGGAAACCGCCGATGATGCCGACGGGTTCCGCGCGCTGCGCCGGGCACTGGATGACCGTCAGGTCGCGGGTCTGGTGCAAGCCTCGCAAGATGTCCTGACGCTGCTGTCGCAGGATGGCATCTATATGGACGATCTGCGCCCCGACCGGGCGCGCCCGGAAATCTGGCGCAAGTTTGCCGCGGGTGAGCGCGGGCGCGGAGTGGCTGCCCTGGGTGGGGTGCGGGATCGTTCGTCGCTGGCCCTGACGGCGGGGCGGATGAAGCAGGACCCGATCTTTCGCGATGCTGCCCACCATTTCCTGCGTCGGTTCGATCAGACCTTTGCGGGGTTTGAAAAGAACGCCTCGGACGCCGATATTGCGGCGCTGGCCGACACCCGGACGGCGCGGGCTTTCATGCTGCTGGGGCGCGTGACCGGGACGTTTGATTAAGCCTTGCTCCGATGCAAGGCGATGGCTCCGGCCAGATAGACGAGTAAGGATATTGCGGCGCTGATCAGCACGAAACGGGCCACCGCCTGCGGGGTCAGACCCCAAAGACCAAGCGAAAGGCCGAAGGCGGCCAACATCGCCATGGCCGCACCGGTGACCAGCAGCGTCGCGGGTTTCAGCCCCGCGCGCCCACGCCCGCGCCAGACCCGTTTCAGGGCATGCACCATGCGACCCATATCCGCCTGAATGGCCACCAAAGCGGGCACGACCAGCAGCACCAGCACCATGCCGAAGCCCAGCCCATAGGTCAGCGTGATCACCGTGGGTTTCAGGAATTGTGCCTGACGCGATGTTTCATACAAGAGCGGCCCAAGCCCCAGCACCGTCGTCATCGTGGTCAGCATCACCGGGCGCAGACGGTCCGCCGACCCGTCGATGATCGCGGGCACCAACCCGCGTTCGCGGGCGTATTCGTCGATGGTTGTGACCAGAACGATTGAATCGTTAATGATGATCCCGGTCATGCCGATCAGCCCGACAACCGAAAACATCGACAAGGGCACCCCCCATTGCACATGGCCGAAGATCGCGCCAACCAGTCCGAAGGGGATGATCGCCATCACCACCAACGGGCGCGTCCAGCTTGAAAAGATCCAGGCCAAAGTCAGGAAGATTCCGAGCAGCACAAGGATCAGACCGGTTCGGGCGTCTTCCAGAAACTCGCTTTGCTGTTCAGCCAATCCGCCAAGCCGGAAGGCGATGCCGAACTCCTCGGCCAGGTCGGGCAGGATTTCTGTGGCGATGGTGCGCTGGATTTCCTCGGCGCGGGCGGCGTTGTTTTCGTCGATGTCACCGGAGACATTGACCAGGCGGATACCGTTTTCACGCTGCACACTGGCAAACCCGGTGCGGGACCGGACCGAGACCAGATCGGCAAGATTGACATAGGTGCCGGTTTCGGTGCGCAACTGCGTGCGTTCCAGAAAATCCGAGGTCTGTTCAGCCTCGGGCAGTTGTACCCGGATTTCGGCCGAGCGCGTGCCATCGGGATAGCTCGCGGCTTCGATCCCGTTCAGGCGGTTGCGCAGCACGCGCCCCAGCCCGTCGATGGTGAAACCAAGAGCCTTGCCCTGGGCGGTCAGGTCAAGGATCAGCTCCTCTTTGTCATAGGACAGGCTGTCCTCAAGCGCCGAGACTTCGGGATACGCCGACAGGCGGCCTTTGAAGGCTTCCGAAGCCGCTTTCAACTGTTCCGAGGTGGCCCCGTACAGGTCCACATCCAGACTGTCGCCGCCGGGGCCATACCTGTTGCCGCGGAACGACAGCACCTCTAGCAGCGGGTGGCTGTCGACTGCGTCCTGAAGCGCGCCGACAAAGGCAAAGGCGCTGTAGGGGCGCAGGTCCGCGTCGATCAGTTCGACCGACACCGACCCAAGCAGGTCGTTGTCTTTGCCGTCGACACCCGACAGCCCGCGACCCGCGTTGCCCCCGATCTGCGACAAGGCGTGCACGACCGGATTGCGGCCGTGCTTCTGCTCGAACTCGGCGGCGGTTTGTTCCACCGCTTGCTGCACAAGACGCATCATTTCAAGGGTATCGTCGCGGGTGGCGCCCGAGACCATGGCGAAATTTCCTGTGACCGAGGATCGTTCTGGCGCGTTGAAAAACCGAAAGGCCAGATCGCCGCGAATGAAAATGGACGCCTGGCTGGCCAGAATCAGCACGGTCAGGGCGATCACCGGATACCGGGCCTTGATCACCCAGCCCATCGCCGGGCGAAACGCGTGGTCGCGCACCCAACGAAACCCACGGTTGACCTGCCGCGACGGCCAGTCATACCAGTGTTCTTTCGCCGTATGGGTCAACGCGTGCGCCATGTGGTGCGGCAAGATCAGGAAGCATTCGACTAGCGATGCCGCCAAAACCACAATCACGGTAAAGGGTATATCCGCGATCATATCGCCAAACCGTCCGCCGATGGCGGTTAGGCCAAAGAAGGCGATCACCGTGGTCAGAGTGGCGGAAAACACCGGGGGGAACATGCGTTTGGCGGCGTTCTCGGCGGCTTCGACCGGGGATTCCCCCAACCTGCGGGCGCGAAAATCGGCGTGTTCGCCCACCACGATGGCGTCATCGACCACGATCCCGAGCGTGATGATCAGCGCAAAGAGCGAGATCATGTTCAGGGTCAGCCCCGACATATACATCAGGAAGATGGCGGTGGTCATCGCCACCGGAATACCCGCCGCGACCCACAGGGCTGTGCGGGCGTTCAGAAACAGAAACAGCAGCAACAGCACCAGCGTCAGGCCCTGCAATCCGTTTTCCATCAGCATGTTGATCCGCGCGGTGATCAGGTCGGACCGGGTGCGTACGAGCGAGATCTTGACCCCGTCTGGCAGTGTCGGCAGCAATTCGGCGCGCACCTCTTCGACGATTTCCTGCATCCGGATCGCATCCCCTTGCGCCGAACGTGACACATTCAGTGCAATCGCTGCATCGTCGCCGACGAAATAGGAGCGGTTGCGATCGACCCCTTCGACACTCACCTGTGCCACATCGCCCACGGTCAGCTTCGACCCGTCCGGGTTCGAGCGCAGGACAATCGCTTCGATCTGGTCGGCGCTGCGTTTGGCCACCCCTGTGCGTACGCGGGTGGCACCCGATGCGACCTCGCCCGCCGGGTCCGCGGCCACTTCGCCGGCGATGGCCTCGGCGATCTGGGCCATGGTGACGTCATGTTCGATCAGCGACAGCGATGTGACCTCGACCACCGTGCGTGGTGCCTCAAAGCCCCGGATGCCGGTGCGTGTCACGCCGCGTTCAAACAGGCGAATGATCATTTCATCCGCGAAGCGGCCAAGCTGTTCGATCCCGACCGGGCCCGAGATCACGACGTCGGTCACGCTGTCGCGCCAGGCCCCGCGCCTGACCTGCGGTGTGTCGGCGTCTTCGGGCAAGTCCGACATCTCGTCCACGGCAGTTTGCACATCGTCGGCGGCGCGGGCGACATCCCAGCCCGGTTCAAATTCCAGCGTGATGCTGGCGCTGCCTTCAAACGACCGGGAGCTGACGCTTTCCACACCCTCGACGGCCAACAGGGCGGGTTCCATGACCTGCACGATGGCCTCGTCCACGTCCTCGGCGCCGGCGCCTTGCCATGTGGTCTGGACCGAGACGCTTTCGATCACCACATCTGGAAAGAACTGCGCCCGCATCTTGGGATAGGCAAACAGACCCAGGGCGATCAGCACCACCAGCAGAAGGTTCGCCAACGTGGCATGGCGGGTGAAATAGGACAGAAGGTTCAAGCCGCGTCCCATGCGCTAGTTCCCCATCCGCTGTTCCAGCCGTGCCAGAGTATCGGCGGGCAGGGCGCCGGTATCCAACTGGGCCAGAATGCGTTCGCGCGCGGCCTCCGGCATACGGTCATTGCCTTCCACGAAACTGCGCAGACGGGCCAGGCGTTCGGGTTCCAACGTGACCATTTCTGCCTGTGGCTCGGGTGCGGGGGGCTGTCCGGTGCGCACCGGGCGGATGCGGATGCCCGCGCCCAGGGCCGGGGTGCGTTCGGTCACGATTTCCCGCCCCTCAAGCGCGGTGGCGCGCACGATCACGTCATTGCCCTGACGGCGCAGAAGCTCGACCCGTGCGCTGCTCAGGCGGTCTTCGGGGCCAAGCACCAGCACCTCGTTCTGCGCGTTCAGCGCCGAGGCGGGCAAAAGGACGGTACCGTCCAGTTGCGGTTCATCGACTGTAACGGTCACAAAATCACCAGGACGCATTCCCGGCGACGGGTCGAGCGTGGCAAAGATCTGCCGCCCGGTCTGCCCTTCGCCCACATCCGCGCTTTCGCGGTCGATCCGCCCGGTCGCGATCAGGTCAAGTCCCGCAGCGTCCAGCCGGACGGTGATATCCGTGTTCGACAGTCGGCCCTGATCGTCCAAGAGACGCGCATATTGCGCGGCGGACACCCGGAACCGCACCTCAAGCGCCGATGGGTCGATGATCCGGCCAATCTTTTCATTCGCCGCAACCACGCCACCGCGCAACACGGACACATCGGTCAGAATGCCCCCGATTTCGGCATGAATCAGCGTTTCGTCCAGCCTGCGCTGCGCTTCGTCCAGTTGAATCTGGCTGCGACGCAAGGCTGCTTCGGCGGTCGAGACGCGCGCCTGCGCGGTGATCACGGACTGCCGTTTGCCCAGCACCGCCTGTTGCGCCGCCGAGGCTGCAAGGGCGGCTGTTTCCACCGCCGCTTCGGTGCCGACGCCACGAGTGACCAGATCGCGTTGTCGGGTCAGGGCCGCTTCGCGCAGGTCTGCTTGCCTTGTGGCGTTGTTCAGATCATCCCGTGCCAGTTCCAGCGCGGCGCGTGCGTCCCGCAGCTCGGCCTTGGCTTGCGACAGGTCGGTCTTGGCGAGTTCCAGTGAGAATTCGAAATCCGTCGGGTCGATGCGCAAAAGCTTGTCGCCCTGCTGCACCACACCGCCGGTTTGGAAATTTTCGGCCATTTCGGTCACGGTGCCGCCGGTCAGCGCCCGCACGTCCAGCGCGCGCCGCGATGACAGCTCGCCATAGGCGGTCATGACCGGGGTCAGGGTCCCGGCCGTGACCGTCATCACGTTGGCTGAAAAGATGCGCTCGCTTGCGCCGGGGGCCGCGCTGTCGCGTTCGGCCCGCGCCTTTATGGCCGAATTGATCATGCTGCCTGCCATCGCCAGCAAGCCAAGCGTTGCCGCCAGAAGGAAAAGCCCGGTCAGGCTGCGGCCCAGAAAGCGCATGTCACAACTCCACTTTATGCCGTAACATCCTGTATTGCTTAGCCGGTGCAGGCAAGCGGCGCATGGTCACAGCTTCGGCATGTCGACGGTTGGTATACCTGTTACGCTTCACACGCGCGGGCAGATCATTTCCGTCGCTTGTGTTCATCCAGACGCGGAAAGATCTCGACGAAGTTGCAGGGCATGTGGCGATAATCAAGCTGATGCACCAGAATGTCGTCCCACGCATCCTTGCACGCACCGGGGCTGCCGGGCAGGGCGAACAGATAGGTGCCATTTGCCACGCCGCCCGTGGCGCGGCTTTGCACCGCTGAAGTGCCGATCTTGTTCATCGAGATGATGGTAAAGACGGTGCCGAAGGCTTCGATCTCTTTCTCATAGACATCGCGATGTGCCTCGACCGTCACGTCACGCCCCGTCAGGCCAGTGCCGCCGGTCGATATGACCACATCAATCTCAGGATCCAGCGACCATGCCCGCAACTGATCGGCAATCTGGTCACGCTCATCCGGGCAGATGGTGCGGTCGGCCAGGATGTGCCCGGCCTGTTCCAGTCGGGTCACCAGGGCGTCGCCGGACCGGTCGTCGTCCATCCTGCGCGTGTCCGAGACTGTCAGGATGGCGATACGCACCGGAATGAACTCTCGTTTGGCGGCGTCTTGTGCGGTGATGTGGGACATGTTCCGTTCCTAGGTAAGCGTGATCCAGTTGGGGGTCGGGCCGAGGTTCAGAACCTGCGTGTCGCCGATGAGCCCGGTTTCGCCCCACGCATCGTGGATATGACCGCATAGCAGCCATTGGGGCGACAGACGTCGCGCCGCATCCAGCACGGCCTGCGACCCAAGCGACCCCAGCTCGCCATGCTGATCTGCGATCCCCTTGGGCGGCGAATGCGAAATCAGGATGTCGGCCCGGTCGATGTCCGCCAGCATCGCCTGTGCTTCACCCTCGGTCAGGTCGAAAGAGGTCCACGGAATGGCGGGCGGTGGCGGGATGGCGGCGCCGATCCCGGCGATGGTCAGGCCGTCGATCACGATGGTTTCGCCATGTAACACGATGACATCTGTTCCCGCGACGGCCGCGCGCAGCTCGCCTTCGGTCTCGTTGTTGCCGGGCACCATAACGGTCGGCACGCCCAGCGTCGTGAAAGGGGCCAGAAAGTCTGCAAGCCCTTCACGGCGATGCGCGTAGTCGCCCACGCCCAGAATCAGGTCCGCGTGTCGCGCCGCATCAAGCAGCTTTCGCGCTGCGACCTTGCTGAGATGCAGGTCGGAAAAGGCCAGAATTTTCATGTCAGATCCCGCAGTTTTTCCTGTATCGACAAAAGGTCTGCCCAAGCCTCGCGTTTGGCGGCGGGCGTGCGCAGAAGATAGGCAGGGTGAGTCATGGGCAGGACGGGTTTGCCCCATGCCTCGTCCCAATTGCCACGCATCCGCATGATGCCTTTGCGCCCCAACACCGCCTGACATGGCGTGTTTCCCATCAGGACGATCAGATCAGGGGCAACAAGTTGCACGTGGCGTTCCAGAAACGGCACCATCATCGCGATCTCATCGGCGCTGGGATCTCGGTTGTTGGGCGGGCGCCATGGCATAACATTGGTGATATAGATCGCGTCCTTCGACAGCGGCGCGCCGCGCCCCATGCCGATGGCTGCGAACATCTTGTCCAGCAGCTGCCCGGCGCGCCCGACGAAAGGTTTGCCGGCAATGTCCTCGTCCCGGCCCGGTGCCTCGCCGATGATCATCACACGGGCGGCGGGGTTGCCATCGGCGATCACCGTGTTGCGCGCGCCGCGCTTCATTTCGCAGCCTTCGAAGGCCTCAATGGCTGCGCGCAACGCGTCCAGATCCTTGGCGGCGGCTGCGGCCTGTTTGGCCAGTGCGACAAAATCCTGCTGCGGCGCTGCAGTGACAGGCGCTTTCGCAGCAGGCGCGAGCGTTGACGCCGGTGGCGATTTCGCGGATTTCGGCGGGGTCGGTTCCAGCGCGTAACGGTCAACGGGCGCGTCCCCGATCGCGTCCACCGCGCCGAGTTCGATATACCATTCCAGAAGCGCCTTCGCGCCATGCCAGTCTTGTGCCGATTCCATGCCGCACAGCCTAGTTGCGCGGGCAGGGAAGGTAAACGATCTGTTGGGTTTTCAGGCGCGGTGGGGATGGACGAACCCCACGCCCGATCCTATAAGCGGATCAAACAGGACGGAGGCCCGTATGACATTCCGCCAGCGCCATCTTCTGGGGATCGAACAGCTTCACCCGGAAGAGATCAAAACCGTTCTGGACCTTGCCGACAGCTATGTTGATCTGAACCGTTCCGCGCAAAAACGGTCGGATGTCCTCGCGGGGCTGACCCAGGTCAATATGTTCTTCGAAAACTCGACCCGCACACAGGCGTCGTTCGAGATCGCGGGCAAGCGTCTGGGCGCGGATGTGATGAATATGGCGATGCAGGCGTCGTCGATCAAAAAGGGCGAAACGCTGATCGACACGGCGTTGACGTTGAATGCCATGCACCCGGATTTGCTGGTGGTGCGTCATCCGCATTCGGGGGCGGTGAACCTTCTGGCCGAGAAGGTGAATTGCGCGGTTCTGAACGCGGGCGATGGCAAGCACGAACACCCCACGCAGGCATTGCTGGATGCGTTGACCATCCGGCGCGAGAAAGGGCGGCTGCACCGTTTGACCGTGGCGATCTGCGGCGATATCGCGCACAGTCGCGTGGCGCGGTCGAACCTGATCCTGTTGGGCAAGATGGAAAATCGCGTGCGCCTTGTTGGCCCGCCGACCCTGATGCCCAGCCAGATCGACCAGTTCGGGGTCGAGGTCTACGACGACATGGAGGAAGGTCTGAAAGACGCCGATGTGGTCATGATGCTGCGCCTTCAACGCGAGCGGATGGATGGCGGCTTTATCCCCTCGGAACGCGAATATTACCACCGCTTCGGGCTGGATGCCGAAAAGCTGGCCCATGCCAAGCCCGACGCCATTGTCATGCACCCCGGCCCGATGAACCGGGGGGTCGAAATTGATGGCACCATCGCTGACGACATCAACCGATCGGTCATTCAGGAGCAGGTGGAAATGGGCGTCGCCGTGCGCATGGCCGCGATGGACCTTCTGGCCCGCAACCTGCGCGCCACCCGTGCCGCTGAGCCCGAGGGTGTCTATGTCTGAGCAAGAGTTCGAACTGGAACCCCGTTTGGAAAGCCAGACCGACCCCGATCTTGAGCCGGGCGAGCGGCTGATTGACAGCTTCTCGGGCAATCTGACCACCTATGTGAAAGAACACGTCCTGCTGGCAGCTCTTGGGTCCGTGCTGATGTCCGGCATCCTGATCTATATGGGCAATCCCCATGCCTGGGCGGGTGTCGTGGGGTCGGTGGCGGCCATTGCCGTGCGGGGCGTCTATGTTGCGCGCGAGCAGTTGGGCTTCACTTGGTATCTGACCAATCGCCGCCTGATCGGGCCGGGGGGTCGGACCATCCTTCTGGAAAACATCGAGAAGGTGAACGTGATCTTTTCCGCCGCGCAGGTGGTGTCGCGGACGGGTGACAAATACATGATGAAATATCAGGCCGACACCAAGGCCACACAGGCCGCGATTGATCGCGCGCGCGGGGTGACGGGGGACACTGCATGACAACGACTTTCACCAATGCCCGCCTGATCGACCCCGAGGCCGGGACGGACGAGACCGGCAGCCTGACCATCGAAGACGGGGTGATCATCGGCGTCAATGCGGACGAGCAGGGCGATATCATCGACTGCGGTGGCAAATGCCTGGCACCCGGCATCGTTGATATTGGCGTGAAGATCGGTGAACCCGGTGAACGTCACAAGGAAAGTTTCCGCAGCGCAGGGTTGGCTGCGGCGGCGGGTGGCGTCACCACGATGATCATTCGCCCCGACACGACGCCTTCGGTCGATACGCCGGAAACGCTGGCTTTTGTCGCACGCCGGGCAAGCCAGGCTGCCCCCGTCAATGTGCATTCCATGGCCGCGCTGACCAAAGGTCGCGAAGGGCGCGAAATGGTCGAGATGGGGTTCCTGCTGGACGCAGGCGCGGTGGCGTTCACCGATTGCGACCATGTTGTCACCAATAACAAAGTGTATTCCCGAGCCATGACCTATGCGCGCAGCCTTGGCGCGTTGATCATCGGCCACCCGCAAGACCCGAACATGTCCAAAGGGGCCGCTGTGACCTCGGGCAAGTTTGCCAGCCTGCGCGGATTGCCTGCCGTCAGCCCAATGGCTGAGCGGATGGGGCTGGAACGCGATCTGGCCTTGGTCGAGATGACAGGTGTCGCCTATCACGCCGACAATCTGTCCACCGCCCACGCTCTGCCCGCGCTGGAGCGTGCCAAGACCGCCGGGCTTGACGTGACCGCCGGTGTGAATATCCACCACCTGACGCTAAACGAACTGGACGTGGGCGACTATCGCACTTTCTTCAAGCTGAAACCGCCGCTTCGGTCCGAGGATGATCGGCTTGCGATGGCCGATGCGGTGGCGCGTGGGGTGATTGATATCATTTCCTCGATGCACACGCCGCAGGACGAAGAAAGCAAACGCCTGCCGTTTGAGGAAGCCGCGTCCGGCGCGGTTGCGTTGGAAACGCTGCTGCCTGCGGCGATGCGGCTGGTCCATGCCGGGTTGATCGACCTGCCGACTCTGTGGCGCGCGCTGTCGCTGAACCCCGCCCGGCGGTTTGGCCTGCCGGGGGGGGAGTTGGTGCAGGGGGCCCCCGCCGATCTGGTTCTGTTCGACCCCAACGCACCCTTCGTGTTGGATCGGTTCAAGCTGAACTCGAAATCCAAGAACACGCCCTTCGACGGGGCACGGATGGAGGGGCGCGTGCTGGGCACCTGGGTCGGTGGCGAACGTGTCTTCGGGGGTGACGATGCCTGAGCTGATCACCGCGCTGCCCGTGCTGGCTCTGGTCGCCGTGGCTGGCTATCTGCTTGGGTCCGTGCCATTCGGTATCGTCATGGCGCGCCTGTTCGGGCTGGGCGATCTGCGCCAGATCGGGTCGGGAAATATCGGCGCCACCAACGTTTTGCGCACTGGGAACAAACCCGCAGCACTTCTGACCCTGCTGGGCGACGCTGGCAAGGGGGGCGCGGCGGTCCTGCTTGCGCGGGCGCTGGTCGGGGAAGACGCCGCGCAAGTCGCGGGGTTCGCGGCGTTTCTGGGTCACTGCTTCCCGGTGTTTCTGGGCTTTAAGGGTGGCAAAGGGGTTGCCACATGGCTGGGCACCATGCTCGCCTTGGCCTGGCCGATCGGGCTGGCCGCCTGTGTCACGTGGCTTGTGGTGGCGGTGGTCTTCCGCGTTTCTTCGCTGGCGGCATTGGCGGCAGCGGCATTGTCGCCGCTATGGGCTCTCTTACTGGGGTTGCCTGCCTATGTGATTCTGTCCATCGCGCTTGCATTGTTGATTTTCCTGCGTCACCGCGCGAACATTGAACGGCTGATCGCCGGGCAGGAACCCCGCATCGGCCGCAAAAAATAACCTCAGCAGGGGACAGAATATGAGTTTCATGGAATCGATCAGAACGTGTTTTTCGAAATACGTGACCTTTCAGGGCCGCGCGCAGCGGTCGGAATTCTGGTGGTTTGTGCTGTTCATTCTTGCCGGGCAGTTTGTTCTTGGCATGATCGACAGCGCCCTGTTCGGCACAGTGACGACCATCGAAGGCGGGGGCGGGTTCGAAGCGCAGACGAACACGCCCGTCCTGTCCGGCCTGTTCAGCCTAGCGACCTTGCTTCCGGGAATATCGGTCACGGTGCGCCGTCTGCACGACACGGGCCGCAGCGGCTGGTGGTATTGGCTGGCGTTGATCCCGCTGATCGGGATCATCATCCTGATTGTCTGGTATGCCAGCAAAGGCACGGATGGACCCAACCAGTATGGGCCTGACCCGCTTGGCGGTGGTGGCGATTATTTTGATCCGAACGACGGAACCTATGCCGCCTCCTCGATCCCGCGCACGGGCGATCAGGGTTAATCCACCCGAAACACCTTGTCCCGCGATGTCGCGCCCTGTGTCAGCACAAGGCGCGATTTCGCGATCCCCAGCGCCTGCGCCAAAAGCTTGATCACGGCCTTCGTCGCCTTGCCATCTTCCGGCACCGTTGTCACTGAGACGCGCAACTGGCCATCCCGTTCTTCAACCTGATTGCGCGCCGCCTTGGGCGTGACACGCACCGATAGAAGCGCGCCCGATCTGGCCAAATGGGAAAGTTCGCCTTTCTTCATGGCGCCATCCTGTCGGGCGGGGGTGGACGGTGCAAGCCCTGTGGGCCACTCTGCACGGGAGAACGGAGGCGGACATGACGAAAACGGGTTTCTTCTGGGACGAGAAGTGCTTTTGGCATTCCGGCGGCAATTATGCGGGCAACCTGCCGGTGGGTGGGCTGGTGCAGCCCTTGGCGGCGGGTGGACTGCCCGAAAATCCCGAAACCAAGCGGCGGTTGAAAAACCTCATGGATGTGACCGGGTTGACCGGCGCGCTTCACGCCCAATCCGCCCCTGAAGCGACGCGCGAGATGCTGGCACGGGTGCATCCGGCCAGCTTTCTGGACGAGTTCCAGCGCGTATCCGACGCGGGTGGGGGTGAGCTGGGTTTGCGCACGCCGTTTGGTCAGGGGGGATATGAGATTGCGGCCCTGTCGGCGGGTCTGTCCGTTGCCGCGCTGGAGGCCGTTTTGCGTGGCACGGTCGACAACGCCTATGCCCTGTCGCGCCCGCCCGGCCATCATTGCTTGCCTGACTTTCCCAATGGGTTCTGCCTGCTGGCCAACCTCGCCATCGCGATCCGCAATGCGCAAGCCAACGGGTTGGCCAAGCGGTTTGTCGTGCTGGATTGGGACGTGCATCACGGCAACGGGACCGAGGCGATTTTTATCGAAGACCCCGATGTCCTGACGATTTCTTTGCATCAGGAACGCAACTATCCGACCGATACGGGCGATACGGATGTGCGCGGCGAAGGTGCAGGGCAGGGGGCGAACATGAACGTCCCGCTGCCACCGGGGGCAGGTCATGCCACATATCTTGAAGCGATGGAGCGTCTGGTGCTGCCCACCATACGCGCCCATGAGCCGGAGGTCATCGTGATCGCCTGTGGCTATGACGCGGCGCTGATTGACCCACTTTCCTGTATGCTCGCGACTGCCGACACATTCCGACAGATGACCCGCATGGTGATGGGGCTGGCCGCCGATCTGTGCGACGGACGCCTGATGATGACGCATGAAGGCGGCTATTCCGAAGTCTATGTGCCCTTCTGCGGCCATGCGGTGCTTGAGGAAATGTCGGGCGTGGAAATCCATGCCCCTGACCCTCTGGCCGAAACCTTCGCCGCGCGTCAGCCGAACGCGCGGATGGTTGGTGCTTTTTCCGATCTGATCACGGAAATGCAGGGTTTTTTCGATGTTAAGTGATGTAACATCTTGACGCGGGTCCCCTGACACCCGACATGTGCACCAAGCCAGCCGCATTGAGCGGCCAAGCCTGAATTTTGCCAGACAAGGGACAAAACCATGCCTGACCGCAACCAAGCTGCGCTTGATTTTCTGCTGACCCGCCGTTCGCGCCCGGCCAAGACCCTGACCGGACCCGCCCCGGATCGTGCGGCGCTTGAACCGATCCTGACCGCCGCGGCCCGCAGCCCCGACCACGGCAAGCTGGAACCGTGGCGGTTTATCGTGTTGGAGCGCGGCGCGCTGGACCGGTTGGCGGATTTGGTCGATGTGCGTGGGGCGGATCTGGGCGAAGCACCCGAGCAGGTTGCCAAGATGCGGTCCGCCTTTGCCGATAGCCCGCTTGCGGTTGTCGTGGTCTCGGCCCCCGTGGATTCGCCCAAGGTGCCGCAGGTCGAACAACTCTATTCCGCGGGCGCGGTATGCCTTGCGCTTCTGAACGCCGCACTTGCCTCGGGCTGGGGGGCGAACTGGTTGACCGGATGGGCCACCTATGACCGCGATTTCTTGCGCGACGGATTGGGGCTGGCGGATCACGAAACCGTGGCCGGGATCATCCATATCGGCACCGAAACAAGCGCCCCGCCCGAACGCCCCCGCCCCGACCTGGCGGCCCTGACCACATGGATGGACACATGATCCTTGATGATTTCTTCCGATCGGTCGCGCAAATGGCCGACCCGCGTTTTCGCAGCGTGCTGTTGAAAGGGCTGGCGCTGACTGTCGGGCTTCTGATTGCGGTGACGGTTGCCATGACCTGGCTGGTGGGCTTTCTGGTCCCTGACACACTGTCACTGCCGTTCATAGGCGAGGTGTCGTGGGTGGACGGGCTGGCCTGGTGGGCCGCGTTTCTGGTAATGATCGTCCTGTCGGTGGTGCTGATGGTGCCGGTGGCGGGAGCCTTCACCGGAATATTCCTGGACGACGTGGCCGATGCGGTCGAGGCGCGGCATTATCCGAACCTGCCCCCGGCGCCGGATGTGCCGATGATCGAGACTGTGCGCGACAGCCTTGGGTTTCTGGGCGTCATTGTCGGGGTCAACCTGATCGCGTTGATCCTGTTCTTCTTTGTCGGCCCGCTGGCACCGATCCTGTTCTGGGTGGTCAACGGCTATCTTCTGGGGCGCGAGTACTTCCAGTTGGCCGCCATGCGCCGCGTGGGTCGGGTGGAAGCGGGTCGCCTTCGGACGCGCAACAACCTGCAAATCTGGCTGGCAGGCACACTGATGGCGATCCCGCTGTCCGTTCCCTTGGTCAATTTGCTGATCCCCATTCTGGGCGCGGCGACATTCACTCACCTGTTCCATCGGGTGTCCGCGCGATAGGGGTGGCGGCGCAGCGACATTTTTTGCTGCTGAAGTGATCCGGTTTACAAAGTGCCTCGTATTGAGGTTATGTTGACCCTGACCCTTGATCACCCGAGCACCCGGCCTGCTGCGCCACCTGTGCGTTGTCTTGAAGGAAAACCGGTGTCGCATAACAAGTCCGAGATTTCTGAACAGACGGTCTGGATGATCGCTGTTCGGGACAGACAGGATCGGGAGGCATTTGGTGCGCTGTTCGATCACTTCGCGCCACGGTTGAAGGGGTTCATCATGCGCACGGGCTGTTCGGCCCCGCAAGCCGAAGAAATCGTGCAGGACGTGATGCTGACCGTGTGGCGCAAGGCGTCGATGTTCGATCCGCACCGTGCGCAGGTGTCGGCCTGGATATATCAGATCGCCCGCAACCGGCACATCGACATTGTGCGCAAGGAAAACCGCCCGGTGCCCGAGGAACTGGCCGAGGATCCGGGAGCCGAGCCAGATGCCAGCCAAATTCTTGCTGTCGAGCAGGAAGCCGGAAAACTGAAAGCCGCGCTCTCGTCCTTGCGGCCTGAGCAACGAGACATGATTGAAAAGGCCTATCTGGGCGAATTGACCCATCAGGAGATCAGCGACCAGACCGGCCTGCCACTTGGAACCATCAAATCCCGCATCCGACTTGGGTTGGAGCGGTTGAGACACGAGTTGAAGGGACTGCGAGAATGACCGCAATCACCCATCATATCCCGGACGACATTCTGGCGGCCTATGCTGCGGGCAGTCTTCCACATCACTATGCCGTTGCGGTGGCCAGCCACGTATCGCTGTGCATTCAGTGCCGCGCGTCGCTGGAAGCCCACCAGACGATGGGCGGTGCATTGCTGGAGACAGCCGAAGCCGTGGCTGTGTCAGGCAACATGAAAGCCGACCTGCTGGCCCAGCTTGATGCGCCGGCGAAACCCGAGCCTGTCTATTCCCGCCGGGGCATCTATCCCGGTCCGGTGGTCGCGGCGCTGAAAGGGCAGGATCCGACGTGGAAATCGTTGGGCATGGGTGTGCGCCAGTCGATCCTGTCGCAGGACAAGCACGGCTCAGTGCGGTTGCTGTATATTCCGGGCGGTCAGGCCGTGCCCGATCATGGGCATAACGGGCTTGAAATGACCCTGGTCCTTCAGGGCAGTTTCAGCGATGAAACCGGGCGCTTCGGTGTCGGTGACATCGAGATCGCGAATGAGGATCTTGAACATACACCCATTGCCGACCCGGGTGATCCCTGTATCTGCCTGGCCGCCACCGATGCACCGTTGCGGTTCAATGCGCTCGTGCCGCGTCTGTTGCAGCCGCTGTTCCGGATCTAGGTACCCCTGAAAATCCCCGTACAGAGATAGTGAAAACCGGCGCTGCGGCGTCGGTTTTCCCATTTTTATCAAATGCTTGATTGTATCAAGACTCACGTTCGCGTGACCTTTTGAAACACGGTGAACCGCAGGCAAATTGCGCCCGTATCCCTTTCATAAGTACGAGTTGACCAAGAGGCATTTAGCCCGCCAACAAGGAGAAGACCTTATGAAATCGTTGTTCAAGACCACCGCTGCCGCGCTTGCCCTGACCGTCGCCGCGAATGCCGCGCAAGCCGACAATATCGTCGAGATCGCGGCTGCCGATGATCGTTTCTCGACCCTGGTTGCGGCCGTGACGGCTGCCGGTTTGGTCGAAACGCTGTCCGGCCCCGGCCCGTTCACTGTTTACGCGCCGGTGAACGATGCGTTCGACGCTTTGCCCGATGGCACGGTCGAGACCCTTCTGAAGCCCGAGAACAAGGGAAAACTGACCGATGTGCTTCTGTATCATGTGGATGATCGCAAGCTGACCGCCGGGATGATCCCGAAAGGGTCAAACTATTTCAAACCCGCGCTGACCAGTGCGCGCCTGTGCCTCACGGCTGGTGCAGATGGGGTGAAGATCGCCGACAGCACCGGGGACATGGCCAATGTCATCATTGCCGACATCATGGCGGATAACGGTGTGATTCACGTGATCGACAAGGTGCTTTTGCCGGGCGCGCGTCCCGCCTGCCACTGATACCTCTCGGGGTCTCCAAGCCAACGAAATTGCCGCCCCTGCCGGGCGGCATTTTTTGTTGCAACAGCGGCAGGACAGATCCCTATTTTCCGCGATAGACCAGCAGGTCGGGCAGATAGTCCAACAGGCGAATGCCCCACGAAAACGGGGCGGGAAAGTCGGTGCGGAACCGTGTTTTGCGCATCGCCTTCACAACGTGTTTCGCCGCGTCTTCCGGCGACATCAGCATCGGCATCTTGAACGAGTTTTTCTGGGTCAGCCGGGTCTTGATGAAGCCCGGATTGACAATCCTGACCACCACGCCTGTGTCTTTCAGGTCGAACCGCAAGGTCTCGGCCAGGCTGACGATGGCGGCTTTGCTGGCGCTGTATCCGATGGATTTGGGCAAGCCGCGATAGCCTGCAAGAGACCCGATCAGGGTGATGTCCCCCAGGCCTTTGGCGACCATGGCTGGCACGACATGACCCATCACATGCATCGCGCCAATGAAGTTGACGTTGCACATCAGCATGGCCGCATCCTGGTCCCAGTCTGCCGCCTGCATCGGGTCATAGGCCCCAGCGATATAGACGATGCCATCAACATCGCCGGCTTGCGAGGCCGCGTCCTGCACAATGTCGGGGTCGGTCACATCGACCGGAACGACACGGGCGTCGGAAAGCTCATCGGCCAGTTCTTGCAGGCGATCCTGGCTGCGGGCCGACAGGATCAACCTTGCGCCGGCCTTGTCCAGATCATGCGCCATGGCGCGGCCCAGACCTTCGCTCGCGCCAATCAGCCAATAGGTTTTGCCATTGAAGTCAATCATCCGTCCATCCCCCGAAACGTTTCGCTGTCCGATATCAGTGGCTCGGGCGGGGGCGGCTTGCGCAGGAAGGGTGCGCGTTTCAGATACAGGATCAGAGCCTGCCAATAGATCAGCGCCACGACGCGCAGCGCCCCGAACGGACGGCGCAGCGCGGCCCATGCCAGCGAGCGGTTGGTGGCGGGGAACCGGTCGCCGACCAGCGTGGCCAGCACACCCTGATCCCCGTTTTCATAGAGGATGCGGATGTCGAATTTTTCATCGGTCATGCCGAAGTAGAACCGATACTGCCCCTCGACTTTCTGGAACGGCGAGACATGCATCAGCTTTTCGGCCACGATCACATCGCGCTTTTCAATCGGGCGCAGGTCGTCGTGGGCGCAGAAATAGCAATGTCGGTGTCCAAATGTGTTGTTCACCTCGGCGATGAATGCGCGCGGTGTGCCGTCTTTGGTGGCGATCCAGAAGCTCACGGGATTGAAGTGGAATCCCAGAAAGCTGGGTTGGGTCAGCAGCCAAAGCTGCAGATCGTCTGTCGGCAGGCCGCGTGCCGCGAGTTCTTCACGAAACCACGCCATGCCGCGCCCGTCGCCGCACGGGCCACCATGGTGCTTGTCCCACAGGGACCACAGATTGAACCGATTGCGCGACAGCAACGCAGGGAGCCGGTCCTCCTCAAGATCGCTCAGCACAAAATCGACGCCATAGGTGAAGGCGTTTTTCAGCTTGCCGCGCCGTGCGTGCAGCGTGTGGGCTTGGACATGGTCAACCATTTGGACTGATTACGCACCATTTTGGGTTCTGGATCACGAATTATGCCGGACCTTTCGGAAAAAACGCGATTTTCTGGTGGTTTGACTGATCCAAGACGTTCTGCACGCCGTAATCCCTTCATGTGAATTGCAAAAAAGAGGCGTCAATGCTCGATCAACAGCTCGGCCCGCGTAGGAAGATTGCAATCGTCGGAGGGGGGATATCCGGCCTGTCGGCGGCCTATTACCTTTCGCAACGCCATGATGTCACGATCTACGAAGCTGCGACCCGGCTGGGAGGCCATGCCCGCACCGTGATGGCGGGCAAAAACGGCGATCAGCCGGTGGATACCGGGTTCATCGTGTTCAACTACGTCACCTACCCCTATCTGACCCGTCTGTTCCGCGACCTGGACGTGCCGGTTACGAAAAGTGAAATGAGCTTCGGGGCCAGTATCGACGACGGCTGGCTGGAATACGGCTTGAGCAACCTGAAATGTATCGCGGCGCAGAAGCGCAACCTGCTCAGGCCGCAGTTCTACAAGATGATCGCCGACATCCTGCGTTTCGGAAAACATGCCGAAGCTGCAGCGGTCGATGACGACAAGACCATCGCCGATCTGGTGGACGAGCTGCGCCTGGGGCAGTGGTTTCGCAACAATTACCTGATGCCGATGTGCGGCGCGATCTGGTCGACCCCTGTGGCCGAGATCGACCAGTTCCCGGCCCGGTCGCTGGTGCGTTTCTTTCGCAATCATGCCCTGCTGGCGGGTCTGGGCGAACACCAGTGGTGGACCGTCAAGGGTGGCAGCATCGAATATGTAACCCGGCTTAAGGCCGCGTTGCGCGCGCGCGGGGTGTCGATCCGGCTGGGCGCACCGGTTACACGTGTGGCCCGGATGCCCTATGGCGTCACCGTTCAAACCGCGCATGGCGAGGACAAGGGGTATGACGACATCATCCTGGCCTGCCATTCCGATCAGGCCTTGGCCATGCTGGGCGATGGGGCGACCGAGCCCGAGGCTGCGGCGCTGGCGCGCATTCGCTATCAACCCAACAAGGCGGTCCTTCATTGCGACCCCGGTCAGATGCCCCGGCGCCGCGCGGCATGGTCCAGCTGGGCTTATCGTTCGCAGGATGGGGCCATTGGCGTCACCTATTGGATGAACAAGCTGCAAGATATCCCCGAAGATGATCCGCTGTTTGTGACCTTGAACCCCTCGCGCCCGATCGCGGCGGATAAGATTTACGACGAGGTGGAATTTTCCCATCCGGTCTTCGACAGGGGCGCCTTGCGCGCGCAGGAGGAATTGCGCGCGATGCAGGGGATGAACCGGACATGGTTCGCCGGTGCCTATCACCGCCACGGTTTTCACGAGGACGGCATCGCCAGCGCGCTGCGCGTTGTGCAGATGATCAACGACCAACATTCACCGAAAGGAACGGACATTGCGTTTGACGAACAAAGCCCTGAAGTCGGAATTCCTGTCCACCTGTGAACGGTTGCGGAACGGGCAACTGACCCTGCGCACACCCGAGGGCGAGACCCATCATTTCGGGACCGGCGGGCGTGCCGCGGAAATGCAGATCAACGACTGGGCCGCCGTGTCGGCGATGGCCGCGCATGGGCAGGTCGGGTTGGGCGAGACATATGTGCAGGGCATGTGGGACACCCCGTCGATCGAGGACCTGATGACCGTCGCCATGCAGAACCGTGACCACCTTGGCAGCTATGATCAGGCAAGCGTATTCAACCGGGCCAAGTTTCGGTTGGTCGACACCATGTTGCGCGCCAATTCCCGTCGCGGGTCGCGCAAGAACATCCGGTCGCATTATGACGTGGGCAATGAGTTCTATCAGCTATGGCTGGACGAGGGGATGACCTACTCCTCGGGTCTTTTTGCTGACGGCAGCGAAGATCTGGGCGAAGCACAGACCCGCAAGAACGCCCGCGCCCTGTCTCGCCTTGGGGCGGGCGATCGGGTGCTGGAAATCGGGTGCGGGTGGGGCGGGTTTGCCGAACATGCCACGCGCCAGGGGCGCGATGTGACCGGCGTCACCATCTCGCGCAACCAGCACAGCTATGCGGATTGCCGTCTGGATGGGCGGGCGGACATCCAACTGCGCGATTATCGCGACATTGATGGCAAATATGACAACATCGTCTCGATCGAGATGATCGAGGCGGTCGGCGCGCGCTACTGGCCCAGTTATTTCGGGGTGCTCAAGAACACGCTGGCCGAAGGCGGGCGGGTGCTGTTGCAGGCGATCACCGTCAAGGACAGTTTCTTTGACACCTACAAGACCTCGTCGGATTACATTCGCCAATATGTCTTTCCCGGCGGGATGCTGCTGTCAGACAATGTGATTTCCGATCAGGCCCAGAAGGCTGGGTTGCAGGTTCAAGACAATTTCCACTTTGGTCAGGATTACGCCAAGACCTGTCGAATCTGGGCCGAACGATTCGCCGCACAGAAGCGCAGGATATTCGAGATGGGCTATGGCGAGGCTTTCCAGCGCAACTGGCAGTATTATCTTGAGATCTGTGCCGCATCCTTCGCGATTGGACACACCAATGTGGTGCAAGTGGAACTGGCCCATGCGCGCGCGTGACATCATCACGGCTCTGGCCCTGTGGATCGCTGCGGCGACGCCCATCGCGGCGCAAAGCAAGGTGGTGGCGTCCGTCCTGCCGGGGGCCGAGCTGCGCGGCACGGCGACGTTGCGTTTCCTTGGCCTGCCGCTGTATCAGGCGCGACTGTTCACGCCGGGGGCTGCCCCGCTGGACTGGGGTCAGGATTTCGGGATCGAGCTGACCTATCTGCGGACCCTCACGCAATATGATCTGGTCGAGGCCACCCTGCGCGAGTTCAAGCGCACCGGGGATGCCCTGCCGCTTGAGGCGCAGTTGAACGCCTGTTTCAAGGCAGTGGCTAAGGGCGACCGGTATCTTGCGATCACGGATGGCGATGACAAGATCGGCTTCTGGCGCAATGGTGCGCGCAGCTGCACCCTGAGCCATCCTCAGATCAAACGCCGCTTCATGGGCATTTTCGTGGGCAAGAACACAAGGTCGAAATCCTTCACCCGACAGCTTACGGGGTCATGAATGGTTTATCCGCGCGTCAGCCTCTATGCCTTGATGCTGGCTGCGGCGGGCATCCCCTTGTATATCCACCTGCCGCGGTTTGCCTCGATCAACCTTGGGATCGGGCTGGGGGTGATCGGGGTGATCCTCTTGATCATCCGGCTGGTCGATCTTGTGCAGGATCCGCTGTTGGGCTGGGCAATCGACCGCTGGCCAAGCGCGCAACTGCCTTTTGCCATGATCGCCGCCGCCGGGTTGGCCATCGGGTTTCCCATCCTGTTTTCGCTCGAGCCGGGCGGGGCTGTGACGCTCAGGCTGGTGGCGGTTCTGGTTCTTTTGTTTTCGTCATACAGTTTGGGGATGATCCTGCTGTACGGGCGCAGTGCGACGCTGGCGCGGTCAACCGATGCGCACGACCTGATGACACTTGCCGCCTTTCGCGAAAGCGGGATGTTGGCCGGGGTCATTCTGGCCGCCATCGCCCCTGCGCTGTTCATGGGGCTTGGCGCCAGTGGGCAGGGCTATCCGGCATTCGGGTGGTTTCTGGGCACCGTGGCCGTCACGGTCGCTCTGGTCAGCCACCCGATCTGGAAACGCACGCCAATCTGCGGCGACGGCCTGAGCCTGCAGGGGTTGGCAAGCGCCGGGGCCTTGCGCTTGCTGGTGTTGGCGCTGGTCAACAGCCTGCCTGTCGCGGTCACATCAACCCTGTTTCTGTTCTTTGTCGAAGACCGCCTGCAATTGCCCGGCAAAGCGGGTCCGCTTCTGATCCTGTTCTTCCTCAGCGCGGGGATGAGCGTGCCGCTCTGGACCCGGCTCAGCCGCCATATCGGCACGAAAATGACGCTTGTCATCTCGATGCCGCTGGCGATTCTTGGCTTTGTCGGGGCCGCTATACTTGCCCCCGGCAATCTTGTCGGCTTTGCGATCATCTGTGTTGCGTCCGGGGCGGCGCTGGGGGCGGATATGGTGGTTTTGCCCGCGATGTTCTCGGTCGTGCTGACGCAGGCCGGCCTGAACGCGTCCGCCGCGTTTGGCATCTGGTCGTTCGCGGGCAAGCTGGGCTTGGCATTGGCCGCTTTCGCCGTCCTGCCGCTTCTGGAAAGCCAGGGTTTCCAGCCCGGACAGGTGAACAGCAAGGGCGCGCTGACCACCCTGAACATCGCCTATGCCATCGTGCCCTGCATCCTGAAACTTGGTGCCTTCGCCCTTGTGCTGGCGCTTCCATCCGAGAAGGCTTCCCCATGAAACTTCTGACTGCATTCCTTCTTCTGGTTCTGGCGGCAACCTTTGCCAAGACCGTCCTGTTCAGTTTCCGCTCGCAAAGCCCGGATGACTATGCCGATACCGGACCCGCGTTTTCGTTGAAAGATCACCTTTCCGGCAAGTTCGCCTCGGAAGGTCTAATCTTTGGACCCACCGGCAAACTTGCCAACAGCTTCGTCGCCGAGATGGAGGGCAAATGGGATGGTGACACCGGCACCCTGACCGAGCATTTCACCTATTCCAACGGTCGCACCCAGAACCGTAAATGGTTCCTGAAACTGGGCGAGGGCAATGCCTTTACCGCCACCGCTGATGATATCGTGGGCGAGGCGAAGGGCATTGTGTCCGGGTCGACCGTTTCGATCCGCTATCAGATCGTTTTGCCGCCCGAGGCAGGTGGCCACACGCTTTCCGCGACGGACTGGCTTTATCTGACCGAAGACGGCGTCATCATGAACAAATCCGAGATGCGTAAATACGGTCTGAAAGTGGCCGAACTGATCGCCACGATGCGTCCCGTCGAAGGAACAAAGCCCTGACAGGGGCGTTGAAGTACGTAGAAGAACAGTCTTAACAGAAAGAATCCCATGTCCCGTCCCGTCCCCTATCTGGCCGTCGCCGTTTTGCTTCTGTCGATCATCTTCGCGGTGTCCCCGTGGTTCAGCAGCAATTTCGCCGGCTACTCTCCTGACCAGTTCCCCAGCACAGAGACGTTCTGGCCCGTGCAACCCGCCGGTTGGGCCTTTGGCATATGGGGGCTGATCTATCTGTGGCTGATTGTAGGGGCTGCTTGGGGGCTGTGGAAGGCACCGCATGACCCGCATTGGCAAAAGATGCGCCGCCCTCTGGCGATCAGCCTGTTTCTGGGTTGTTTCTGGATCGCAGCGGCCAATGCCTCGCCGGTTTGGGCAACGGTGATGATCCTTGTCATGGCTGTGACGGCCATCATGGCGATGCTGCGCGCGGGCGATCAGGATCCGTGGTGGCAGTTGCGTCCGGTGGCGCTTTATGCCGGGTGGCTGACGGCGGCAACGGGTGTGGGCACCGGGGTCGTGCTGGGCGGGTATGAGGTTCTGTCCCATCAGGCCGCTGCCTTGGTGATGCTGGTCGTGGTGCTGATCGCCTCGCTTTCCGTGCAGGCACTGCGACCGGGTGTATGGGCCTATCCCGCCGCGATCATCTGGGCCTTGTCGGGCGTGATTGCTGCCAACTGGCCATCGCAGAATTGGCCAGTGATCGGGATTGCGGCCCTTGGCATTTTCCTGTTGGGCTGGCGTGCGGTGTCTGGCGCCAAGGCAGCCTGACACCTGGGTCACACCGGAATGGGCGAGTGTTTCTTGATGTCGCGCAGCACCACGTTGGTCTGCGCGCTTTCAACGGCGGTTTGTTGGAACAGGAACCCTTCCAGAAACGCGTTGTAAGCGGCAAGGTCGCGACACAGCACCCGCAGGTGGTAATCGGCCTGTCCGGTGGTGGCGAAACATTCCACCACATCCGGGCGGCGGTTCACGGCCTGAATGAACTCCTCGACCTTGTCGGGGTCGTGGCGGGTCAGTTGCACATGCACAATGGCCTGAAAACTCAGCCCGGCGCGGGCGGGGTTCAGATAGGCCCCGTATCGCTCGATGATCTTCGCATCCTCCAGCGCACGCACCTTGCGCCAGCAGGCCGAGGTCGACATCCCCACCGCCTGCGCCAGATCGGCGTTCGAGATCGTGCTGTCGCGTTGCAAAAGCTCCAGAATACGGCGATCCTTGGCGTCAAGGTTCATGGTAGAAATATCCTGGTACAATTCAAAAAGTGGTATGATCTCTCACAATCAGCATCCTACACGGCCCCGAAAGGTATGATCAACCAAGTCACTTGAAATATCCTTGCAGGGAATCTGTGGAGCAAGCCATGACACGCCAAGACCCTGAATTTTCGACCTATCAGCTTTCTGACCGATACGCGCGCCAATCGGGCCGCGTCTTTCTGACCGGCACGCAGGCGCTGGTGCGTATCATGCTGGATCAGGCGCGACGCGACCGGGCGGCGGGGCTGAACACGGCGGGGTTCATATCCGGCTATCGCGGGTCGCCATTGGGTGGGCTGGACCTTGAGTTGTGGCGCGAGAAGCAGCGCGTGGCCGAGCACAACATCACATTCCTGCCAGCCGTGAACGAAGACCTTGGCGCCACCGCGGTTCTGGGCGCCCAACAGGCCAGCCTTGACCCCGATTGCGAGGTCGAAGGCGTATTTTCCATGTGGTATGGCAAAGGGCCGGGAGTGGACCGGTCGGGCGACGCGCTGAAGCACGGCAACGCCTATGGCTCGGCCCCGAAAGGCGGGGTGCTGGTGGTGGCGGGCGATGACCACGGCTGTGTGTCGTCCTCCATGCCGCACCAGTCGGACGTGGCCTTCATGTCGTGGTTTATGCCAACGCTGAACCCGGCATCAGTGGCAGAGTATCTGGCCTTTGGTGAATACGGCATTGCGCTGTCGCGGTTCAGCGGCACCTGGGTCGGGTTCAAGGCCATTTCGGAAACGGTCGAGTCCGGTCAATCGGTTGAGTTGCTGCCAGATCGCCAGTTCATCTATCCCGAGATCGAGGTGCCCCCCGGTGGGTTGCATGTGCGCTTGGCCGACCTGCCCAGCCCTGAAATCGAGACACGGATCGGTCACAAGCTGGCCGCCGTACGCGCCTTTGTCGAAGCCAACCCGATTGACAAGGCAGTCTACAGCATCACCGACGCGACCTTCGGCTTCGTCACCACCGGCAAGGGGCATCTGGATCTGATGGAGGCCTTGCGCCTGCTGGGCGTGGACGAGGCCAAATGCCGCGCGCTGGGCATCGACATCTACAAGATCGGCATGGTCTGGCCGTTGGATCGCCGCGACGCGCTGGACTTCGTGCGCGGCAAGACCGAGGTGCTGGTGGTTGAAGAAAAACGCGGCATCATCGAAAGCCAGTTCAAGGAGTACTTCTATGACTGGCCCGGCGAGAAACCGAACCGGATGGTCGGGAAGTATGACAGCCAAGGTGAACCCTTGATCCCTTGGACGGGCGAGTTGAGCCCGCTGTTGCTGGTGCCCATCGTGGCGGCCCGTCTGGACAAGGTCTTTCCCGGTGAAGCCTTCACAGCAAGGGCCAAGGCGTTGACGGCTGAACCGCCCTGCATCCTGAAAACCGATGGGGCCACGCGCACCCCCTATTTCTGTTCAGGTTGCCCGCACAACACCTCGACCAAGGTGCCCGAGGGCAGCGTCGCGGCGTCTGGCATCGGCTGTCATGTGATGGCAAGTTGGATGGACCGCAACACCACCGGCTATGCGCAGATGGGGGGCGAGGGTGTGCCGTGGGTTGCGCGATCGCGCTTCAATGGCGGCAAACACATCTTCCAGAACCTGGGCGAGGGCACGTGGTATCATTCGGGGTCCCTGGCGATCCGGCAAGCGATTGCTGCTGGCACCAACATCACCTACAAGATCCTCTATAATGACGCGGTGGCGATGACCGGTGGACAGCCGGTGGATGGACCGGTCAGCGTGGCGGGGATCATACAGACCTGCCGCGCCGAAGGGGTGCAGCGGATCGCGCTTGTGTCCGACAATATTGGCAAGTTCACCCGGTCCGAGTTTCCCAGTGGCGTCACCTTCCATGACCGGTCCGAAATGGATCAGGTGCAGCGCGAACTGCGCGAGATCCCCGGCGTCACGGTGCTGGTTTATGAACAGACCTGCGCCACGGAAAAACGCCGCCGCCGCAAGCGCGGCACGATGGATGACCCGAAAACCATGCCCTACATCAACCCGCTGGTCTGCGAAGGCTGTGGCGACTGTTCGGTTGAAAGCAACTGTCTGAGTGTTGAGCCGTTGGAAACCGAGTTTGGGCGCAAGCGCAAGATCAACCAGTCCAGTTGCAACAAGGATATGTCCTGCCTGAACGGGTTCTGCCCCAGTTTCGTGACCATTGAAGGGGCGACGCGGCGCAAGCGGGATACATCCAGACTGGATGTGGCGGCGATGCTGGAGGATGTGGGGCAACCTGATTTGCCGACCATCGCCGAGCCCTATGACCTGTTGGTCACGGGCGTTGGCGGCACGGGTGTCGTCACGGTGGGCGCCCTGATCACCATGGCAGCTCATCTGGAAGGCAAAGGCTCCAGCGTGCTGGACTTCACCGGGTTTGCGCAAAAATTCGGCACGGTGCTCAGCTATATCCGGCTGGGTGCGGCCCCAGACAAGGTACATCAGGTGCGGATCGACACCGGATCGGCGGATGCCGTGATTGGCTGCGATATGGTCGTGTCGTCCTCGCCCAAAGCATCGATGCACTATCGCCCCGGCAGTAAGGTGGTGCTGAACCGGGCCGAGATGCCGACCGGCGACCTTGTCCTGTCGCGTGACGCGAGCCTGCGGATGGACACGCGCGAAGCCTCGATCCGCGCGGTGGTGGGGACGGACAACGTGTCGGGTCTTGATGCGAACCTTGCGGCGGAAACGCTGTTGGGCGATGCCGTCTATGCCAACGTGATCATGCTGGGCTATGCGTGGCAAAAGGGGCTGGTGCCGGTGTCCGAAACCGCGCTGAAACAGGCCATTGAGCTGAACGGCGTGAAGATTGCCGAGAATGCCCGCGCCTTCGATCTGGGTCGTGTGCTGGCCGCCGCGCCCGACCGCGTGCCACTGACCGACCCGAAACCCGACACACCCGAGACACCTGCCGATCTGATCGAGAAACGCGCCGCCTTCCTGACGGATTATCAGGACGCCGCCTATGCCGACCGTTACCGTGACACACTGAACCGGTTCGGGGCGGGTTTGCCCGAAGAGATGCGGGACGAGGTGTTGACCGTTGCGGCGAAAAGCCTGTTCAAGCTCATGTCCTATAAGGATGAATACGAAGTCGCGCGGCTGCACACGCAAACAGGGTTCGACGCGCGGTTGAAGCAAGAATTTGAACCCGGTTTTTCAGTCAAATACCATTTCGCGCCGCCGCTTCTGCCCTTGGGCAAGGACGCGCGGGGACGACCGCGCAAACGCGCCTTCGGCCCATGGATGACGCCGGTTCTGACCCGGCTTGCACGTCTCAAAACCCTGCGTGGCACGATGTTCGACCCGTTCGGCTATACTGCCGAGCGGCGTGAAGAAGTGGCGTTGATCGGTTGGTACGAGGATGGCCTTGCGCAGCTCACCGGAAAGATCACCAAGGACAATCATGACGACGCGATGACCTTTCTGTTCGCCCCGCTTGAGATGCGTGGCTATGGGCCGGTCAAGCGCGATGCGGTGGCAATGCAGAAACCTATCGCGGATGCCGCGCTTGGGCGGGTGTTGGCAGGCTGATCCACACGGTCTTGTGTTGTAATGCGCGTCGGTTTTTGATCCAACCCGCGCGCCTTTCCCGTATTAAGGTCCAAACGTCCCGCAAGACGAAGGAGCAGATCATGGGATTGCTGCAAGACGGCAAATGGGTCGACAGATGGTATGACACGAAGTCCACTGGCGGACGGTTCAAGCGCAAGGACGCACAGTTTCGCAACTGGATCACTGCGGATGGATCGGCAGGCCCCAGCGGGGAAGCCGGGTTCAAGGCGGAACCGGATCGTTACCATCTTTATGTCTCGCTGGCATGCCCGTGGGCGCATCGCACATTGATCTTTCGCACGCTGAAAGGGCTGGAGCAGATGATCCCGATCTCGGTCGTGCATTGGCATATGGCCGAGAATGGCTGGACCTTCCACCCGGTCGAGGGCGGTGTGCCTGACACGGTGAACGGGGCCGAGTTCATGCATCAGATCTATACCACCGCAGACCCCCACTACTCGGGCCGGGTGACGGTGCCGGTTCTGTGGGACAAGAAGAACAAGACCATCGTGTCCAATGAAAGCTCGGAAATCATCCGCATGCTCAACACGGCTTTCGACGGCATCGGGGCGAAGGACGGGGATTACTATCCCGCGCCACTGCGTGATGAGATCGACGCACTGAATAACCGGATATATGACACCGTGAACAATGGGGTTTACAAAGCGGGCTTTGCCACGTCGCAAGACGCCTATGAAGAAGCGGTCGTGCCATTGTTCGATACGCTGGGCTTTCTGGAACAACGACTGGCCACGCAGCGATATCTGACCGGATCATCGATCACCGAGGCTGACTGGCGCCTGTTCACCACTCTTGTGCGCTTTGATCCCGTCTATGTGGGGCATTTCAAATGCAACTTGCGCCGGATCGTCGATTATCCGAACCTGTGGGGGTATCTGCGCGACCTGTATCAACAACCGGGCGTGGCAGCGACCGTCAACATGACCCATATCAAGCACCACTATTACGGCAGTCATGACACCATCAACCCCAGCGGGGTGGTGCCGACCGGGCCGGATCTTGACCTTGACGAACCGCATGGGCGCGCGGCGTTGGGTTAACGGCAGTTCATCGCGTATGCGCACCTTCCGGCAATCGTAGCGTCCGCGCCGCGCTTGCCCAGTTATTTCCGGAACTTCCGGGTCGCTGCTTGCCTCGTGTCTTTGCCACATCATAATCTGCCCGAAACAGAACAGATCTGCCCCCTCGCGGCGGCGGAACAGGATTTGGGGCACAGAGCAAATGGCAGGATCAAGCCGCGACACGCTGCTGGATGACAGCAGCCCGGTGCACCGGGACCGGCCCTTGATCACGTTGATCATTCCCGTGTTCAACGAAGAACAAAGCATTCCTGTCTTTCTGGACCGCACCACCGCGGCATTGGAACCGTTGCGCGGGCGATTTGACGTCGAATACCTGTTCGTGAATGACGGCAGCCGTGATGCGACCGAGCGGGCCATTCTGGCCTGCCGCGAGGATCGGCCCGAAATCTCGCTGGTGAACCTGTCGCGCAATTTCGGGAAAGAGGCCGCCCTGTCCGCCGGATTGACCCATGCACGCGGCGACGCCGCCATTCCCATCGACGTGGACCTGCAAGACCCGCCCGAGGTGATCTTGCAAATGGTCCGGAAATGGCAGGACGGCGCCAAGGTGGTCAACGCCCGCCGCGCGCGACGCGACGCCGACACATGGGCCAAGCGGGCCAGTGCCGGGTTGTTTTATCGATTGTTCAACGTGCTGGCCGATCACCCCATTCCCACCGGTGTCGGCGATTTTCGTCTGCTGGATCGCGAGGTCGTGGACGCCATCTGTGCAATGGGCGAACGATCGCGTTTCAACAAGGCGATCTTCAGTTGGGTGGGGTTCGAAACCACCGAGGTCGAATATGACCGCCCAGCCCGCGCCGAGGGCGACAGCCAATGGTCATACTGGAAGCTGTGGAAACTGGCGCTGGACGGTATCTTCGCCTCGTCCACCACACCGCTCAGAATCTGGACCTATGTTGGCCTGTCCATGGCGGTCGCGTCCCTGTTTTACTCTGCCTTCCTGTTTTTTCGAACCCTCCTCTTGGGGGTCGACACGCCCGGCTATGCCTCGACCGCGATCCTGATCCTGACCTTTGGCGGCATGAACATGTTCGCGCTGGGCATTATCGGGGAATATGTTGGCCGGATCTATACCGAAGTGCGCCAGCGCCCGCTGTATATCGTGCGGTCGTACCTTTCGCGCGGCAGCAGCGAAAGGTCATAGCATGGATCGTGATGTTTATGACCGGATGAACACGCTTGAGGCGCGCCATTGGTGGTTCGTTGCCCGCCGCGACATGATCGAGGCTCTGATCCGCCGGCGCGTCCAATTGCCTGCCGATGCAAGGATCCTTGAAGCCGGATGTGGCAGCGGTGGCAACCTGGCACTTCTGCAAATGTTCGGCCAGGTCGATGGGTTCGAATACGATGACACAGCCCGCGCCGACGCGATCCGGAAATCCGGGCTGGATATCGCCTTTGGCGCGCTGCCGGATCAGGTTCCGTTCGAGGGGCAGACGTATGATCTGATCGGCCTGTTCGATGTGCTGGAACATGTCGAGCCGGACGCCGCATCGCTGCGCGCGCTTGCCGCACGGCTGCGCCCCGGCGGCAAACTGTTGGTGACGGTTCCTGCTTTTCCATTCCTGTGGTCCAAGCATGACGAAGCACACCATCATTTCCGGCGTTACACCCGCGCCAGCCTGTCCCGTGTGGCCGCAGAGGCCGGGTTGAAAATGACCTATGGCACCTATTTCAACACCTTGCTGTTTCCTCTGGCGATCACCGCGCGTGCAGTCAAGACGCTGACCGGAAGTGACGCCCCCGATGACACCATGCCGCCGGGGTGGCTGAACAGTGCGATGCGGCACATATTCGGGGCCGAGCGGTTTGTCTTGGGGCGGATTCCGCTGCCGGTTGGCCTATCGCTTGGCGCCGTGCTGGAAAAGGCCTGACCTGTGATCGCGCAACTGCTTCGTTTCACTGGGGTCGGGGGTCTGGCAACACTCACCCATGTGCTGGTGGCCAGCATCGTCCACGCGCTGTTTGCCGCGCCGGATCTGTGGTCGAATTTCAGCGGCTTCTGTGCCTCGGTCTTGATCTCGTATCTGGGCCATTCCCGTTTCACCTTTGCCACTGAGCGGAACCACAAGCAGCACCTGCCGCGATTTGTCTTCGTATCGCTGACGGGATTGGCCGCCAGCAGTTTCATCGTCTGGCTGATCAGCACCTTCACGGACGGAGGTTTCTATCTGGCAATGGCGCTTGTGGCGATGATCGTGCCACTGGCGACTTTTCTGGCGCTCAGGTTCTGGGTGTTTTCACATCGCGGTACCCCATTTTTGCCGACCTGGCCGATGGTTCTGATCGTGATGGGAGCGATGGTGCTGTTCATGTGGACTTTTTGGAGCTGGCCGATCAATCACGACACCGCATGGTATCTGGTGGCCACGCGCAAGATGCTGGATGGTGCACGGCTTTACGTCGATCTGGTCGAAGTCAATCCCCCCCTGAATTTCTATCTGACCATCCCGGCCATCCTGATTGCGGATGCCGTCCATATCAGTGACACGAATGGTCAATACCTGTTTCTGGTGCTTCTTTATGGCGCGAGCCTGCTGTGGACCGGGGCAATCCTGCGCCGCGCCGTTGCCCTCGGTCCGCTGCGTCGCCTTGCGTTTTTCGCCTTCATGGCGCTGATCTATGTGCTGGGCGCGCTTTACAACATTGCCCAGCGGGAACATCTTTTGGTGTTGTTTCTGTCACCTTGGCTGACATGGTATCTTGTGCGCCCCGTGCAGGGACCGTCCCTGGCCAGCAGCGCCTTCGCGGCCATCGGGATATGCATCAAACCGTTCTTTCTTGCGTTCCCGGTTGCGTTTCTGGTCCGCGATATCTGGCGGCGGCGATCCTTCGCACCCGTATTTTATGCCCGCTATCTGCTGATGCTCGCCATCGGCGTGGCCTATGTCATGCTTGTCATGGCCTGGCACCCGGAATACCTGAGCGAGATCGTCCCGATGGCCAGCCATGTCTATGGAGCATACAAAACCCGTATGTGGGACGCCCTTATGGGATCGGCCCTGCCGATCATTCTGGGCTTGGTCGTCATGCTGCCCCTTGTGCGCAGGCACAATAGGAATGGCGCGGATACGACCTTTGCCGTTGCCGCGGTCGCGGGCCTGATTGGCTTTGTCGTTCAAAGCACGGGGTTCAACTATCAGCTCGTTCCGTTTTTGATTTATGCTCTGCTGGCGGGGGCGTGGTGGCTCGCGACCTGCCGCAAACCGACACTGGGGCACGTGCTGACATCGCTGGCCGGGGCGGTGCTGTTGTTCGGCTTGTACGATCGTGGCCGATATCACAGCCAGATCACTGACGAGGTCTTCTATCGCTCGCAAGAATTCGGCGCGATTGAAAGCATGATGACCGGATCCGTCCTTCTGGATCCGGGCGCCCCTGTTGCGCTGCGTCTGGGAATAGACTGGGCCAGCCGCTATCCGGCCAACTGGCTGTATCCGGGCGCGATAGAGAAGCTGGGACGGACCGATTGCTCCAAAGAGCCCGATCTTTGCGCCACGCTGCAGGCGATCATTCACCGCAACCGAACCGACAATGTGGATGACATCATCAACCACGAACCAGACCTGATCGTGTCGGCCCGGTCTGTCCCGGTCCAGATGTCAGGGCCGTCCGGCTGGATAACTGTCCTGCAAGGCGACCCGCGGTTCGAAGAAGCGATGGCTAATTATACTCTGGTCAAAACAACCGACTGGTTTGAATACTATCTTCGAAACACTGGCGAATGACATCCGGACCGACCTAGTCCAGCACGACAACCTGTCCGGTTGCGATACCCTTTTCGGAGCCGCCGTCGCGTAGCCAGACCCGGTCGCCGCCGATGCGGGCCACGCGCAGGCCGTTGAAACTTGTGCCTTTGGTGGCCTTGATGATCCGCCCGTCGCTGAACTCAAGCAGCGCCCAGGCAGCGGCGTTGGTTTGATAGATACCGATCACCGACATTCGGTTTCGACCGTCATTTGGTTGGATGGAAGCAGCCACGGGGGTTGGAGCGGTTGCCAGATTGTCCACGCCCGCAGCCGGTTCGGGGGGGCGGGGGGACGGCTCGGCGATCCGCTCGGGCTCAGGTGGCAACCTGGGTTCGGGACTGCGCCGTTTTAGCGGACGTGGGGAGGCGGTGGGCGCAGACGCCAAATCGGGTTTCAGGACATCATCTTCCGCCTTGGGCTGGGGCAAGGGCAGCGGGGTGGCGGCCAAGACCTTCGCGATCTGGTGGATCAGGTCGTCGTCGCTTTTGTTAGCGATGACTGGGGCAGGTGGTGGCTGGCGCAGGTTTTCGGAGCCGTCCGCCAGATGCAGGGCAAGGGCCGTGATCGGTGTCGGCGGTTCCAGGCGCTGCGTATCAACAGAAAGAGGAGCGGGTGAGGCGGCTGGCGCTGCGACGAAATCCAGCGCGGCGAGTGATTGAGACACATCAAGCACAACCGCATGATCCACCCGTTGCGGCCAAGTGTCCGGCTCGGCCATGGCAAACACGGTATCGGGTGAAGGGCGGGGAATGTCACTGGCGAGTGCGAACACATCGGCCGGGGGCGGCGGCGGAACGGATATATCAACCGGTTCGGCCAGCGCGGCGACCAGCATGTCCAACTGATACTGCGCGTCGTCGTCCGACCGGATGGACTGGTCCGGGGCTGCTATGTCCTGCACCGGCGATCCGAGCGAATAGATCAGAGCCGTGTCGCCGGCACCAAGCCCGTCGGCGCGCGCGGTTGCGTGAAGAACAGGTGCGGGGGGCAGGTCGGTCATGTCATTGGCAGGTTTCAGCGAGGGGCCAAGACCATCCGGATCGACCAAGGCGAGTGGCGCGGGGGGCGCGGCCAGAACATGACCCGCCGTTAGGATCGCCAGGTGACCGGCCTCGGATTGTGGCGTCCGGGGTTGGTCGAGATGGGTGGCAAGTTCGGGCAAATGCGCTGTTGGTGCCGTTTTCTCGGGACCTTGCGCGGTCTCGATGGGCACCGTCAACACCTCGTCCGGCGCGATGTCGCGGGTGATCGCATAGGGATCTGGCCAAACCCGTTTCGCGGCATAGATGGCGACGGACAGGAACAGCCCGCCAACGATGAACAGGACCGATAGAACGGACAATGCCAGTCGATACGATCTTGTTCCTTTCATAATTCCAACCTGCGTTCTGATGAAATCTGGCCTTCACGATCAAGCGCCCGGTCGCATGGCTTGTCAATATTGGCGCGTTACCGGCCGTCGTTGCAGCCTGTTCTAGCGGTGGACTGTTGCGCGAAAACACAAATACAGGTGAAGGGTTTCAGCGGAGATCGCAGGATGATTTAGCCTATTCCAACATTTGCGCTTCTCAGTGGAAAGAACCTGCAGAACGGCGGCGGGGGCCGGTCTGATCCAGCCGGTTACAGAAAACCATGGTGAAGGAAACTGGTCGGGCTGAGAGGATTCGAACCTCCGACCCCCTGCTCCCGAAGCAGGTGCGCTACCAGGCTGCGCTACAGCCCGACCGTGACGGGCGGGATAAACCGAGTTGCGGCCAGAGGCAAGCCCAGAAATGCCGTATCTAAAGGGTCAGCACCATTTTGGTGGCGCTGGAGAAGCCCAGAAGTGGTTTCAGCGGTCCGGTCGTTTCCTCGCCTGTTGCGGTGAAACCAAGACGCTCATACAGCGCTTTGGCGCGAGGGTTGGTGTCGATTACGTCAAGAGTGACATGTGTGAACCCGTTGCTACGCGCGTATTCAAAAAGGGCATCAAACAGCGCCGATCCAACTCCCTGGCCACGGGCGGTTTCGGCGACGCAGATGCCATCCATCTGCAATGTCCCTTTCGGGGCGTCCCGTTCCAGCATCGCAAGGGGGATGAGCCGCCAAATCGCGCCTACGCCATAGTGGCGAAACAGGTCGGCTGTTGTTGCTGTTGAGAATCCTTTGGTCCCGGCTTTGTGCGCCGCGATACCCAAAAGTTGACCGGCGTTGTCCGTGGCCGCGATAACGGCCTTGGGGTTGACCGTCTTGGCAAAGAACCGGCGTCCCTTGTTATCTGGTCCAAGCAGCTTCCCAAGTTTGCCGCCAAAGGCCTCCCAGTAAAGCGCGGCAGCATCTGCTTCGAGTCCGCGCGGCAATTGATTGTGTAAAACCAAGTCTGACATACAAGGGATATGGGGGTGGTGCGAGCAAATGAAAAGCGGCCCGCGCAGAAGCCGGGCCGCCTGTTTCAATGCAGCGTCCGATCAGTGGCTCGCGTTCAGAGCGGCGATCACCGCGTCGCCCATTTCCGATGTGCTGACCGGTTTCACCCCTTCTTCGTTCAACAGATCGCCAGTGCGCACACCATCCGCCAGCACCTTTTCGACGGCGGCCTCCAGCCGATCTGCCTCGTCGCCCATGTCGAAGCTGTAGCGCAGTGCCATGGCGAAGCTGAGGATACAGGCGCAGGGGTTGGCCTTGCTTTCGCCTGCAATGTCGGGGGCCGAGCCGTGCACGGGTTCGTAAAGTGCCTTGGGCCGACCATTGGCCATCGGGGCACCCAGTGAGGCCGACGGCAGCATCCCCAAAGATCCGGTCAGCATCGCGGCGCAATCGGACAGGATGTCGCCAAACAGGTTGTCGGTATAGATCACATCAAACTGCTTGGGCGCACGCACCAGCTGCATGGCCCCATTGTCGGCATACATATGCGACAGCTCGACCTCGGGATAGTCCTTGCCGACACGGGTCACGACCTCGCGCCACAGGATACCCGATTCCATCACGTTGGCCTTTTCCATCGAGCACAGGCGCTTGTTGCGCTTCATCGCCAGTTCAAACGCCGACCGGGCGCCGCGCTCGATCTCGGTCTCGGTGTAGCGTTGGGTGTTGATCCCCACGCGTTCTCCGTTCTCTTCGAAAATACCACGCGGTTCGCCGAAATAGACGCCCGAGGTCAGCTCGCGCACGATCATGATATCCAGCCCCGACACGATGTCGCGTTTCAGGGACGAGAAATCGGCCAGTGCGTCGAAACATTGTGCCGGGCGCAGGTTTGAATACAGGTCCATTTCCTTGCGCAGCCGCAGAAGGCCGCGTTCGGGTTTGACCGAGAAATCCAGATCGTCGTATTTCGGCCCACCAACGGCACCCAGAAGAACGGCGTCAACCTCTTGCGCTTTTGCCATGGTTTCATCGGCCAGCGGAACGCCGTGCTTGTCATAGGCGGCACCACCCACCAGATCCTCGCTCACGTCGAAGGTCACGCCGCGCTTGTCGCCGATCCAGTCGATGATCTTGCGCACTTCGGCCATGACTTCGGGGCCGATGCCATCACCGGGCAGGATAAGGAGGGAGGGGTTGGTCATCGGCTTGTCCTTCATAAGAAATACGTCGCCGATGGCCTAGCCTGTCGGGGGCGTAGCGTCAAGAAATGAAGGGTCAGAAGCGCAGATCCACCCAGACAGGGCGGTGCCGCGACGCGGTGTTGACCGTGTCCAGCATCGGGTCGCCTTCGGCGGGCCAGAACACCCCTGCGCCCGTCACCTCAAGCGTGCGCGCGGGCAAGACATAGCTGACGCGCATATCCCCCGGCGCAGGCTCGGGCCAATCCACCGTGTGCAAGGATGCATTCCCTGTTGCAGTTGTGCCGGTGCGGCGCGGTTCGGGGTCGTTGAATCTGGGATCAGCCAGCAACCGGGTGATCGCGTCCCGGCGACCATCGCCCTTTGTCGGATCAAGGTTCGCAACCCCGGCAATGATCACCGGTCCGTCTGGGGCAGGGGGGAAAAGCGTGCCGTCCAGATAGCGTTGCCAGAACGCGATCTCATCATGGTTGCGCCGCCCGTTTCGGTCTTCGTCCCCGTCAAACACAGGAGTTGTGGCATGAAAGGTCAACAGGTGCAGAACCGGCCCGTTCGGCAGGCGCACCGGCACATCCCAATGAGCGACGCTGCTGAGCCGTTGGATCGCAAACGCCTCGGCCGATGGGAAGGGCGCGCCGTTTCGGGTTGGTGGAATGGCGCCCGGCAGGTCGGCCCACAGAAAGCCCGTGAAGTCGCGCACCTTGCCCAGCGGAAAGCGCGACAGGACGGCCATGCCGCCTTGCCCGGTGAAGCGGCCATAGCCCTGGGCGTCGCGCGGCTCGCCTGTGCGGCCGTTGCCATCCATGTCCAGCCCGGTGAACAGGCCCGCATTGGGCATCGCCGCAAAGGCGTGGGGCAGGGCATGCCCCCGATCTGCCAGTGCGGCTTGAAAGGCCGTCAGGGCGTGGCGTTCGACGTCGTGGTCAAAGCCCTGAAGCGTCAGGATGTCAGGTTTGGTTGTGGCAATTACCGTTAGAACCGCAGCAATCTGCGGATCCGTCCCGGACAGGATGTCGCGCAACAAAAGGCCGGGGCCCTTGCGATCCAATTCAGCATTGAACGTTGCAACCCGCACATCCATCGCGGTCGAGGTGACAGGCATGGCGCTGACCACCATAGCCAGCGCCAGGATGGCGAATTGCTTCAGGGGATGGGCAAGACTGCGCGCGGCGTCGGTCAGGCCGTTGCCAGACCGGACTTGGTCGCCCGGCGTTTGTTGCGCTTGCGTTCGCTGCTGATCATCACGGCGACACGCAGCATGGCGATGCCGCGCATGAATAGGCTGGCGGGAAGAAAGGCCCATGCGGCAACTGTCCAGATCATGGTTTGATGGTTTTCCACCGACACCGAACCGAACAGCGATACGGCGGCAGAGATGATGATGGGCGTGGCAAACGGCAACAGGAAGCCAAGCGCAATGTTGAACCGGGCGTCGCGCACCAGGCGACGGACAACATCGCCGCCTGTGGTCGGGTCGAATGTCGGCAGATTGACCCAGACGTTGAACGCACCCGACGATTTCGACGGCCATTCGGTAAAGCGCAGCGCCATCAGGAACACGGCCATCGACAAAAGCGAGATCAGATAGCTCATGCCAGCGGCCGCGCGCAGCAGCACCATGTCGTTGAAGCTGGCGGTATCAGGCAGCATTGACACCACGAAGCGCACCGGGCTGTAGGGGAAGTCGATGGCCTGACCTATCAGCATCCCGACCGAGGTCATGAACTGGGTCGCCGTGGAATGGTCGGTCTGACCGCGCACGATCACCGACAGGCAGAACACGGTTGCAAACAGGGCGGCAAAGCGGATCCGGTTGAAGGGCGGGGCATCGCGAAATTCGACAAGGCCGGGATAGGTCGAGGCATATTCAAAAATCGTCAACGCGGCGGCGAACAGCGCGACGATGGTCACGATCTGGCCGGATTCCTGACTGACCCCCGGCACCAGAATGGACGGCGTTGCAATCAAGATCACCATCAGGAATGCTCGCGCAATTGCGCCAATCATTCGACTAACCACTACCTTTTCCTTCCACCAGGACGGGTGCTGTTACCTGCCGCACCCTTAATCCATGTCAGCGTTTCCTCACTCAGCGGGTCACTGCTTCTTATTGCAACATACTGCGTCGCATCTTAGTCCCACTGCAAGTTGAGCCTAAAATGCGTTGCCAAATGTGGTCGTTTTAAGGGGAAACTGGTGCGACTTTGCACCAAAATAAGGAGAAAATGGGGCCATTCCGACGAATGACCCCATGATTCATGCAGTTTTTCAGATGTTTAGACCCACGGACGTTGGGTGGTGGCCTTGGCCTCAAAAGACTCAATTGATGCTTGTTTTTCCAGAGTCAGGCCGATGTCATCCAGTCCATTCAGCAAGCAATGCTTCTTGAAGGCGTCAACTTCGAAGGGAATCACCACGCCATCCGAGGTCGTGATCTCCTGTGATTCGAGGTCGACGGTCATCCGGGCATTGGCGCCTTTCTCGGCGTCGGCCATCAGAATGTCGACCTGTTCCTGCGGAAGCACAATCGGCAGAATCCCGTTCTTGAAGCAGTTGTTGAAGAAGATATCGGCAAAGCTGGTCGAGATCACGCATTTGATGCCGAAATCGGCAATCGCCCAGGGTGCGTGTTCGCGCGACGACCCGCAACCGAAATTGTCGCCGGCCACCAAGATCTCGGCGTTGCGGTATTGCGGCTTGTTCAGGACGAAATCCGGGATCTCGTTGCCCTGGCGATCATAGCGCATTTCGTCAAACAGGTTCACGCCAAGGCCCGACCGCTTGATGGTCTTCAGAAAGACCTTGGGGATGATCATATCGGTGTCGATATTCACCAGCGGCATTGGTGCCGCGATCCCATGAAGTTTTTGGAACTTGTCCATTGCACGCACCTTTCTGCATCCGCCACGCCGGATGGGCCGTGGCTGCGTCGTTCAGTCCCTTGCTTTATGCAGGTTTTGGCGGCGAATCCAAGTCAACCGCGCATGAAAAACCCGGCACTTTGGGCAAAGCGCCGGGTTGGTGTTCAGATTGATCCGGATCAGGCTTTGCGGCGGCGGCGCGTGAGTGCGCCCATGCCAAACAGCCCGGTGATCAGAAGCAGCCCCGCGGCGGGCACCGGAACCGGCGACACCGTGACAAGGTTCTGCCCGGTATAGCGGCCACGATTTGCGTCGCCGTCCACTTGCAGGAACGACAGGTTCCACAGACCCGCGCCGGTGTAGTTCGTCGCCGCCAGAAGGAACTGGTTGGCAAGCGTCGTGCTGCCGGTGCTGCTGGCCTGGAACAGGCCGTTCGACACGCTGAGCGCGGTGTTGTCATCTTCGTATGCGGCTTCCCACAGCGCCATCTGGAAGGCGGCGGCCTGATCGCCGTTCGACGCGTCAAGCGAGGCGTAGTTGGCATCAAACACCGACTGAACCCGGTCGCGCGCTACGTTGGACAGGCCAAAGCTGTTCGAGAACGGATCGTTGGTCGGCGTATAGTTCTGACTGGACCCCGTGCTCATCAGATAATGCGCGATGTCCAGACACCAGCCGACGAAACTGCCCATGTCCCCCGATGTGTCGGTCAGGTTGAAGCCCGTGGCGCCAACGGTTCCGGGCGTGTTCGCCACCGGAGAAGAATTGACCGATACGGACTGAACCGTGGACGTATAGCCATCCAGCCGTAAGACGGCGGCGTCGGATGTGGTTGCGAAACCCGCGGCAATGATGGCCGCTGATAGTAGTTTTTTCATTTTCACCCCTTCGATACTTGTAACCCAGTAATATATTTCCACCGCATCCCCGGAACGGTGCTGGAATAGACGTGATTCTAGCGGTGCATCGTGTCCGGCTCAAAGAAATTCGTCAGAATTGTGACCGTATCAATTTTAAGTGGTGTGTGGTGCGCGGGGGGAGTGTAAAAAAATGCGCAACTGTTTCCCAGTTGCGCACAATCGCATCGTTTCCAGTTGTTTCGGTGTGCCGCCCCTGGCACACGAATCACATCAGATCGCGAACATCGGTCAGTTTTCCGGTCAGTGCGGCGGCTGCCGCCATGGCGGGCGACACCAGATGGGTGCGTCCTTTGTAGCCCTGACGCCCCTCGAAGTTCCGGTTCGAGGTCGAGGCGCAGCGCTCTTTCTCGGACAGTTGGTCAGGGTTCATGGCAAGGCACATGGAGCAGCCCGCCAGCCGCCATTCGAACCCGGCCTCCTGAAAGATCTCGGCCAGACCTTCTTCTTCCGCCTGCGCGCGCACAAGGCCGGATCCCGGCACGATCATGGCCCGCAGACCGTCCTTGATCTTCTTGCCTTTCACCACGTCGGCCACGGCGCGCAGATCTTCGATGCGCCCGTTGGTGCAAGAACCGATGAACACAGTATCAATTTCAATGTCGGTCAGCTTCTGGCCGGGGGTCAGGCCCATATATTCAAGGGCGCGCTTGGCTGCCTCGACCTTGCCGCCGGTGAAATCCTCGGGGCTGGGCACAGTGGCGGATATAGGCAGAACGTCCTCGGGCGAGGTGCCCCAGGTCACGACCGGCTCGATCTCTTCACCCTTGAGCGTGATCACTTTGTCGAAATGCGCGCCTTCGTCGGTGTAAAGCGTTTTCCAGTATTCCAGCGCCTGTTCCCATTGCCCGGCTTTCGGTGCGTGGGGGCGGCCTTTGACATATTCAAAGGTGGTCTCGTCCGGCGCGATCAGACCCGCGCGGGCGCCGCCTTCGATGGCCATGTTACAGACGGTCATGCGCCCTTCCATCGACAGATCGCGGATCGCTTCGCCGCAATATTCGATGACATAGCCGGTGCCGCCGGCGGTGCCGGTCTTGCCGATCACGGCCAGCGTGATGTCCTTGGCGGTCACACCCGGTTTCAGCTTGCCGGTGATTTCGACCTTCATGTTTTTCGACTTCTTCTGGATCAGCGTTTGCGTCGCCAGAACGTGTTCAACTTCCGAGGTGCCGATGCCGTGCGCCAGCGCGCCGAACGCACCGTGCGTCGCGGTGTGGCTGTCGCCGCACACGACCGTCATGCCGGGCAGGGTCCAGCCCTGTTCAGGGCCGACGATGTGCACGATCCCCTGGCGCACATCATCCACGGGGTAATAGTGAATGCCGAAATCCTTGGCGTTCTTGTCCAGCGCCTCGACCTGAATGCGGCTTTCTTCGTTTTCGATCCCCTTGGCGCGGTCCAGCGTGGTGGGGACGTTGTGATCCGGCACCGCGATGGTCTTGTCGGGCGCGTGGACCTTGCGTCCCGCCATGCGCAGCCCTTCGAAGGCCTGCGGGCTGGTCACTTCGTGCACCAGATGGCGGTCGATATACAGAAGGCAGGTGCCGTCTTCGGCTTCATGGGCCACATGGGCGTCCCAGATTTTGTCATAGAGTGTCTTCGGGGCGGTCATATCGCTCTCCGTGGATGGGCGTGGATGTGTGTCAGGTTGCAATAGGTCGGGGGCGCCACCTTACAGGTAGGCCTGCACCGTCCGCGTCGCACCGAAAAACCGCCAGGGCAGGCGCGCGCGATCATCCATATCGAAAACCCGAGTCATGCTGCTGGGATACTCTTTTGCCGTCCATGTCGCAAGAGCGGTTGGTGGTGATGGTGTGTCCGCCCACTGGACGCCGGGAATGCCGCGTGTAAAACTCATCGCTATGGAGCCAGAAGCAACGCCGCACCCCGGCACATCACCCAGAGAAAGCAGCGGCGCGGACGACCTGCCAGAGCTTGCAACCAGCACATTCGACACGCTGCGGGACGAACTGATGCCGCTGTGGATCGAAGGCACCAACTTCGTGACCAGCCTTGGACAGACCTGGCGTTTGTACCAGGTGGCCATCGTGGTTCTGCTGGCGGTGATTTCCTGGGCGGTCGGCAAGGTGCTGGCCCCCCGGATCGATGAATGGCTGCGGTCGCGCGAGGGGTGGTCGAAACGCCGGTTGCGCTTTGCCATCCACACAAAGCGCCGTGTGCCCATGATGATGTTCGTGGTGTTGTCATGGATGGTTGTGTCGGTGATGCGCGAGGTGACGTGGCCGTCACGGTCCTATCTGATCGCGGCGATTGGCACGCTGGCGCTGGCCTGGGTGCTGGTGGGCTTTGCCTCGGTGATCGTTGAGAACCGCGTTCTGCGGCGCACGACGAAATGGGGGCTGTGGATCTATGTCACCCTGTATTACCTGGGTGTCACCGACGAAATCGGCGAGGTGCTGGACAATCTGGCGATCTCGGCAGGGGATTTCCATATCTCGCTTTTGGACGTTTTGCGGGCCGTGGTGGTTACAGCTGCATTGTTTGCGCTGGCGCGCATGTTCAGCCGGGGATCGGCAGAAAAGATCAAGAACAACGATGACATTTCGCCGTCCATGCAGGTGTTGGCGGTCAAGTTCATCCAGCTTCTTCTGTATGGCGCGGCGTTCTTTCTGGGCCTGAAAGTCATTGGTGTCGACTTGACCGGTCTGGCGGTCCTGTCCGGTGCCATCGGTGTTGGTCTTGGTTTCGGTCTGCAAAAGGTCGTGTCGAACCTTGTATCGGGCGTGATCATCCTTTTGGACAAGTCGATCAAACCCGGCGATGTGATCAGTCTGGGCGAGACATTCGGCTGGATCCAGCAGCTTGGCGCGCGCTACGTGTCCGTCGTCACCCGCGACGGGCGCGAATACCTGATCCCGAACGAAGACCTGATCACCGGGCAGGTGGTGAACTGGTCGCATACGAACTCGTTCGTGCGGCTGGATATCTATTTCGGCACCGCCTATGGCGACGATCCGCACAAGGTGCGCAAGGTTGCAATCGCAGCCGCCAGCGAAGTGACGCGGGTTCTGAGCTTTCGTCCCCCCGTCTGCCACATCGTCGGATTTGGCGACAGTTCGGTCGATTACATTCTGCGCTTCTGGATCGACGATCCGACCGGCGGGCTGACCAATATCCGCGGCAATGTCTATCTGGCCTTGTGGGATGCGTTCAAGGAAAACGGGATCACCCACCCCTTCCCGCAACGCGAAGTGCGGCTGCTTGACGAAGATGAAGTCGGTGACGCGTCCGGCCAAAAACCGCCAGCGTGACCCATTTACACGTCTGATTCAGCCTGGTTGCTTGACGAGCGTTGAGATCGCCCCCATGTGATGCTACGATTCCAATATGCCCAGCGTCGGGGCGGATCGGCGTGTATTGATAGGAGGACAATGTCCTGTATCGTCAAACAGAGGTCGCAGAAGATGCGACTGCAGGGAAATCCGCAATGACGGCGGCCCCTCAAACCAATGTCAGCGACACAATCCTGTCGCTCGTACTTAGCTCACTTGAAGATGACAAAGCCGAAGATGTGGTGATCATCGATTTGCGCGGTAAATCCGAGATGGCCGATCATATGGTCGTGTGCTCCGGTCGTTCGACCCGACAGGTCGCCGCGATCTCGGAAAAGCTGACCGAGAAGCTCAAACAGGATATGGGGGTCTTTTCGAAGATCGAAGGCAAGGATCAGGGCGATTGGGTTCTGATCGACGCGGGCGACGTGATCGTCCATGTCTTCCGCCCCGAAGTGCGCGAGTTCTATCAGCTTGAGAAGATGTGGTTGGAGCCGGGCACGGCCGGCGCGGCCACCTGATCTTCAAGGGCACGACGTCATGAAGGTGCATATCTGCGCCGTTGGCCGCCTGCGCGGCGGGGCCGAGCGTGACCTGATCGACGATTATCTGACCCGGTTTGATCGCACGGGCCGTGCGTTGGGGCTTGGGCCTGCCAATATCCACGAAGTTGAAGACAAGAAGGGCGGCGGCATGTCCGCCGAAGCCGCCTTGCTGGAACGAGCCATTCCGCAGGGCGCGCTGCTGTGCACGCTGGACGAACGTGGCAAGGTCATGTCCTCGCCCGATTTTGCCAACGTGCTGGCCCGTTGGCGTGATGACGGACGCAGCGATGTGGCTTTCGCGATCGGCGGGGCGGACGGGCTTGACCCCGGCTTGCGCACCCAAGCCGATGCCAGTCTGTCATTTGGCAAGATGGTCTGGCCGCATATGCTGGTGCGGGTGATGCTGTCCGAACAGCTTTACCGTGCGGCCTCGATCCTGGCGGGCAGCCCGTATCATCGGGTCTGACCGGCGCCGCAGTGCCTGCCTGCCTTGCACCCGGTCTGTTCGCGCAATAGACAGTCCTTAAGCAGCCAGAGGATCCGATCATATGACCACGCCCAAGCCCGTCGTTCTGTGTATTCTCGATGGCTGGGGGTTGCGCGCGCAACGCGACTACAACGCCCCCGCGTTGGCCAACACTCCCAATTTCGATTGGTTGATGGAAAACTGCCCGCACGGCACACTGATTACCCATGGCCCGGATGTGGGGCTGCCGACGGGACAGATGGGCAATTCAGAAGTGGGGCACACCAATATCGGCGCAGGTCGCGTGGTGGCGATGGACCTTGGTCAGATTGATCTGGCGATCGAGGATGGTTCGTTTTTCGAGAACGAAGCTCTGCGCGCGTTCGCGACCAAGGTCAAGGCGGCAGGCGGCATCGCCCATATCGCCGGATTGGTCAGCCCCGGTGGCGTTCACAGCCATCAGGATCACCTTGTCGCCGCGGCCAAGGCGCTGACCGATGCGGGGCTGAGCGTGGCCATTCATGCAATCACCGATGGGCGCGACGTTCCCCCGCAATCCGCGCGCGATCAGGTGGCAGCGTTTGAGGCGGCACTTCCAAACGGCGCGCGCGTGGTCACCGTGATGGGCCGCTATTTCGCGATGGATCGCGATAACCGCTGGGACCGGGTCAGCCGCGCCTTCGACGCCATGGTCAAGGGGCAGGGCGACGCGACATCCAGCGCCGGTTCCGCCATCGCGGCCGCCTATGACAAGGGCGAAACAGACGAGTTCATCCAACCTGCGGTGATCGACGGTTTTGCGGGCATGAAAGACGGGGACGGCCTGTTCTTCATCAACTTCCGCGCCGACCGCGCCCGCGAAATCCTGTGCGCCATCGGCGAACCGGGCTTTGCCGAGTTTAACACCGGCCCGCGCCCAACCTTGTCGGCGCTTCTGGGCATGGTGGAATATTCCGATGATCACAACGCCTATATGACCACCTGTTTTCCCAAGCGCGACATCGTGAACACGCTGGCCGAATGGGTCGCGAAACACGGCAAAAGCCAGTTTCACACCGCCGAGACCGAGAAATATCCCCATGTCACGTTTTTCCTGAACGGCGGCAAGGAAGCCCCGGTCGAAGGCGAGGTGCGATATATGGCCGACAGCCCCAAAGTCGCCACCTATGACCTGCAACCGGAAATGTCCGCCGCTGAAGTCACCGAACATTTCGTCGGGGCCATCCGTGACCGCTTTGACCTGATTGTCACAAACTATGCCAATCCCGACATGGTGGGGCATACCGGCGATCTGGATGCGGCCATCGCGGCCTGTGAAGCCGTGGACGCCGGACTTGGACAGGTGCTGGCGGCGCTGAAAGAGGTGGGCGGCGCGATGATCGTGACCGCCGATCATGGCAACTGCGAAACCATGTGGGACGACGAAACCAACGGCCCCCACACGGCGCATACGACCAACCTTGTGCCGGTCATTCTGTTTGGCGGACCCGAGGGCGCCCAACTGGCAGACGGACGACTGGCCGATCTGGCCCCGACCGTGCTGGAGCTTATGGGGCTGGCGCAACCCGCCGAGATGACCGGCGAAAGTCTGATCCGCCGGTGAGAAGGGTCGGGCGTCTCTTGCCCCGTTTGACGGGGGCGGTCCTGTTGGTGCTCGCGCCGACACTTGCGGCCCGTGCGCAGACCGACCCGACCGACGCCGCCCGTGCCGCGATGCTGGCGCTGGACAAGGCGACGCTTGCACTGGCCGAGGCAGAGAAGTCCACCGACCGGATTTCCGCCCTGACGCAAACCGTGCAGGCCTATGAAGAAGGGCTGGCCGCGTTGCGCGATGGGTTGCGCCGGGCCAGCCTGCGCGAGGCAACCCTAAAGGGTGCCTTGCAGGCGGAAAGCGACCAGTTGTCCCAACTTCTGGGCGTCCTGCAAACCATCCAACGCGCGCCGGAACCGGCCTTGCTGGTCCATCCTGCCGGACCGATTGGCACCGCCCGGTCCGGGATGATCCTGTCCGATGTGGCCCCCGCCCTGCAATTGAAAGCCGACGCGCTGCGCCGCGACCTTGAAGAGTTGCAAACCCTGCAGACCTTGCAGGAAAACGCGGTCGAGACGCTGAAATCAGGGCTCGAAGGCGCACAGGACGCGCGGTTCGAGCTTAGCCTGGCCATCGCGCGGCGCACCGAACTGCCCCGCCGTTTCGTCGCTGATGAGGCCCGGATGAAAACGCTGCTTGAAAGCGCGGATACTTTGACCAGCTTTGCCGACGGGCTGATGTCGGAACCCGTGCCGCAGGGCAACGCTGCCGATACACGGGACTTTTCAAGCGTGAAAGGGCGGCTGCCCATGCCCGCGCTGGGCAAGGTGTTGCGCCGCTTTGATGAGGTGGACGCCGCCGGGGTGCGCCGCCCCGGTTATGTCATCGCCACGCGGCCCTTGGCCATCGTCACCACACCCTGGCCTGCGACGATCCGATACCTGGGGCCGCTTCTGGACTATGGCAACGTCGCCATCATCGAGCCGGGCGATGGTTATCTGATGGTGCTTGCCGGGTTGGGCCAGCTGTTCGGCGAAGTGGGCGAGGTGCTGCCAAAAGACGCCCCGATCGGCCTGATGGGCGGGGCGTCGGCCAGCGGTGATCAAGCGTTTTTGATCGCAGCGGAGGAAGGAACTGGCGCAGACGCGTCGGAAACGCTTTATATAGAGCTAAGAGAGAACGGAACACCCGTGGACCCCGGCGACTGGTTCGCGGCAGGCAAGGAATGAACTGATGAGGAAATTCGTGATGGCCGCCCTTGGGGGCACATTGGCAGGCGCGGTGCTGACCACGCAGGTGGCCGGGCCGCTTCTTGCACAGGATGCCGCCCGCAACGCAAGCGTCTATGAGCAACTTGACCTGTTTGGCGACATTTTTGAACGTATCCGCGCGCAATATGTGGAAGAGGTCGACGCTGCCGACCTGATCGAGGCGGCCATTGACGGGATGCTGACCTCGCTCGACCCGCATTCCAGTTACCTGTCGCCCAAGGACGCCGCCGACATGCGGGTGCAGACGCGCGGGTCGTTCGGGGGGCTGGGCATCGAAGTGACGCAGGAAGAAGGCTTCGTGCGTGTCGTGTCTCCGATGGACGGAACACCCGCAGCAGATGCAGGCATGGAATCGGGCGACTATATCACCCACGTGGATGGCGAAGCCCTGATGGGGCTGACATTGGACGAGGCGGTGAACATGCTACGCGGCCCGGTGGGGTCCGAGATCATCATCACCGTTGTGCGCGAAGGCGTGGATGAACCCTTCGATGTGTCGATCATCCGCGACACGATCAAGCTGACCGCCGCCACCGCGCGCTCGGTCGGCAATACCATCGTTCTCAGGGTGACGACCTTCAACGACCAGACCTATGCCAACATGACCGAAGGCTTGACCCGCGAGGTTAAGGCCCTGGGCGGGATGGAGAATGTCGCAGGCATTGTTCTGGATCTGCGCAACAACCCCGGCGGGCTTCTGAACCAGGCGATCGAAGTGTCCGACGCCTTCCTTGAAAGCGGCGAAATCGTATCGACCCGAGGCCGCAACCCCGGTGAAAGCGAACGGGTCAACGCCGAAGCAGGCGACTTGGCCGAAGGCAAACCGATGGTCGTTCTGATCAATGGCGGCTCGGCCTCTGCGTCGGAAATCGTCGCAGGCGCGCTTCAGGACCACCATCGCGCCATTGTCGTTGGCACCAAGAGCTTCGGCAAAGGCTCGGTCCAGACGGTGATGCCGCTGGCCTCGGACGGGGCCATGCGCCTGACCACCGCACGGTATTATACACCGTCGGGCCGTTCGATTCAGGCGCTGGGCGTGTCGCCCGACATCGTGGTCGAGCAGCCCCCTCGCGTCCCCACGGCCGAGAACGAGGACGAAGGCCGCCCGCAACGCACCGAAGCCGACCTGCGCGGCAGCCTGAACAATGACAGCCTGAGCGAGGATGAACAGCGCCAGATCGAAGAAGAACGCGAAGCCGCGGAAGAAGCCGCCAAACTGCGCGACGATGATTTCCAACTGTCTTACGCGGTCGACCTGATCAAGGGTCTGTCGACCATCGCCCTGGCGCAGTGAGCAGGTTGCAAGACGATCAAGGGGCCATTCTCAGGGATGGCCCTTTTGCATTCCTGTCACAGATGCCTGTAACACGCTGTCACACCGCCAAGCTGATGAGGTCATGATGACACCTGCCGATATCGAAAAACTGCCCTATCGACCCTGCGTCGGGATCATGCTGGTGAATGACGATGGCAAGGTGTTCGTGGGCCAAAGGCTGGACGCGCCGAAACTGGGCACCGAAACCGCCTGGCAGATGCCTCAGGGCGGGGTGGATGACGGCGAAGACCCGCGCGAGGCAGCACTGCGCGAGCTGTGGGAAGAAACCGGCGTGACAAGCGATCTAGTGACGATCGAAGCGGAACTGCCTGACTGGCTGCCCTATGACCTGCCCCACGACATCGTGCCACGGATCTGGAAAGGCCGCTTCAAGGGACAACAACAGCGGTGGTTCCTGATGCGGTTCAAGGGCGACGACAGCGCGGTGAATATCGAAACGGACCACCCGGAATTCAGCCAATGGGCCTGGATGGACCCGGACGAGGTCGTGGCCCATATCGTGCCCTTCAAACGCGACATCTATGCCGCTGTGCTCAAGGGATTTCGGAGGTATCTGTGATGCGCGGCCTGCTGCTTGTCATCTGGCTCGTGATGCCTCAGTCCGCCATGGCACTTTCGTGCTTGCCCCACAACGCGATCTCGGCCTTCCTGGACACCGCCCGATCCAACAATTCCTATATTGCCGTGTTGGGCCGGCTCAGCTTTGATGCCAGCAAAATCCCCAAACCAGACCAGTCCCGCCAACGATTGCCCAAACCCGACAATTTCCTCAGCGGTCGGATCAGCGGGCACAGCCTGACCCAGTCAGGCTTTGACGCGCCGTTTGACCGCGCAATTGACATCAATCTGAAATGCATGGGGCCGTGGTGTGCCCGGCTTCGCAGCGGGCAGGAACATCTGGTGTATCTGGAACGGACAGACGGGCGCTACCTTCTCGTGGCCGATCCCTGTGGCGGATACGCGTTCGCCACGCCCGATCCGGCCACCCTGGACAAGGTCCGGTCCTGCATGCGCGGTCAGGCCTGCGATCCCGAATTGCCGCGCCGCTGAGGCATTTCACCCTTCGCAATCGCCACAATCCCGCTATAAGGGCGGCAAACATCGCTGCCGGAGCCACGCCCATGTCCTTTGACCGTTCGATCAAGATCGCCCCCTCCATCCTGTCCGCCGATTTCGCCAATTTCGGTCAGGAAATCCAGGCCATCGAAGCGCAGGGCGCCGACTGGGTGCATGTCGATGTCATGGACGGCCATTTCGTGCCCAACCTGACCTTCGGCCCGCCCGCGGTGAAAGCCTTTCGCCCCCATGTGAAGACCTTCATGGACGTGCATCTGATGATCGCGCCGGTCGATCCCTATATCGAAGCCTATGCCGAAGCCGGCGCCGATATGATCACCGCCCATGTCGAAGCCGGACCCCATATCCACCGCACGTTGCAGGCCATCAAGGCGCAGGGCGTAAAAGCCGGCGTCAGCCTGAACCCGGGCACACCACTGGACAGCATCGAACATGTGCTCGACCTCGTGGACATGGTGTTGATCATGACCGTGAACCCGGGCTTCGGCGGGCAGAAGTTCATCCACTCAGGCGTCGACAAAACCCGCCGCCTGCGCCGGATGATCGGCGACCGCCCGATCCACATCCAGATCGACGGCGGTGTCACAACCGAAACCGCGCCACTGGTGGCCGAAGCTGGTGCCGATGTGCTGGTGGCCGGATCCGCCGTCTTCAAAGGCGGTTCGGTCGACAATCCAGACTTCTATGGAGACAACATCCGCGCCATCCGCGCCGCCGCTGAAGCCGCGCGCAGCTAGGGTTTCTTCTGGCCCGAAATATCCCGGGGTAGGTCCAATCGACCGATTGGACCGTAGGGGCAGCGCCCCTGACACAAGGCTGGATTGTCACATTCGAATGTGACAATCTGATGCGAACAAATCGCCGGAGGACACCATGTTTCGCATCACCACAGCCTTTGCCACCCTTGTCGCCTTTGCCACCATGCCTGCCTTTGCGGATGAAGACATCGCCGACCAGTATCCCGGCTCGGTGCTTTATGAAAAACCGGTCGAGGTGATCCCGGATGTCTGGTCCGCCATCGGCGCCACCGCCCCGCCGACCTATGAAAACGCAGGCCACAACAACAATCTCAGCTTCATCGTCACGGGCGATGGCGTGATCGTGGTCAACGCGGGTGCCAACGCCAAGCTGGCGCAGGCCCTGCATGACGAGATCAAGGCCATCACCGACCAGCCCGTGAAACTCGTCATCAACGAAAACGGCCAGGGCCACGCGATGCTGGGCAACAGTTACTGGATCGACCAGGGGGTCGAGGTGCTGGCCCATGTCGATGCCGCCCATGAATTCGAGGAATACTCGGCCCAGATCTATGACGGCATGACGCGATACGCGCGCGAGAACGCCGAGGGCACCGTGCCGATGGGGCCGACCCGCACCTTCGAGGACAAGGAGGTTATCACCATGGGGGGCAAAACCATCGAAGTGCTCTATTCCGGCCCGGCCCACAGCCCCGGCGACATCCAGGTCTGGCTGCCGGAAGAGGGGCTGATGATTGCGGGCGACATGGCCTTTCATAATCGCATCCCGCCGATTTTTGAGGACACCTGCACCAGCTGCTGGATCGAGACCTGGGAAACCGTCTTTGCCCCCATCGGCGCAACCTATGTGATCCCCGGTCACGGATACCCGACCAACATGGCACAGGTTGAGGATCACACCATCGGCTACCTCAAACATCTGCGCGGCGAAGTGGGCAAGCTGCTTGACGAAGGCGGCACGCTGGAGGACGCCTATTACGTTGACCAATCCCCCTATGCCCACCACGACACGTTCGAGGAACTGGCCACCAAGAATGCCGGTCAGGTCTTCACCGAGATGGAGTTTGAGTAACCGACACCCTCAGTCCCGGTTGCGCAGATGATCCAGCATTGCACCGGACCCGAACCCGTCTGCCACCAATCCGTTGTCGCGCTGATAGTTGCGCAGCGCGGCGGCGGTGTTCGGGCCGGGGAACCCATCCGCGCCCAATGTGTCATAGCCCGCCGCCGTCAGGCGTTCCTGTAATTCGCGCATCTGGTCGCGGGACAGCACGATCAGGTCATCGGGGCAGCGCGTTCTGATCGGACGCCCGCCCTGCACCCGGTCGGCCAGAAGCCCGACTGCGATCGCATAGGCATCGGCCCGGTTATAGGTCAGCAACGCGTCGAAATTTCCAAAGGTCATGAAGGCCGGGCCGCTGGCGCCTGACGGCAGCACGATCGAGGCTTCCCCATAATCCGGGACCGGGCTGCCATCGGCCAGTTGCACCCCCATGCCCGCCCAATCGGCAACCGCGCGTTTGACCTGGCGTCCCGCCAGCGCATGGTCGAACTCCTGTGGCAAGACGACCTCGACCCGGCAGGGGCGGCTCATCCGCCAGCCATGCGCGGACAGGTAATTTGCGATCGAGGCCAACCCGTCCTGCGGATCGTTGCCCCAGATATCGCGCCGCCCATCCCCGTCATGGTCGACTGCAAACCGCAGAACGCTGGTCGGCATGAACTGTCCATGCCCCATCGCCCCGGCCCAGGATCCCAGCATCGCGGCGGGCGCGATGTCGCCTGCGTCGATGATCGTCAGCGCAGCGATCAGTTCGTCTTCAAAAAAACTGGCGCGATGTCCCGATTGCGCCAGTGTCGCCAGCGCCGTCAGAACCGGCCAGTCGCCACGTGTGGCGCCGTAATCGGTCTCCAACCCCCAAATCGCCAGGATGATCTGCGGATCGACGCCAAATTTCTCGGATATGCCATTCAGAAGGGCGCGATTATCCCGAAACCGTGCCCGCCCCTTGCGGATGCGTTTGTCCGTCACCGCGCGTTCCAGGTATTGCGAGATGGTCAGGGTAAATTCAGCCTGGTTCGATTGCTTTTCCAACACCCTGGGATCGGGGCGCAGATGGCTCGCGCACAGCTCAAGCGTTTGGGCCGAGACGCCCGCCTGACCGGCACGTTTGCGAAAGGCATCACACCATGCCTGAAAATCGTCTTCCAACATCATACTGTTCAACACCAACTCATACCTATTGTCCCGATTGGACATTACCAACTACTTTCGGGAACGCTTCACTTTCTTTTTTGTCTTTGCGGTTTTCCGCTTTGACCTCATGGGTTTCCGGGGCGAAGATTTCCCCGTCTTTCGCGTTTTTGCTGGCGCCAGTTTGCGCCCTTCGATGTTCAGAAGCTCAAGCGTCAGCCCGCCGGTGGTGGGGATGGCTTCGGCAAGTCGCACGGTGACACGTTGCCCAAGACCGATCACCAGCCCGGATCGTTCGCCGACCAGCACCTGTTCGTCTCGGTCGTGGCGAAAATACTCGTTGCCCAGCGAACTGATGGGCACAAGCCCGTCGGCGCCGGTTTCGTCCAGTTTCACGAACAGGCCGAACCGCGCGATGCCCGATACCCGCCCTGTGAACTCGTTGCCGACACGTTCGGCCAGAAACGCGGCCAGATACCGGTCTGTCGTGTCCCGCTCAGCCGCCATCGACCGCCGTTCGGTTTCCGAGATATGTTGCGCCGTCGCTTCCAGCTTTTCGATGTCTTCCGGGCTGAGCCCGTCCTTGCCCCATCCATGCCCCGAGATCAGCGCCCGGTGCACGATCAGGTCTGAATAGCGCCGGATGGGCGAGGTGAAATGCGCATAGGATTGCAATGCCAGTCCGAAATGTCCGAAGTTTTCCGGGAAATAGTAGGCCTGCGACATTGACCTGAGCGTCGTCAGGTTGATCAGTTCGTCAAACTCCGTGTCCTCGGACTGGGCCAGCAGATTGTTCAGGTGCCGGGTTTTCAGCACCTGCCCCTTGGCCAGCGTGAAACCAGACGCCTGCGCGACCTCACGCAAGGCTTCCAGCTTCTCGGGGCTGGGTTCTTCGTGGACCCGAAACAAAAGCGGGCGTCTGAGGCGGGTCAGTTCCTCGGCGGCAGCGACATTGGCGAGAATCATGAATTCTTCGATCAGCCGATGCGCGTCGAAGCGTTCGGCAAAGGCGACCGAGGCGACCTTTCCATCGTCGTCCAGGATGATCTTGCGTTCCGGCAGGTCCAGATCCAGCGGCTGGCGCGAGGCGCGGGCCTGTTTCGTCGCGTGATAGGCGGCAAACAGCGGCGCGATCACCTCGTCCATAAGGGGCGCACATTTTTCGTTGGGTTGACCGTCCTGCGCCGCCTGCACCTCGGCGTAGTTCAGCGAGGCATGGGATTTCATCAACCCGCGAATGAAACTGTGGCTGAGTTTGCGGCCCTGCACGTCCAGCACCATGCGCACGGCGATACAGGCGCGCGGCACACCTTCGTGCAGGCTGCACAAATCGCCCGACAACCGGTCGGGCAGCATCGGCACCACACGGTCGGGAAAATAGGTCGAATTACCCCGCCGCCGCGCCTCGTGATCCAGATCCGAACCGGGTGTCACGTAATGGGCCACATCGGCGATGGCGACCCATACCACATGGCCGCCGGGGTTCTTCAGGTTGTCGTCCGCATGAGCATAGCACGCATCGTCATGATCGCGCGCATCCGCCGGGTCGATGGTGACAAGGGGCAGGTGGCGCAGATCCTCGCGCCCCTTCAGGCCCGCGGGTTTCATCGCGTCGGCTTCTTCGATCACGCTGTCCGGAAAGGCATCCGGAATGCCGTGCTGATGGATGGCGATCAGGCTGACGGCCTTGGGCGCGGTCGGGTCGCCCAGCCGGGCCACGATCCGCGCGCGCGGCAGCCCCATGCGGGATTTCGGCCCGGATTGCTGCGCCTCGACCAACTCGCCGTCTTTCGCGCCTTCGTCCGCTCCGGGATCAACCCGCCATTCCTTGTCTGCCCCCTTGTCGACAGGCACGATCCGCCCGCCTTCGGACCCCTTGCGATAGATTCCCAGAATACGGATCGGATTGGTGCCGATGCGGCGGATCAACCGTGCCTCATAGGCATAAGGCTCATCTTTCACCTCAGTCATGCGGGCCAGAATGCGCTCGCCCGGTTCAAGCGCCGGGTCCGAGGCTTTGAGGACGACAAGCGCACGCGGCGCAGCAGCTTCGCCTGCCCATTCCATCGGGCTGGCATACAGATCGCCATCGGCATCGGGGGCGTCGATCCGCAGCACGGCGACCGGCGGCAGCTTGTCCGGGTCGCGATAGGTCTTGCCGCGTTTGGCAAGGTGCCCGTCGGCCTCAAGCTCTTTCAACAGGCGCTTCAGGTCGATCCGCGCCGCGCCCTTGATCCCGAAGGCCCGCGCGATGTCGCGCTTGCCCGTCTGGGTCGGGTTTTCCGAGATCCAGTCCAGAATCTCTTGCTTGCTGGGAATTTGGCTCATGCGAAATAATCCCGGATAAGGCGTGAATAAATGGTTTTCAACTGGACGATTTGATCGACTTTCACCCGTTCATCCACCTGATGCATGGTTTTGCCCACAAGACCGAACTCAACCACGGGGCAGATGGCCTTGACGAAACGCGCATCCGATGTCCCGCCCGAGGTCGACGCCTCGGGGCGGCGGCCGGTTTCGGCCTCGACCGCCGTGGCAACAAGATCAGACAGCGGGCCGGGGGGGGTCACGAAACTTTCCCCCGACACGGTCGCCGTCATCTCGATATCCACACCGGTGGCTTTGCCGACGCGGGCGGCTTCGGTGTTCAGCCATCGGATCAGGTCAGACGAACTGTGCGCGTCGTTGAAGCGGATGTTGACCGTGGCGCGGCATTCGGCGGGGATCACGTTGGTGGCGGGGTTGCCCGTGTCAAAGGTCGTTACGGCAAGGGTCGAAGCGTCGAAATGGTCGGTGCCCTTGTCCAGATCGTGCACCGCAAGGTCGGCAATCAGCCGGACCAGTGCGGGCACGGGGTTCAGCGCGCGGTGGGGATAGGCGGAATGGCCCTGCACCCCGCGCGCGGTGAAATAGGCCGTCATGGACCCACGCCGTCCGATCTTCATCATCTCGCCCATTTCGTTCGGGCTGGTGGGTTCGCCAACGATGCAATCATCCATGGTTTCACCCGCCTCGGCCATCCAGTCCAGAATGGCGGTGGTGCCGTCGGTGGCATCGCCTTCTTCGTCGCCGGTTATGGTGATGACAAGCGAGGCATCCGCAGGCGCGTCCGCCACGAAATCAATCGCGGCAGCGACCCAGGCGGCCACGCCGGACTTCATATCGGTGGCACCCCGGCCATAAAGATAACCGTCACGTATCTCGGCCCCGAACGGATCCACCGTCCAGGCATCCGCGTCGCCCACCGGCACCACGTCGGTATGGCCGTTGAACCCCAGCGTGCGTGCATTCCGCGACCCCCAGCGGGCAAACAGGTTCGACACGCCCCCCCGGTCGATCCGGGTGCAGGCAAAGCCCGCATCTGTAAGCAGGCTTTCCAGCAGGACCAGCGCACCACCTTCCTCTGGCGTGACCGACGGGCATCGCACCAGTTGTTGCGTCAAAGCCACCGGATCAACCGGTGTGTGAGGGGTGTCGGACATGTTCGTGCGCTCCTTTCTGATATCTGTAGTCGGTTGACGGGGGCAGGGCAATCGGTGGAGGTCCTCCGCCCATGGCCGATGCGCAGGCTGGACCTTGCGCCGGGGGGTGTCTAACCTGCGCGCGAACCCAGACTGCCCGCTTCGGAGCCCTTCATGAAAAAACTTCTGTATCTTCTGCTGCTCATGCCGCTGTCAGCCTGTTTTGATGCCGATCTGGATTTCGTCGTGCATGACGATGAAACGGCCACCATGTCGGCGCATATGCTGCTGGGGCCGGAAATGTACGGGATGATCGCGCAAAGCGGGCAGGATCCTTGTGAAGAGGGGGTCGGCACCACGAATGCCGATGGCACCTTCAGTTGCCGCGTCGAAGAAACCGACACGATCGACAACCTGATCGCCGAAATCGAGAACGGCCAGAAAAACGCCGCGCAAGGTGGCGTGAACCCCAACCAGGGTGTCAGCCTTGAACGGATGGAAGGTCCCTTTGTCCGGCTGGTGTTTGACCTGGCCGAGCTGAAAAGGGTGGCGGCTGAAAGCGGCGCGGACCCGTCGATGATGGGGATGCTGCAACAAGCCTTTCAGGGGCATCGCATCCACATGACCATCACCGGCAAGGACATCGTCGAAACCAACGGCCTGTTGTCCGCGGATGGCCGCACCGCCGAGATCACGATACCGCTTCGGGCGCTGATCGAACCGGATCCCAGCCTGCCGGACCAGTTCGTCACCGTGGTGCGGACCGAATAGGCAAGCCGGCTATGGCAGGAAACGATCCACGACACCCGGCAATTCGTCGGGTGTTTTCACCTGTGCGTCTGCCCCCGACAGATCATCACCGCCGCCATAACCCCAGCCAACAGCGATGAAGCGCATGCCCACCGCGCGCGCGGCATCAAGATCGTGGTGGCGATCCCCAACCATGACGCAACGCGCCGGATCATCGCCGGTCCGGGTCAGCGCATGGGCCAGCAATTCGCCCTTATCATTGCGGGTGCCATCAAGTTCGGGGCCAAACTCGTGGGTCATGTGTTTCGCCAATCCGAAATGCGCGGTGATCTTGCGCGCATAGACATGCGGCTTGGCAGTGGCAAGGTGCATGACATGCCGCGCACCGATGGCGGTCAGCGCGGCGGGAATGCCGTCGAAGACGGTGCAGTCATACATGCCGCCGTGGTCCTCGTAATACCTGCGATACAGGGCCAGAGCCTGCGCCGGGTCCGGGGTGCCCAGCTTTTCGAAGCTCCACAGAAGCGCGGGGCCGATTACCCATTCCAGATCGTCCGGCGCGGGAGCGTCCAGCCCCAGATCCTGCAAGGCCTTCACGACGCTGCCGGTGATGCCGGGCTTCGGGTCGGTCAGTGTACCATCAAGGTCCCAAAAAACGGTGCCCATCAGGTATCCTCGTCAAAGAAGGGGGTCATCTGGGCGACGATCACGCTGTTTTCCTTAAGCGCGCGGCCCATCAGCTTGCGTTCTTCACCGGGAATCTCATGCCCCTCGGCCAGCCGTTCATCCAGACTGCCATAGCCGTTCACGTCAAGCGGTGCCAGGTCGGCCTGTTTCAGGATTGCAACGGTTTCACGCACCGCTTCGGACTCGTCCACGCCCGAGGCATAGCACACCAGCGCGGCACCCGTTGCTCCGTCAGGCAGGCCATCGCCGTCCTTGCGACCGACCTCGACCAGTAGCGTATAAACCTGATGCGGTTTCTTCGGTTTTTTCTCTTTGCTCATGCGCCGGGCTTAGGCCGCTTCCGGGCCGGGATCAAGCCTTGCCGGTTCAGACCGTGTATGTGCACGCGGCAGGATGCTGTGCGTCGCGCGATTGTGCGGCCTCGGCGGCAAAACCGATGGCGATCAGGCTGCTGAGCAGAACAAGACGTATCATTATGACCTCCCTTGGTATGAGGGTGATACGGACCAGCCCGGCTTTTACGTCACTTTTTCCTGTGAAAACGCAAAAAAAGCGCGCCGGTCGGATGCGGCGCGCCTTGTCTTTCCCTACAGCGTTGGCGTTCAGTCGCGCAAAAGCTCGTTGATCCCGGTTTTCGAGCGGGTCTTGGCATCCACCCGTTTCACGATCACCGCGCAGTACAGGTTGACGCCATTTTTCGACGGCATCGAGCCTGCGACCACGACCGAATAGGGGGGCACTTCGCCATACATGACCTCGCCGGTTTCGCGGTCAACGATCTTGGTCGACTGGCCGATGAACACGCCCATGCCCAGCACCGAGCCTTCACGCACGATACAGCCTTCCACGACTTCCGAGCGGGCACCGATGAAGCAGTTGTCTTCGATGATCGTGGGGCCGGCCTGCATGGGTTCCAGCACCCCACCAATGCCCACGCCGCCCGACAGATGCACGTTCTTGCCGATCTGCGCGCAGGATCCGACGGTGGCCCAAGTGTCGACCATCGTGCCTTCGTCCACATAGGCACCAAGGTTCACGAAGCTGGGCATCAACACGACGCCAGGGGCGATGAAGGCGGATTTGCGGACAATGCAGTTCGGCACGGCGCGGAACCCGGCCGCTTTCCACTGGTTGTCGCCCCAACCCTTGAACTTCGAGTCAACCTTATCCCACCAGCCGCCGCCTTGCGGACCGCCATCCTGTTGTTCCATGTCCTTCAGGCGAAAGCCCAGCAGCACGGCCTTTTTCGCCCATTGGTTCACATGCCAGTCGCCATTTTCCTGACGTTCGGCCACGCGCAGCCCGCCGCCATCCAGCGCATTCAGCGTATCCTCGATCGCCTCGCGGGTTTCGCCGGTCGTGGCGGGGGTGATGGTGTCGCGCGCCTCCCAGGCGGCTTCAATGGCGGCTTCGAGTTGGGCGTTCGACATGCAAATGGCTCCTTCAACGGGATTGGGCAAGGTTTTGTTGCATTGGTCTTTAAGCTGCATCCCGTATTTGTGCAATGGAACGTGGCACTGGTTCTTCACCCTCAAAGGCGTTAGCCATGAACGGAACGCACAAGTGACAGGATCAGTGAGCATGAAAGACGAACGCAACCATCCGTTCCGCGACAGCGCGCAAGACCGCAAAGCCGCAAAACATACGCCCGATACGCCCCAGACGCGCGCGCAGGCCTACAAGCTGGCCTATGACGATCAGGAGTTTCTGTGCCGGGACGAGTTGCGACCGGTGCGCTGGCAGTTGGAACTGATGAAACCCGAGCTTCTGATGCAGGAATACGGGGTGGACAGCACCGTCGTCCTGTTTGGTGGCGCCCGGATCCCGGAGCCTGCGAAAAAGGACACGGCGCGCACTGAAACGCTGGCAGACCTGTCCCGTTTCTATGACGAAGCACGCGAGTTTGCCCGCCTGATGACCTTGCGATCCAACGCCAACGGGCACCGCGAGAACGTGATCGTCACCGGCGGCGGACCGGGCGTGATGGAGGCCGGAAACCGCGGAGCCGTGGATGCCGGCGGCGTGTCCGTCGGGTTGAACATCGTCTTGCCACATGAACAGGCGCCCAACGAATATGTGACGCCCGACCTGTGCTTCAATTTCCACTATTTCGCGATCCGCAAAATGCACTTCCTGATGCGCGCCGAGGCCATCGCGATTTTCCCCGGCGGTTTCGGCACGCTGGACGAGATGTTTGAAAGCCTGACGCTTATACAGACCGGACGGATGAAACGCGTGCCGTTCCTGCTGTTCGGCCGCGATTTCTGGACCCGCATCGTGAATTGGGAGGCTCTGGCCGACGCTGGCACAATCAGCCCCGAGGATCTGGACCTGTTCCGTTTTGTCGAAACGGCGCAGGAGGCGATTGACGTGATCGACAACTGGGGCCAGCCCGGCAAGCGCAAGGACATTCCGGGGCGGTGACCTGCCGCCCGGTCCGCGCGCGCAAGGTCAGCCCTGTCACCCTTTGTCGTCAAAGATCGGGTCGAACCCGGCCCAGATCATCCGCTTGCCGTCAAACGGCATCTCACCCATCTCTTTCCAGCGTGGGTCTGTCTCCATGCTTTTTGCGGCAGCATCGCAGGTCTGTTTGTCCGGCCATTCGATCCACGAAAACACCACGGCCTCGCCGTCCTCGGCCTTTACCGCGCGTTTGAAATCCGTGACCTTGCCGTCCGGTGTGGTTTCGCTCCACGTCTCGACGATGCGTGTCGCGCCATATTCCTGAAACAGCGGTGCAGATTTGGCGGCAAGGTCGCGATAGGCGTCCTTGTTCTTGACCGGCACCGGGATCAGGAACCCTTGAACATAGCTCATTGTGTGGCCTCCCATCCAGAGGCAGGCACCACGTTTCCGAGCGCCTGCCCGAACCGGAAGCATAGCGCGAAATGGCAGGGCGGTCTATTGACCCAGCCCGGCCTCGGCTTCGATCTGCCGTTTGGATTTGCGCGCGCGTTCGGTGGCGGACTTGAGCTGCCCGCAGGCGGCCATGATGTCTTCGCCCCGCGTCTTGCGGATCGGGCTGGCGTACCCGGCCTGATAGATGATGTTTGCGAACGCCCGGATACGGTTGTTGGACGACCGCTTATAGGGCGCGCCGGGCCATTCGTTGAACGGGATCAGGTTGATCTTGGCTGGAATGTTGTGGCGCTTGATATGTTCGATCAGCCGGTGCGCATCTTCGTCCGAGTCATTCACGCCGTCCAGCATCACGTATTCAAAGGTGATGCGTTCGCTGTTTGATGCCTTGGGATAGGCGGCAAGCGCCCCCAGCAGCTCTTCGATATTCCAGCGCTTGTTGATCGGCACCAGCTTGTCGCGCACGTCGTCCGTGGTGGCGTGGAAACTGATTGCAAGAAGGCAGCCGATTTCCTGCGCCGTGCGGGCAATTTCCGGCACCACGCCCGAGGTCGACAAGGTGATCCGGCGGCGGCTGAGGCTGATCCCTTCCGGGTCCATGGCGATTTTCATCGCGTCGCGCACATTGTCGAAATTGTACAAGGGTTCGCCCATGCCCATCAGCACGATGTTGGACAGAAGGCGGGTTTCGTCCTTGGGTGCACCGGGTTCGGGCCATTCCTCAAGATCGTCGCGCGCCATCATGATCTGTCCGACAATCTCGGCGGCGGACAGGTTGCGGACCAGTTTCTGGGTGCCGGTGTGGCAGAAGGAACAAGTCAGCGTGCAGCCCACCTGCGACGACACGCAGAGCGTGCCGCGATCCTCCTCGGGGATATAGACAACTTCGACCTCGTGACCGCCAGCGATACGAACCAGGTATTTACGGGTGCCGTCCTCGGACACAAGGCGGCTGACCACTTCGGGGATCTCGATCACGAAATGCTCGGCCAACAACGCACGATAGGTCTTGGCCAGGTTCGTCATGGTGTCGAAATCACGCACGCCCCATTGGTAAATCCACTGCCAGACCTGCCCGGTGCGCATCTTGGCCTGCTTCTCGGGCGTGCCGACCGAGATCAGCGCCTCGCGCAACTGATCACGTGTCAGACCCACGAGGTTGCGTTTGCCACCGTCGTCGGTCTTGCGGGGGATGGTCATGACATCCTGAGTGATCGGGGCGGTCGGTTCCATGGTGCGTTCCTGTCTGTGCAAGGCCGCAGTCTATAAACCACCAAACACAGCTTGTCACGCCACGGATTGCACCGTGACGTTTCAGAATGTCGTGATGTGATACCGGATCAGCCGCCGCAGCGTTTGCCGGCCTCGTCCACAGCCGCGGTGAAGCCCAGAAGGCTGAATGTGTCCTGCGTCTTGGTGCCGCGAGAGCTGCTTGCCGTGGCGATCGCACTTGCGCCGCGTTTCATGGCCGCGATGATCTTGGCATCGTCGTCTTTCGAAGCCGACCAGGCCCATTCACCGTCGGTGAACAACTGGAAGGTGCTGTCGCCGATTTTCAGCTCGACGGTCGAGCCATCAGCAAACGGATAGCCGCCGGTAAACGAGACCTCGCCTTTCACATCGGCGCCGGGGCGATAGCTGACAAACAGCAGGATATCGCCGCGCTTCACCGCCACGGAACGCCCGTTTCTGGTGTTCACGGTCTCTTTCGGGCTGGAAACGCTCCAGCATTCTTTCGGGTTGTCCTCGACAAACACGCTCCAATCGGTGTTTGCGGCGACCCGGTTCGAGCTTTCCTGAGCGAAAACGCCCGTCGCTGCCAGCGACAGGCCCAGTGCGCAAATCGCGCCTGAAATCGTTCGTTTCATGTCTAACACAGCCTCCAGCTGCCTCTGCCTCAAGCCCATGCGCGTCCCCACCGTCTGACGCGGCCCTTGACTGTTGCGCTTGGGTCGTTTCCAAGTCTGTGCAGGGAGTTTAGCGCGAAATGTGGGCGTAATAAAAGCCCCCGTGGCGGTTTTTCGCATGTTTCATTTGGAAAGGATCAACCAATGGGCCAGTCAGAGCGTCTTGTCGAGGTTTGGCGCGGAGATATCCTTGAAAGCCAACACCATGGCCATGCGGTCATATGCAACGCCAGGGGTGAAATCGTTGACGGCTGGGGCGATCCCGATCAAGTGATCCTGCCGCGTTCGTCGGCGAAGATGTTGCAGGCGTTGCCGCTGGTGGAAAGCGGGGCGGCCGATGCTGCAGGGCTGACCACCGAGCAACTGGCGCTGGCTTGCGCCAGTCATCAGGGGGCTGCGATTCACACCACCCGCGTGACCCGCTGGCTTGCGGAGATGGGGTTGGGCAATGACGATCTGTTGTGCGGGCCACAGATGCCCGATGATCGCGAGGCCAAGACCGGGCTGATCAAGACGGACCAAAGCCCTTGCCGGATTCACAACAATTGCTCGGGCAAACATGCAGGGTTCCTGACACTCAGCCGCCATCTTGGGGCCGGTGCGGATTATGTCGATCTGGACCATCCTGTGCAGAAGGCGGTTAAGACCGCTTTTGAAGAGATCACGGATGAGACCAGCGCCGGTTTCGGAATTGATGGCTGTTCGGCGCCGAATTTCGCCTCGACCCTCTCTGGCATGGGTCGCGCGATGGGGGCGTTTGCCGGGGCCAAACCGGCAGCGGACAAACGTCAGGACGCCGCCGTGCGTCTGCGCGAGGCGATGATGCTGCACCCGGAACTGGTGGCCGGTGAAACCCGCGCCTGCACCGAGTTGATGCGTGCCGCAACGGGCAAGGTTGCCCTGAAAACCGGCGCAGAAGCGTTTTTTGTCGCCATCCTGCCAGAGCAGGAACTTGGCGTTGCGCTGAAGATCACCGATGGGGCAACGCGCGCATCGGAATGCGCGATTGCGACGATCCTGGTGAAACTGGGTGTTCTGACGGCGGATGATCCGATGGTGAAGAAGCGGATGAACCCGGTAGTGAAAAACTTCGCGGGGCTGGATACAGGTGAGATTCGGCCGAGTGCCGCGCTCATGCGGGGGTGGGGGTAAGGGGCGTTGCCCCTCTGCGCATCCGCGCATTCACCCCAGGATATTTTTAGCCAGAAGAAGCCGCCTAGAGCAGGTCGGTGATCAGTTTCAGCGCCATGGCGGTCGAGGCGATGACCAGCAGCGGTTTGATGAGTTTCGCGCCGATCCGGGCGGCAAGGCTGGAGCCGAGATAAGCCCCGGCGATCTGGGCAGCTCCCATGGCAAGGCCCAGTGCCCAGAGGGGCGAAACCACGATCACGAAACCGGCCAGCCCTCCGACATTCGAGGCGAAGTTCAAAAGCTTCGTGTGGGCGGTGGCCTTCAAGATCCCCTGGCCAGCCATGGTGACAAAGGCGAGCATGAAGAAAGCCCCGGTGCCGGGACCAAGCAGCCCGTCGTAAAAACCGATCACCGGCACAAACGTCAGCGAAAACAGGGCAGGAGAGAGCCGTTGGTGACGATCGAGGTCATCAAGACCCGGTTTCAAGGCAAAGAACAATGCAATGGCGACCAGAAGTACGGGCAGGATCCAGCGGATCAGGTCGGTGGGCATCGCATTGACCGATACCGCCCCAAGAACCGCTGCGAGGAACGAGATCAAGGCGGGTTTGATCTGCCGCCGCAGGTTCACATGTCCTGCACGCGCATAGGTGACGGCGGCCATCCCGGCGCCGAAAAGCCCTTGCACCTTGTTGGTGGCCAGCGCCGTGACCGGCGGAACGCCCGCCAGCAGCAAGGCCGGCACCGTGATCAGCCCGCCTCCGCCCGCGATGCTGTCTATGAAGCCCGCAACGAAAGCGGCGGCCAGCAAGAGCAGCAAGATTTCCGTTGTAAGGTCAAACACCTTCGAATTCGGCCTTGGTGTAGCCCTGAATATACAACAGCGCGGTCAGGTCGCCGTGATTGATCCGGATTTCACATTGCGCGGCGACCGAGGGTTTGGCGTGCAGGGCCACACCAGCGCCTGCCAGTTCCAGCATCCCAAGGTCATTGGCGCCGTCGCCTACCGCCATCACCTCGTCATGGTCCAGATGCAAGCGGGTTGAGATTTCTTGCAGGGCCGCAACCTTGGCGTCGCGCCCCAGGATCGGGTGGGCGACCTTGCCGGTCAGTTTTCCATCCTCGACCATCAACGTGTTGGCGCGGTTCTCGTCAAACCCCAGCGTTTCGGCGACGTGTTTTGTGAACGCGGTGAAGCCACCCGACACCAGCGCGGCATAGGCCCCGGCAGCCTTCATCGTGGCCAGAAGCTCACGCCCGCCGGGCATCAGGGTGATGCGCGTGTCCAGCACTTTGCCGATGACCGTTTCGGGCAATCCCTTCAGCAGCCCGACCCGCTCGGTCAGGGCACCTTCGAAGTCCAATTCGCCGTTCATGGCGCGGGCGGTGATGTCCTTCACTCGATCGCCGACACCGGCCTCGTCTGCCAGTTCGTCGATGCATTCCTGCTGGATCATGGTTGAATCCATGTCCGCCAAAAGCATGCGCTTGCGCCGCCCCTCCATCGGTTGAACGACAAGATCGACGCCCAGGGCTTGCAGATCCTCCCAGACGTCCCAGAGGTTTGGGGGCATCTGGCGCACGGGAAACTCGGCGGCTTCGTCCGGCGACAGCCAGACGGCTTCGCCACCACCCCAGGCGTTGCGCAGGCTTTCCACAAGAGCCGCGTCAAGTTTGGGGGTCGAGGGGTTGGTCAGCAGGGTGGCAATGAACATGCGAAAGTTTCCGATCGTAGACATTCGGCGCCACATTCCGACGCTCGGCGCGGCTATAGCGACATTTTTGATCTTGTGCCAGACGCATCTGCTCCTTACTTCGGTCCGTGGGACACCCCTCCCCAACGAGGGGCTTATATCTGGAAGGGTATCATGACTGATATTGCTCAACCGGCGACGCGGCCGGCCAATCCGCGCTTTTCTTCTGGCCCCTGTGCCAAACCCCCCACATGGACATTGGATGTTTTGTCGGACGCCGCCCTTGGCCGTTCGCATCGGGCCGCTGTCGGCAAAGACAAACTGAAGGCCGCCATTGAAGGCACCCGCGAGGTGCTGGGCATCCCGGCGGATTACAAGATTGGCATTGTGCCCGCCTCGGACACCGGTGCGGTTGAAATGGCGATGTGGTCGCTGTTGGGTGCGCGCGGAGTTCAGGTGCTGGCCTGGGAAAGCTTCGGTGCGGGTTGGGTCACGGATGTGACCAAACAGTTGAAGCTGGATGCAGTGGCCAAGACTGCAGACTATGGCGAATTGCCTGATCTCGCCTCGGTCGATTTCACCAATGACGTTGTGTTCACATGGAACGGCACCACCTCGGGTGTGCGGGTTCCGAATGGCGATTGGATCGCTGACGACCGCGAGGGGCTTACGATTTGCGACGCCACGTCCGCGGCGTTTGCGATGGACCTGCCCTGGGACAAGCTGGATGTGACCACATTCAGCTGGCAGAAGGTGCTGGGCGGAGAAGCGGCGCATGGCGTCCTGATCCTGTCGCCGCGCGCAGTTGAGCGTCTGGAAAGCTACACCCCCGCTTGGCCATTGCCGAAAATCTTCCGCCTGACCAAAGGTGGCAAGCTGATCGAAGGCATCTTCACCGGCGCAACGATCAACACGCCGTCCATGCTGGCGGTCGAGGATTACCTGTTTGCGCTCGATTGGGCGCGCTCTGTGGGCGGGCTTGAAGGACTCATCCACCGCGCGGATGCAAACACCAAGGTCATCGCCGATTTTGTCGAGATGCGCGACTGGATCGACTTTCTGGCGCACGACCCGGCGACGCTGTCGAACACCTCGGTCTGTCTGAAATTCACCGATGATCGGATCAAGGACGGCGCGGCCTTTGCGAAAGCGGTGGCCAAGCGGTTGGAAGCCGAGGGTGTGGCGCTGGATATCGGTGCCTATCGCGATGCCCCTGCGGGTCTGCGGATCTGGTGTGGCGGCACGGTCGAGACGTCTGATGTCGAGGCCCTGATGCCGTGGCTTGATTGGGCGTTCAACGCCGAGATAGCAGCGCAATAAGTTTGCGCCCTGTGCGATTTTGCGCGGGGCTTCCCCCCAAATCTTTGTGAAAAGGACCAGACACATGGCCCCCAAAGTCCTCGTATCCGATAAACTGTCGGAAACCGCCGTTCAGATTTTCCGTGATCGCGGCATTGACGTTGATTTCGAACCCAACCTTGGCAAGGACAAGGATGCTCTGCTGGCACGCATTGGCGATTATGACGGCCTTGCCATCCGCTCGGCCACCAAGGTGACAGACAAGATCCTTGAGGCCGCAACCAACCTGAAAGTCGTCGGTCGCGCCGGGATTGGGACCGACAATGTCGACAAGATCGCGGCGTCCAAGAAGGGCGTGATCGTGATGAACACGCCGTTCGGCAACATGATCACCACCGCTGAACACGCAATCGCGATGATGTTCGCCGTGGCCCGCCAGATCCCTGAAGCCTCCGCCTCGACCCATGCGGGCAAGTGGGAGAAATCCAAGTTTATGGGGGTCGAACTGACCAACAAGACGCTGGGCGTGATCGGGGCTGGCAATATCGGCGGCATCGTCTGCGATCGTGCGCTGGGCTTGAAGATGAAGGTCATCGCTTATGACCCCTTCCTGTCGGAAGACAAGGCGGATCATATGGGTGTGGAAAAGGTTGAGTTGGACGAGCTTCTGAAACGCTCGGATTTCATCACCCTGCACGTGCCCTTGATCGATCAGACCCGCAATATCCTGAGCCGCGAAAACCTTGAGAAGACCAAGAAAGGCGTTCGCATCATCAACTGCGCCCGTGGGGGTCTGGTGGATGAAAAAGCGTTGGCCGACCTGCTGAAGTCCGGCCATGTCGCCGGGGCGGCGTTCGACGTGTTTGCCGAGGAACCCGCGACCGAGAACCCTTTGTTCGGGCTGCCCAACGTGGTCTGCACCCCGCATCTGGGCGCTGCGACAACCGAAGCGCAGGAAAATGTGGCGCTTCAGGTGGCGGAACAGATGTCGGATTATCTGTTGACCGGGGCGGTTCAGAACGCGCTGAACATGCCGTCCGTCACCGCCGAAGAAGCCAAGGTCATGGGGCCGTGGATCAAGCTGGCCGAGCATCTGGGCGCCTTCGTCGGGCAGTTGACCGAGGGGCCGATCAAGGCAGTGAACATCCTGTATGACGGTGTGGCGGCCGAAATGAACCTGAAGGCACTGGATTGCGCGGTTCTGTCGGGGCTGATGAAGCCGATCCTGCCGGATGTAAACATGGTATCCGCGCCGGTCGTGGCGGCGGATCGGGGTATCAAGACCTCGACCACCACGCAGGCCAAGGGCGGGTCGTTTGACGGCTATATCAAGCTGACGGTCGTGACGGAAAAACGCGAACGATCCATTGCGGGGACGGTGTTTTCGGATGGCAAGCCGCGTTTCATCCAGATCAAGGGCATCAACATCGACGCCGAGATTGGGGCGCATATGCTCTACACCACCAACAACGACCAGCCGGGCATCATCGGGACGTTGGGCAACACGATGGGCGAGCAGGGGGTGAATATTGCCAACTTCACCCTGGGCCGGAAAGACACGGGAGGCGATGCGATTGCGCTTCTGTATCTGGACGAAGCCATCCCGCAACCGGCGCTGAAAAGCCTGTTGGAAACTGGCATGTTCCAATCGGTCAAGCCGCTGGCATTCGACATCTGAAAGCGGTGAACAATGAAAGCCCCGACCATGTGCCGGGGCTTTTCATTTCCGACCTGCCCGTTACTGTCGGCGCTGACAGGAGGGACCCATGCGCGCCTATGCGATCGGAGACATTCACGGCCAGCTTGATCTGCTGCACAACGCGCACGCCTTGATCGAAGCGGACCGCGCGCAGGTGGGGGACGGCGACGCCCCCGTCGTCCATATCGGGGACCTTGTGGATCGTGGTCCCGACAGTGCGGGTGTCATCGCCCATCTGCTGGACGGCGTGGCGCAGGGGCGCAACTGGGTGGTGCTCAAGGGCAATCATGACCGGATGATGGAGATGTTCCTGCGCCCCTATCCGATGGTCGATATGCAACTGCTGGTCGGGTATAACTGGCTGCATCCGGGCATCGGCGGGGTCAGGACGCTGGGCAGCTATGGGGTCGAGGTGCCGGACGGCATTCGCACCTATCAGCTTCACCCGAAGGCGCGCGCCGCCGTTCCAAAGGCGCATCGCCGTTTTCTGGCTGACCTGCCTGCGATGTTCCGCCTTGGCGATCTGTGCTTTGTCCATGCGGGCATCCGCCCCGGCGTGCCACTCGACGCCCAGTCCGAGGATGACCTGTGCTGGATTCGCGGCGAGTTTCATGCCTCGACCGCCGATCACGGGGCGCTGATCATCCACGGTCACACGCCGGTGGATAAAGTGACGCATTACGGCAACCGGGTGAATATCGACACCGGCGCCGGGCACGGCAAAGCATTGTCCGCCGTGGTGATCGAGGGGCGTGATGTCTGGTTGCTGACCCCCGAGGGGCGCCAGCCCGTGTCGCGCGGCTGAGCGCGCTAGCCGGCGTCGTCCAGCCGGTCGAACCAGTCAATATCCTCGATGGTGATCCAGCCCGATACGATGATCCCGGCCACGATGGCCCAGACCACAGTGCCGATTATTGTGACGATGATCATGGTGCGCGCCAGCTTGAAATTCGCAGGCGCACCGGCATGGGTGCCGCGCACCACCTCGCCTTCATCGCCTTGGGTGCGCAGGCCGATGGGCAGGACCACGAACATGGTCACAAACCAGATCACGACATACAGGACAATGGCGGCGGTGATCGACATCAGACTTGTTCCAGCTCGACCAGCGTGCCGTTGAAGTCCTTTGGATGCAGGAACAGGACGGGTTTGCCATGGGCGCCGATCTTCGGTTCGCCCGTGCCCAGCACGCGGGCGCCCGCGGCTTGCAGCTTGTCACGTGCAGCGATGATGTCGTCGACCTCGTAACAGATGTGGTGGATGCCGCCTGCCGGGTTCTTTTCCAGAAAGCCCGCGATGGGCGAATTGTCCCCCAGCGGATACAGAAGCTCGATCTTGGTGTTGGGCAGGGTGATGAACACGACCGTGACGCCATGATCCGGTTCGTCCTGCGGGGCGCCCACATCGGCCCCCAGCGTGTCGCGATACTGTGCCGCGGCGGCCTCAAGGTCCGGCACGGCGATGGCCACGTGGTTCAGGCGTCCGATCATGTCTTGTCTCCCTCGGAAATCATGGCTTGGTTATGCCGGGGTTGCGGCCGTCGGGCAAGTGCTGCGGTGCCGCATCGCGCGATAGCGACGCCGCGTTTGCGAGTTTAACCGGATGTTAGGCAATTTTCGCGCAGGCTCACGATGAAAGGAGAACGCCGATGAGCGATGATCTGGAAAAACTGATGATGGGCCAACCCCCAACCGCCGACCGTCCGTTGCAGGGGCTGACCGTTCTTGTGGTCGAGGACAGCCGTTTCGCATCCGAAGCGATCCGGCTTCTGAGCCTGCGATCGGGCGCGCGTATCCGGCGGGCCGACAGCCTGGGGGCCGCACATCGGCACCTGCGGGTCTATCGCCCCTCGATCGTGATTGTGGATATGGGGCTGCCAGATGGCTGCGGTGCCGATCTGATCGCACAGCTGGCCGCAGATCCGCTGCGCGTTCCGGTGCTTCTGGGGATGAGCGGGGACGCGACGAACAGGGATCAGGCCATGCAGGCCGGGGCGGATGGATTTCTGGCAAAACCCGTTGAAAGCCTTGCGGTGTTCCAACAAAGCATTCTGTCCGTTCTGCCCCCCGCCGAAGGCCCCGTTGCCCCGCGCGCCCTGCCGCAAGAGGTCATCGAACCTGACGCGATCGCATTTCAGGATGATCTGTGCCACGCCGCCGCCCTGATGCGCGACGGGGTGGACGGGCCGATGCAGGATTATCTTGCCCAGTTTCTGGGGGGCGTGGCGCGCAGCGCGCATGACAATCCGCTGGAGGCTGCTGCAACAGACCTGGCGCAAGCCCGTGCCGCCGGGCGCGGTACCGGGGCTGATCTGGCCCGTGTGCAGGGGCTGCTGCAAGACCGGCTGTCCGACCGTCACGTTCTGTGATCACCGGTCCGGGGCTTATGTAATCGACCCGGCGGGGGATGCGACATTCCCTGACCCTGCCGCGAAAATACCCCGCTCGTCCATGAAATGGGCCGGGCAAGACCTCATTTCCGCCCAAATCTGATGACAGAAAAGCATCAGACGGGGTGAACGAAGTGTTAAGACGAGGGTTGTATTATGAAAAGCCTGATTAAACGTTTCGCGGATGAAGAGTTCGGCAATGCCGTGATCGACTGGACGGTTCTGATTTCCGGCGCGGCCATGTTGGTCACAGCGTTGGTGATGACCGTCGCCTGACTTTTCCGGTCATGGGTCGACACGGCAGGTGATATGATCAAGACCCGTCCGGTAAAGGGTGATTTGAGAAGAGTGCTGTTTCAGCGAGCTGCTGCTGAAAACAAGGGTGCGTGTAGAACTACACGCACCCTTTCTTGTTTTCATTGGCAAATTCCGGGCGCGCATTACGGCCCCTGACGTGACCGGCACCGGGTGCCCGCGCGCTTATTCCTGTGGGATTACGCGCAGGTGCAGCTCGCGCAATTGCTCGTTCTGCGGTTCGCTGGGCGCGTTCATCATCAGGTCTTCGGCGCGCTGGTTCATCGGGAACATCATCACTTCGCGGATGTTTTCCTCGTCTGCCAGCAACATCACGATACGGTCCACACCGGCTGCACAGCCGCCGTGCGGGGGCGCGCCGTATTGGAAGGCGTTGACCATGCCGCCGAACCGCTTGCGCACCTCATCCTCGCCATAGCCCGCCAGCTCAAAGGCCTTGAACATGATTTCGGGCTTGTGGTTCCGGATTGCGCCCGACACCAGTTCATAGCCGTTGCAGGCCAGGTCATACTGGAAGCCACGCACAGCCAAGGGGTCGCCCTCCAGCGCCGCCATCCCGCCTTGCGGCATGGAAAACGGGTTGTGGTCGAAATCCAGCTTGCCGGTTTCGTCGTCCATCTGGAAGATCGGGAAGTCCACGATCCAGGCAAAGGCGAACCGGTCTTTGTCGGTCAGGCCCAACTCGTCGCCGATGACGGTGCGGGCACGTCCTGCGACGGCCTCAAACGCCTTGGGCTTACCGCCCAGGAAGAAAGCGGCATCACCGACGTCCAAACCCAGTTGCTGGCGGATCGCCTCTGTCCGTTCCGGGCCGATGTTCTTGGCCAGCGGGCCGGCCGCTTCCATGCCGCCTTCGACTTCGCCGGCTTTCAGCTTGGCCTGAGCCTCCTTGACGCTGATCCCCAGTTCCTGCGCGACCGAGTCCGCCGTCTTCTCGCGCCAGAAGATATAGCCCATGCCGGGCAGGCCTTCTTGCTGCGCAAACTTGTTCATCCGGTCGCAGAACTTGCGGCTGCCGCCGGTGGGGGCAGGAATAGCGCGGATTTCGGTGCCGTCCTGTTCCAACAGCTTCGCAAAGATCGCAAAGCCCGAGCCGCGGAAATGATCCGAAACCACCTGCATCTTGATCGGGTTGCGCAGGTCCGGCTTGTCGGTGCCATACCACAGCGCCGCGTCTTTGTAGGAGATATGCGGCCAGTCCTGATCGACCTTGCGCCCGCCGCCAAACTCTTCGAACACGCCTTTCAGCACCGGTTCAATCGTGTCGAACACGTCTTGCTGGGTGACGAAGGACATCTCCATATCCAACTGATAGAAGTCGGTGGGCGACCGATCTGCGCGCGGGTCTTCGTCGCGGAAGCACGGCGCGATCTGAAAATACTTGTCAAAGCCCGCCACCATCATCAGCTGTTTGAACTGCTGCGGGGCTTGGGGCAGCGCATAGAACTTGCCCGGATGCAGACGCGACGGCACCAAAAAATCCCGCGCACCTTCAGGGCTGGAGGCCGTGATGATCGGCGTCTGATATTCGCGGAACCCCTGATCCCACATCCGCTTGCGCATTGACGCGACAACGTCTGAGCGCAGTTTCATGTTCTCCTGCATCACCTCGCGTCGCAGATCCAGGAACCGATACTTCAGACGCGTTTCTTCCGGGTATTCCTGATCGCCGAACACCATCAACGGCAGTTCGTCCGAGGCGCCCAGAACCTCAAGATCGCGCACGAACACCTCGATTTCGCCGGTGGGGATCTTGTCGTTCACCAGATCGGCGTCGCGGGCTTTCACATTCCCGTCGATGCGGATGCACCATTCGGACCGCACCTTCTCCATCTCGGCAAAGACGGGGCTGTCGGGGTCGCACAGCACTTGCGTGATGCCATAATGGTCGCGCAGGTCGATGAACAGGATGCCGCCGTGGTCACGGACCCGATGGACCCAACCAGACAGGCGAACCGTGTCGCCTACATTCGATTTTTTCAGTTCAGCGCAGGTGTGGCTGCGAAAAGCGTGCATGGGTGCCCCCGTCGAGCGGTTCATATGTATCGCGCCGATACACCTGCCTTGGCGGCTAAAGTCAAGGGCGCGCAGGCAGTTTCACGCGTATTGCACCGCCGACTGGTCCCGGCGGCGCAAATACAGCCACAAACCCAATATGAACGCGATCGAGACATAGCCATCCACCGCATAGTGATAGCCGGTGTAAACGGACATATACAGGATCGCAGCGACCCCGACCAAAACGATGGGCAGGGTGTATCGCCAGCGTTCATACACATAGATCGCCGTCAGCGTGGCAACGGACAGGTGCACGCTTGGGAACGCGGAAATGCCGGTGCCGTTCACCTGATCCAGGTCGACATATGTGATCCAGAGGCTTTCCTGGGTCGACCGGATGGCCTCCATGTTGGGGCCGATGGGTGCGAAAGACGCGGGAAGCAGCGCGAATTGATCGCCCCCGTACAGGCGATCATAGAAGATCGGGCCGGCGGACATACCCGACAGCGCCATAATGTTGCCCACGACGATCCAGGCCGAGACGTAAAGCAACATCATACGGCGGACACGATCCGGGTTGCTGTCCAGGGTGGCAAGTGTGATGGGCAGCAAAATCGCTGGCCACATCCACCCATAAAGATAGACTCCGGCCAGTTTGTCGGTCGGCAGGAACCTGCCCCAATCATGGGCGATGACCCACGGCGCTGTTCCCAGATGCAGAAATTCGTCAATGCGTGCAAAGAACGGATCGGCATAGAACGGGATGATATACGGCATCGTGGTCTTCGAGATCATGAAAGCCGCCTGAAAGAACGCTGTGGCAATGGTGGCTTTGAATGCGTCAACGACCGTGTCGCGCGGGGCCTTGGTTTGCAGGATCGCATTGCCGATCAATCCAAGACAGACAAATGTGAATGTCATGAAGAACAGCAGGGCCGAGGCGCCCCCCATCAGCTCCATCGCTCCGCTGACCGCCTGGGCCGCATTGTCGCGAAAAATGAAGGCAACCAGGCTTGCAATCGCGAAATAGCTTAAACTGATTTTCAGAAACTGGTTCATTCACGCGACAACAGGGCTTTCAGGAATGGAATTTCTATCGCCTACCCGTTTTTTTGGCAAACGGGAAATGCCCGTTCAGCCCGGATATGGTCCATTTTCTTGGCCAGTGTACCGATGTGGCACTTGCGCCTTCCCGTTCTATCTCTATAACCCACGACAATTTGCGCGCGGGTGAGAATCCCGAACGTGGTCCAGTCTGCCGATGGGGGTCATCATGCCGAAAAGAACCGATATCAACTCAATCATGATTATCGGGGCAGGGCCGATCATTATCGGGCAGGCATGCGAATTTGACTATTCCGGCGCGCAAGCCTGCAAGGCGCTGCGCGAAGAAGGGTATCGGGTGATCCTGGTCAACTCGAACCCCGCCACGATCATGACCGACCCGGACATGGCCGACGCCACCTATATCGAGCCGATCACCGCAGATGTTGTCGCCAAGATCATCGAGAAAGAGCGTCCTGACGCGCTTTTGCCCACCATGGGCGGGCAGACCGGGTTAAACACGGCGCTGAAGCTGGATGACATGGGCGTGCTGGACAAGTTCAATGTCGAGCTGATCGGCGCCAAACGCGACGCCATCGAGATGGCCGAGGACCGCAAGCTATTCCGCGAAGCGATGGACCGGCTGGGGATCGAGAACCCCAAGGCTACCATCGCCAATACGATGGAAGAATGCATGAAGGCGCTGCCGGAAATTGGCCTGCCAGCGATCATTCGCCCCGCCTTCACCTTGGGCGGCACCGGCGGTGGCGTCGCCTATAACCGCGAAGAATACGAACATTACTGCCGCACCGGGCTGGATGCCTCGCCGGTCAGCCAGATCCTGATCGACGAAAGCCTGTTGGGCTGGAAAGAGTTCGAGATGGAGGTGGTGCGCGACACCGCCGACAATGCGATCATCGTCTGTTCGATTGAAAACGTAGACCCGATGGGGGTGCATACGGGCGACAGCATCACCGTAGCGCCTGCGCTGACATTGACGGACAAAGAGTACCAGCTGATGCGCACCCATTCGATCAACGTGCTGCGCGAGATTGGCGTGGAAACCGGCGGGTCGAACGTGCAATGGGCGGTAAACCCCGAAGATGGTCGCATGGTGGTGATCGAGATGAACCCGCGCGTCAGCCGCTCGTCCGCGTTGGCGTCCAAGGCGACCGGCTTCCCGATTGCCAAGATCGCTGCGAAACTGGCCGTTGGCTATACGCTGGACGAGTTGGACAACGACATCACCAAGGTGACGCCCGCCTCGTTCGAGCCGACCATCGACTATGTCGTGACCAAGATCCCGCGCTTTGCGTTCGAGAAATTTCCCGGCGCCAAGCCTGAACTGACCACTGCAATGAAATCGGTGGGCGAGATCATGTCGATCGGTCGCACCATTCACGAAAGCCTGCAAAAGGCGCTGGCGTCGATGGAAACCGGGCTGACCGGTTTTGACGAGATCGACATCCCCGGTGCGCCCGATCAGGCCGCGATCATCAAGGCGATTTCCGAGCAGCGCCCAGATCGCATCCTGAAAATCGCGCAGGCGATGCGCTTTGGCATGTCGGACGCGGATATTCAGGCCTGCACCGCCTATGATCCGTGGTTCCTGGCCCGCATCCGCGAAATCATCGATGCTGAAACCAATGTCCGCGAAAACGGCCTGCCGTCGGACGAGGCTGGTCTGCGCAAGCTCAAGATGATGGGCTTTACCGATGCGCGGCTGGCCAAGCTGACCGGATTCAAGGAAAGCGATGTGCGGGGCGCGCGCCGCAAGGTGGGTGTGGACGCCGTGTTCAAACGCATCGACACGTGTGCCGCCGAGTTTGAAGCCCAAACGCCCTATATGTATTCCACTTATGAAGCCCCGATGATGGGCGAGGTTGAATGCGAAGCGCGGCCCAGCGACCGCAAGAAGGTCGTCATTCTGGGCGGTGGCCCGAACCGGATCGGGCAGGGGATCGAGTTTGATTACTGCTGTTGCCACGCCTGTTTCGCGCTGACCGATGCGGGCTATGAAACCATCATGATCAACTGCAACCCGGAAACGGTCTCAACCGATTATGACACGTCGGACCGGTTGTATTTCGAACCGCTGACGTTCGAGCATGTGATGGAAATCCTGACCAAGGAACAGGAAAACGGCACGCTGCACGGGGTGATCGTCCAATTCGGCGGTCAGACGCCCCTGAAACTCGCCAATGCGCTTGAAGCCGAGGGCATTCCAATCCTTGGCACCACGCCCGACGCCATCGACCTTGCAGAAGATCGCGAGCGGTTCCAGGCGCTGGTCAACCAGTTGGGGCTGAAGCAGCCGAAGAACGGCATTGCTTCAACTGACGCGGAAGCCCTTGCAATTGCGGAAGAAATCGGATTCCCCCTCGTGATCCGTCCGTCTTATGTTTTAGGCGGCCGTGCAATGGAAATCGTGCGTGATATGGCGCAGTTGGAACGCTATATCGCCGAGGCCGTGGTTGTGTCGGGCGACAGCCCGGTTCTGCTCGACAGTTACCTGTCCGGCGCGGTCGAAGTGGATGTGGACGCGCTGTCAGACGGAGAAAACGTCCATGTCGCCGGCATCATGCAGCATATCGAAGAGGCCGGCGTTCATTCGGGCGACAGCGCCTGTTCTCTGCCGCCCTATTCGTTGTCTGACGCAATCATTGCCGAACTGCGTCGCCAATCGCGCGAACTGGCATTGGCGCTGAACGTGGTGGGCCTGATGAACGTGCAGTTCGCCGTGAAGGAGGACGAGATTTACCTGATCGAGGTGAACCCCCGCGCCTCCCGCACCGTGCCCTTCGTCGCCAAGGCTGTCCTGTCGCCGATCGCCTCGATCGCGGCACGTGTCATGGCGGGCGAAAAGCTGGATGCTTTCGATCTGGTCGATCCCGCAATCGACAGCTTCGCCGTCAAGGAAGCCGTGCTGCCTTTCGCCCGCTTCCCCGGTGTCGACACGATCCTTGGCCCGGAAATGCGATCGACGGGCGAGGTGATGGGAGCGGACAAGAGCTTTGCCATGGCGTTTCTGAAAGCCCAGCTTGGGGCAGGCACCATGTTGCCCACCGAAGGCAATGTGTTTTTGTCGATCAAGAATGGCGACAAGGGCAATCAGTTGGTCGAAACAGCCAAGCTGTTGATAGAACAGGGCTTTAATATCCTTGCCACCCGTGGCACGGCGGCGTTCCTGTCAGAAAACGGGGTCGAGACCGAGACCGTCAACAAGAACTATGAACCGGGCCGCAACATCATCGACCGGATGAAGGATGGCGAGGTTCAACTGGTTCTGAACACGACCGAGGGCACCCAGTCGGTGAACGACTCCCGTGAAATGCGCAAAGTCGCGCTGATGGACAAGATCCCGTATTTCACCACGCTGGCTGCCAGCCATGTCGCCGTTCGCGCCATGCAGGCTCGCACCGAACGCGAGATAGAGGTCAGGCCGCTGCAAAGCGCGTGAGTCGTCAAAGCCAGGGGCGGTAAGGAATCGCCGCCCCTTGGCTCAGCCTGTGATATAATCGGGGAAATCCAGAAGGAGCCCCCGATGAAACAGATTCTGCCCCTGATCGCCCTTGGCCTGCTGACGGCCTGCGACACCAAGACGACCACCACCCAAACCACAACCACGCTGCCCCTTTTTGGCGATGGCTACCGCGCCGATGGCGACCAATGCCGCCGCGTCGGCGAAAGCGCGGCCACGGTGGAATATCTTGACCACACCGCTGACCTCGTGGCCTGCCCGGAAGACTACGAAGGGCTCGGCGTGTTCCAGGCTGATACCGGAGGGGTTGAGGTCGCCCGGATTGAGGGTTGGGTGTTGTTCAGTGTGAGTAGGGAGGGGTAGAGTGCCGTCCGCTAGGTGCAAGTGTTGATGCCCTTCTCAGAGATCTCTTTCCAATTCTCGCCCAAGACCTGCTTAGCCTGAATGGCGGAATTGTAGCCACGTTCGCCTTTTCTGAGCATCAGCACATTCAAGTCTTGATCATGTGTGCCAGTGAACAGAACACTCTGGCCACCATAATAGGTGTTGGATGTTCCATAGGCGCGATTGCCGTAAGCGGACGCATTGGCGTAGGTGGTGGCATAGGTTGGCCCAGTGACCACCGTCTGCGTATTGTTGGCAGATGCCGCCCCCAGAATCACAAAGCGGTCGTAGCCTCTGCGCAGAGTCTCGACTGCTGCCATTTTGTTGGCCACCTTTGTCGTCGCGATCCGTCCGCAGGCCGCTTCAGCCGAAGTCTGCAAGATGAACTGGTTTTTAGCCAAGTCGATGGTGGTCGATTCAGCACACGCGGTCAGAATCAAGGCCACGCTCGCAATTTTCAGAAATCTCATCATATCCTCGTGATTTCAACCAATTGGGGAAGTGTATCTCGGCGGATATTAAGTTTCTGTTTAAAGCAGCCTGTAGGCTCAAGTAAGACATTTCTATGACGAACTGGCCGATGCGTGAGGTCGATCACGACTTACCGCAACCGCCCCCACAAATCATACTCCCCTGCTTCATCAACCTCGACGGACACGATCTGCCCGACGGCCAGCCCCTCAGTCCCCTCGTCGATAAACAGGTTCCCGTCGATTTCGGGCGCGTCGGCCATCGTGCGGCAGGTGGCGATGCCGTCTGCGTCGATGTCGTCCACGATCACGTCCATCACCTGACCCACCTTTGCCGCCAGTTTGGCTTCCGAGATCGCCTGAGCTTTCTCCATGAACCGCTCCCAGCGCTCTTGTTTGACCTCGGCGGGGACGTGATCGGGCAGGTCGTTTGATCGCGCGCCCTCGACATTTTCGTATTGGAAGCAGCCGACGCGATCCAATTGTGCCTCGTCCATCCAGTCCAGCAGGGTTTGGAACTCGGCCTCGGTTTCGCCGGGATAGCCCACGATGAAGGTCGATCGCAGGGTGATGTCGGGGCAGTCGGTGCGCCACGCCGCGATCTCGTCCAGGGTTTTCGATGCCGCTGCCGGGCGGGCCATGCGTTTCAAAGTGTTCGGGTGGGCGTGTTGGAACGGAATGTCCAGATAGGGCAGGATCAGGCCTTCGGCCATCAACGGGATCAACTGGCGCACATGCGGATAGGGATAGACATAGTGCAGCCGCACCCACGCCCCCAAGGATCCAAGGTCACGGGCAAGGTCGGTGATATGGGCGCGGTGGCCCCAGTCTTCGGCATGTTTGATGTCGACACCATAGGCCGACGTGTCCTGCGAAATCACCAGAAGCTCTTTCACGCCCGCCTCGACCAGTTTTTCCGCCTCGCGGATCACCGCATGGGCCGGGCGGCTGGCGAGTTTTCCGCGCATGTCAGGGATGATGCAGAATTTGCACTTGTGGTTGCAGCCCTCGGAAATTTTCAGATAGCTGTAATGGCGCGGGGTCAGTTTCACGCCCGAGGCCGGCAGCAGGTCCACGAACGGATCGGGGCTGGGCGGCACGGCACCGTGCACCGCGTCCAGCACCTGTTCATATTGATGCGGCCCGGTGACGGCCAGAACGCTGGGATGGGTGCCACGGATATAATCCTCTTCCGCGCCCAGACAGCCGGTGACGATCACGCGACCGTTTTCAGTCAACGCCTCGCCAATGGCTTCAAGGCTTTCGGCTTTGGCACTGTCCAGAAACCCGCAGGTGTTCACGATCACTGCGTCTGCGCCGGTGTAATCCGGGCTGATCGCATAGCCTTCGGCGCGCAGCCGCGTCAGGATGCGTTCGCTGTCGACCAGGGCCTTGGGGCAGCCAAGGCTAACCATGCCGATGGTCGGCTGGCCATCGCGCTTTGGTTCGGAAAACCGGGCTTTCGGGGCAAGGTCAGGCCGCAGGTTGGGCGGGTTCACTGGATTTGTCATGGCGGGCATATAGCTTGCTGTCGCCACCATGGGAAGGGCAGGCGAGCTGTAAAGAAAAAGCGCGCCGATCAAGGCGCGCTTTCAGAGGCTTGATCCGAGTTGCCTTACCGCTTCCGGTCACGCCGCGAGGACATCGGCTGGAACGCCACGCCCACATGGGCCTCGCAATAGGGTTTGCCTTGTTGAACAGGCAAGCCGCAGAACCAGAAATCATCCGTGGCCGGGTCGCCGATGGGCCATTTGCAGGTCCGCTCGGTCAGTTCCATCAGGTTCAGTTTCTTCGCGCCCTTTTCAACCTCGCGCACCGAGGCCAGCGCCTCGGGGCTGATTTCGTTGGCCGAGGGCTGCGGGGGCAGGGGCTGGCCCGCCGGGATGATCTGCTTGCGTGCCGGGATCGGCTTGGCTTCGGCAGCGGGTTTGGCGGCTGGCTCCGGCTCTTTCTTCGGGGCCGCTTTTTTCGGTGCGGGCTTGGGCTTGGCCGCCGCTTTCGGCGCGGCTTTGTCTTTGGCCGGGGCTTTCGACCCGCCGCCGGACCGGTTCGACAATCCAAGGCGATGCACCTTGCCGATCACCGCATTTCGGGTGACGCCACCCAGTTCTTTTGCGATGACCGAGGCTGATTGCCCCTCGCCCCACATCTTTTTCAGGATTTCAACGCGCTCGTCGGTCCAGGACATAGTTCTTCCCGTGTTTGGGGTGGGCGCCCGATATCGACTGGGCGGCCCGTAAATTCACAAGCGGCTATTTTAGTCATAGTGCCGGGGGATACAAGCGCAGAAGCGGTTTCATCGGGCCTGACGCCCTTCGCGCCAGATCAGAAGCACACCGCCTGCAATGATGATCGCCGCACCGGCAAGGCTTGTGGGGGCCGGGATGACCCCGAATGCGCCGAAATCATAGAACCCCGCAAAGACCAGCGTGGCATAGGAAAAGGGAACGGCGAAACTTGCATCCGCGCGCTTCATGGCCTGAATGAAGCAGGTTTGCGCCAGCGCCATCATGCCACCCAATGCCGCCAGGGCAGCCCATTGTGCAGCGGTCGGAGGCGCCCAGACCCAGACCACGGCCAAAGTTGCCACCGCCAGCCCGATGCCGTTGTTGATCCACAGGATCTGCAGCGGCGCCTCGCGTCCGGTCAGGCGTTTGATCAGTGTGATCTCGAACCCCATGACCATTGCCGCCGCCAGCGCCAGAAGCGCGGCGGGGTGGAAGCTGCCCGCGCCGGGGCGGATCAGCACCACCGCACCGACCAGTGCGATCGCCGCTGCGATCCAACGCCATGGCCCGACCCGCTCGCCCAGGAGCGGGATCGCCAGAAGCATTGCAAAGACCGGGTTCAGAAAGCTGATCGCTGTTGCATCGGCCAGCGGAATAAAGGCCACCGCCGCGAACATCAGCGAAATGCCGGCCCAGCCGGACACCGACCGCGCAATATGCAGGGGCAGGTTGCGGCTGTGCAGCATGGGGCGTTTGAACGCCACCACAAGGCTTATCGACAGAAACGCAAACAGAAACCGCCCGTGGCTGATCTGCAAGGGGTGCAGCGGTTCGCCCAGTGCCGAGCGCCCGACCAGCTTGGCCATTAGCGTGGTGCCGGCAATCAGCGCGGCGGCCAGCAGCATGAAACCTGCGGCGGCCAACGGGGGGTGCGGGGCAGGGGCAAGACGCGTTTCCATCTCTTCCGCTTAAGGGTTTGTCCGCACTCTGAAAAGGGTGGACAGGCGGGTTTCCTTCGCGTAAGCCCGCCCCATGATCAAACGCACGCATATCGCTGACACCCGACGCCGACGCATCCGCGCCTGACGTCCCTGTTTCGTTTGATCCTGCGCCCTGACGCGCACCCGTTCCGAAAATGTTGACTCGAGGCCCGCCATACGGCACCCAAGGGCTTCTTTTATAAAGGATACCGACATGATCCCGTCGCTTCTTCCGACCTATAACCGTGTTGATCTTGCGTTCGAGCACGGCCAGGGCAGCTGGCTTGTGACCGACAGGGGAGAGCGATATCTGGACCTGGGCGCGGGAATTGCAGTGAACGCTTTGGGCCATGCGCACCCGGCGCTGGTTGATGTGCTGACGCGGCAGGCGCAAAAGCTCTGGCATGTGTCCAACCTCTATACCATTCCCGAACAACAGAAGCTGGCGGATATGCTGGTCGATCTGACCTTTGCCGACACTGCATTCTTCACCAATTCGGGGACCGAGGCCTGCGAGCTGGCGGTAAAGATGGCACGCAAGTACTGGCACGACAAAGGCCAGCCGGAGCGGACGCGCATCATCGGCTTCGATGGGTCGTTTCATGGCCGCTCGTCCGCCGGGATCGCGGCGGCTGGGGGCGAGAAACTGACCAAGGGGTTCGGCCCGCTTCTGCCCGGTTTCACGCATCTGCCGTTTGGTGATCTGGACGGGCTTACGGATGCCCTGTCCGAAGGCGACGTGGCGGCCGTGATCATCGAACCCGTACAAGGCGAGGGTGGCATCCGCCCTGTGCCGGATGACGAGTTGAAAGCGATCCGCGCAGCCTGTGACGAAGCCGGCGCCCTTCTGATCTTTGATGAAGTTCAATGCGGCATGGGCCGGACGGGCAAGCTGTTTGCGCATGAGTATTCCGGCGTCACCCCCGACATCATGATGGTCGCCAAAGGGATCGGCGGGGGGTTCCCGCTGGGCGCGGTTCTGGCGACGGAAGACGCGGCCTCCGGCATGGGGGCGGGCACGCATGGCTCGACCTATGGCGGCAACCCGCTGGCCTGTGCCATCGGGGCCAAGGTTGTCGAGGTTGTATCCGACCCCGCGTTCCTGGACGCGGTCAGCCGCAAGGCCGGACGTCTGCGCCAAAAGCTGGAAGGGTTGGTTGCCGCCCACCCGGACGTGTTCGAAGCGGTGCGTGGATCGGGGCTGATGCTGGGCCTGAAATGCAGGGCGCTGAACACGGACGTGTTGGCCAAATGCTATGACGCCGGGCTGTTATGCGTGCCGGCGGGCGACAACGTGTTGCGCATCCTGCCCGCCCTGACCATCGAAGACGAAGACATTTCCGAGGCCGTCACGCGCCTTGAAACCGCTGCAAAGGCTGTGGAGGGCCAGAGCCAATGAGACATTTCCTGGATATCAACACGACCGACACCGCCGATCTGACCGGCATGATCGCAGAGGCCACCCGGATCAAACAGGCCCGCGCGGGCAAACCGAAAGGTGCGCTGGACGAAGAACAGCCCCTCAAGGACCATATGGTTGCGCTGATCTTCGAGAAGCCGTCGACCCGGACGCGCGTCAGCTTTGATGTAGGCGTGCGCCAGATGGGCGGGCAGACGATGGTTCTGTCCGGCTCCGAGATGCAGTTGGGCCATGGCGAGACGGTGGCCGATACGGCCCGCGTGCTGAGCCGCTATGTCGACATGATCATGATCCGGACGTTCGAGGAAGCGACGCTGCTTGAGATGGCGGAATATGCCGATGTGCCGGTGATCAACGGGCTGACCAACCGCTCGCACCCCTGCCAGATCATGGCCGATATCCTGACCTTTGAAGAGCATCGCGGGTCGATTGCCGGCAGGAAGGTGGTCTGGGCGGGGGATGGCAATAATGTCTGTGCGTCCTTCCTGCACGCGGCCGGGCAGTTTGGTTTTGACGTGACCTTCACCGGGCCGGAAGTGCTGGACCCGGAGCAGAAATTCGTCGACGAGGCGCGTGCCAAGGGGGCGAAGATCGAGATTGTGCGCGATCCGGTGCAGGCGGTCGAGGGCGCCGACCTGATCGTGGCCGATACGTGGGTGTCGATGCATGATGCGCCCTCGGCGCGCGAGCGGCGGCACAACCTGTTGCGCCCCTATCAGATCAATGACGAATTGATGGCCCATGCCAAGCCGGACGCCTTGTTCATGCATTGCCTGCCTGCCCACCGGGACGAGGAAGTCACGAACACCGTGATGGACGGTCCGCAATCGGTGATCTTTGACGAGGCTGAAAACCGGCTTCACGCGCAGAAGGCAATCATGCGCTGGTGTCTGGGGGCGTGATCAGGGGCGTTGCCCCTGCGGTGCCACGCGGGGGCGCGTGGCACCTACCCCAGGATATTTTGGGGCCAGAAGAAGCCGGGCGGCGTGGGACCGTCTCAGGAGACGATGGCGTTCAGCACGTAGAAGATCACCCCCGACATCAGAGCTGCAGCGGGGACGGTAATTACCCAGGCCGCCACGATGGTCATGAAATGCGAGCGGCGTACCAGTTTGCGGCGGCGGCGTTCCTCGGGCGCGATGCGTTTGACCTGGGGGCGGGCGGCGGATGAGCGGCGCAGGCGGCGCTCCATGTGGTATTCGCGATAAAAGCCGACGCCGAAGACGCCGCCCACCGCGATATGGGTCGAGCTGACAGGCAGGCCCAGCCAGCTTGCCACGATCACGGTGATGGCCGCCGACAGGGCTACGCAATAGGCGCGCATCGGGTTCAGCTTGGTGATCTGGCTGCCCACCATGCGGATCAGTTTCGGGCCAAACAGCATCAGGCCGAAGCTGATGCCGAACGCTCCGATCACCATGACCCAGGTCGGGATCGAGACCTTGTCGGCAAAGTCGCCCACGCTTTCCACATGCACGATGGCGGCGAGCGGGCCGACCGCGTTGGCCACGTCATTGGCGCCATGGGCAAAGGAAAGCAGAGCCGCCGAGAAGATCAGCGGCAGGGCAAACAGCGCCTTCAGGGACTTGGTTCGGTTCTCGAGCCCCCGGGCTTGGCGGGCGATCAGGGGGACGGTGATGAAGTAGCAGACAACCCCAATGGCGGCGCCGATCAACAGGGCTGTTCCCAGGTCGATATCAACGATTTTCTTAAGGCCCTTGATCGACAGATAGGCCCCGAAGGCGGCGGCCATGATCCCGATCAGCACTGGCACCCATCGTTTGGCGGCGGCGATCTTGTCTTCCCGATAGATGATCTTGTGCTTGATCAACGCCAGGAACAGCGCGGCAATGACCCCGCCCAACACGGGCGAGATGACCCAGGAGGCGGCGATTTTGCCCATCGTGCCCCAACTGACCGCCGAAAACCCCGCAGCGGCAATGCCTGCCCCCATCACGCCACCCACGACCGAATGGGTGGTGGACACTGGCGCGCCGATCCATGTGGCAAGGTTCACCCACAGCGCCGACGAGATCAGCGCCGCCATCATGGCCCAGACAAAGACACGGTTTTGGTCAAAGCCCGTGGGGTCGATGATCCCTTTCGAGATGGTCGAGACCACGTCCCCCCCTGCCAGAAGCGCGCCCGCGCTTTCACAGATGATTGCGATGATGATGGCGCCCCCCATGGTCAGCGCATTCGCACCGACTGCCGGCCCCATGTTGTTGGCCACGTCATTGGCCCCGATGTTCAGCGCCATATAGGCACCGAAAGCAGCGGCGGTCACGACGACCAGAGAGGTTGGGGATTGGCCGAAAAACACGGCAGCGCCCAGTGCGGCAATAACAATAAATGCAAGGGCGATCCCCATGCCGACCAGCGGGCGCGAAACATATTGTGTGGCGTATTCAACCTGGCTGATCCGGTTCAGATCCTTGTCCAGCGTCTTCCACTGGCTGCCGCGTTTTTCTGCGCCCATCCTTGGCCCCCTGGCTCTGTGTTCTGACACGGCCGGATTACAACCGTTGCAGTTCAGCGCCTGCGCTAGACTGTCAGGACCACGATTGCAACAGATTCGGGCCGTTGCGTGGTGCGAAACGGGGTAGTGTGATCCGACCGCTCCGGCCAGCTGACCCGGTGGTCAGGCCATGCCCGCAGGGGCAGGGGTAGCGATGCAAAGGGAGCGGTCAGAATTTCTGCAAGATCTTTTGCAGTTCCCTTTCCTTGACCATATCGGCCGCCTGATCCGCCGGAACCCAGGTGCGGGTGCGTTCGTCGGCTTCGGGAAAATCATCGGCCAGTTTTTCCACCTTCAGCGGGAAGACGGTGGTCGTGCAACGGGCGATCCCACCAAAATCCATTTCTTTTTCAGATTCGAATGCGCCGATCGGGGCATGATCCAGCTGGCCCTTGGCGACGCCGGCTTCTTCCCATGCTTCCTGCCGGGCGGCTTCTGCGGCGTTTTTGCCATCCATCGGCCAGCCTTTGGGCAGGATCCAGCGGCCAGTGCCGCGCGACGTCACCAACAACACTTCTTTGTCGTCGCCTGTCCCGCGATAGCACAATGCGGCGACCTGCACCCGGTTGGGGCGTTGGAACATGGGGGCGACGACCTCTTCCCAGGCCTGTTTCAGCAATGATGACATTTTCGTACCTGCGCTCTCGGAGCTTTGCTCAGTTTTTATCGTAGATGTTAAGATATGGTAATTGTAAGTTAAATTGCAAGTTTGACCGCCAGAACCACTGATTTTGGGCGCAATCTGACCGGTTTCAACCCTTGCGGGGCTTGGCGCGCAGGGTCGGATCGGCCTGGGTCGGGTCTTCGGGCCAGGGGTGTTTGGGATAGCGCCCGCGCATGTCCTTGCGCACATCCTGATAGCTGTTCGCCCAGAAGTTCGGGATGTCCGTGGTGGTTTGCACCGGGCGTCCGGCGGGTGACAGAAGGGTCACACGCAGCGGCGTCGTGCCGATCATCGGGTGGCGGGTGGTGCCGAACATTTCTTGCAGGCGCAGGCTAATTTCCGGGACCTCGCCGCCATAATCGATGGGGATCCGGCGTCCCATCGGCGTGGTGAAATGGGCAGGCGCCTCGCGGTCGACAAGGGATATCTGTGCCCAGTCAAGCCGGGCGCGCAACGCGTCCAGCGGATCGAACCGCTTCCAGTCGGCGGCAGACCGCACGCCCTCAAGATGTGGCAGCAACCATTCGTCGAGGTGGTTCATCAGGGCGTCGTCGGTCATGTCAGGCAGATCCGCCCCGCCCAAACGCAGAAGCTCGACCCGTGCGATGAACCGGCGCGCCGCATCCGTGGGGCGCAAGCCCAGATCCCGCACCCCGTCCAGCATGGCGCGGGCCATGGCATCGGCTGGGGCGTCCTTCCACTGACGGTCATCCAAGACAAGGGCACCCAGCCGTTCCTGACGCCGCGCCACCACGCGGCCTTCGCGTTTGGACCAGGCGACGTGATCAACCCAGATGATCTCGTCCCCGAAAGTCGCACGCAACTCACCCTCGCTGATCTGGATCGCCTGACGGATTCGGGCCTCGCGCGGGTTGCCATCGGTGTCGGTGACGACGATCAGTCGCGCCGCGGCCAAGGGGTCACTGTCTTCGATCACCGCCCCTTTTCCGCCGGACAGAACGAAGCGCGGCGCATCACCCGGTCGACGCAACCCGATGCGATCGGGATAGGCCAGCGCGGCCATCTGGGCGTCGCTCAGGTCGCCCGAGGTGGGGTCAATCAACCGACGCAAGCGTTTGGCCTCGGTGCGAATTCGTTCGATGGTGCCGCGATTGGGTGTCATTCCCCGGTTTGCGGTAAATCCTTTCGGGTCGCGGATCGCCTCCAGCCGGAGTGACAGATCGACCGGGGCAGAGCGGGGCAGGGGATCGCGGTCGCCCCACAGCGCAGCCAAGGGGGCGGCGTCAGGTCCGGCAGTGGCGAGCATATGTCCCAGACGCGGATGCAGGGGCAAGCGGACCAGTCTGCGCCCATGCGTGGTGATCCGCGCCGTCGCATCCAGCGCACCCAGAGACCGCAGCAACGCCTGCGCCTCGGTCAACACGCCTGCGTTCGGCGGTGTCAGAAAGGCAAGCCCCGCGCCGTCCGGCGCCCCCCATGCCGCAAGCTCCAACGCCAAGGGCGCCAGGTCGGCGGTTTCGATCTCGGCCGGTGGAAAGGGGGGCAACGCGCCTTCTTCCCCCCTGGTCCAAAGCCGATAGCAGACGCCCGGCGCGACGCGACCCGCACGCCCGCGCCGCTGTTCGGCTTCGGCTTTCGATACGCGCTCTGTCACCAGCCGTGACATGCCGGACCCGGCATCGAAGCGCGCGCGGCGGGACCAGCCTGCATCGACCACCACGCGGATATCCTGAATGGTCAGGGATGTCTCGGCGATCGCGGTGGCCAGCACGACCTTGCGGCCCGATGCGGCAGGAGCGATCGCGGCGCGCTGGGCGGCAAACGGCATCGCGCCGAACAACGGGTGCAGATGACAGTCGTCACGCAAATGCGGGCGCAGCGCGGCTTCGGTGCGACGGATCTCGCCCTCGCCGGGCAGAAACACCAAAACGCCGCCCTCGGTTCGGGCCAGCGCCTCGCGCACCAGGGTGGCGGTGGCGTCGGGCAGGCGCGCGGTTTTGGGCAAAGGGGCGGACAGGTGGCGGGTTTCGACCGGAAAGGCGCGCCCATCCGAGCGCAGGATGGGGGCATCATCCAGCAGCCGGGCAACCGGTTCGGCATCCAGCGTCGCCGACATCACGACCAGTTTCAGGTCGTCGCGCAAGGCCTGCATCGCCTCCCAGGTCAGCGCCAGACCCAGATCGGCATTCAAGGAGCGTTCGTGAAATTCGTCAAAGATCACCGCGCCGATCCCGGCGAGCGAAGGGTCCGACTGCAGCATCCTTGTCAGGATGCCTTCGGTCACGACCTCGATCCGGGTGGCGGTGCTGACCTTTGCTTCGCCCCGGATGCGATAGCCGACGGTGCCGCCCACCGGCTCGCCCAACGTTTGCGCCATGCGTTCGGCAGCGGCGCGGGCGGCCAGTCGGCGTGGCTCCAGCATCACCAGCTTGCCGTCGAAGCAGCCGGCGTCCAGCAATGCCAGCGGCACCACGGTGGTTTTCCCGGCGCCCGGCGGTGCCATCAGCACGGCACGCCCCGCATCCCCAATGGCCCGTATCAGATCGGGCAAAACGTCGTGGATCGGCAGGGTCTGGGTCATGCCCCCTTATCGGGCCTCGCGCCCTGATCGTCCAGATGCGGGCTGCACCCTCTGGACAGTCCGCGTCCCACGCGGCATGAAGTCGGAAAGTCGGAGGCAGCATGGACATTCAAGATCTGGCACGGCGGGTGCAATCGGGTGAACGGCGGGCGCTGGCCCGGGCCATCACCCTGGTTGAAAGCGGTCGTGCCGACCACCGCGCGCAGGCCGGGGCGCTGCTGGACCAACTGGCACCCCTGGGCCGCCAGGCCCTGCGCATCGGCCTGTCGGGCACACCAGGCGTGGGAAAGTCGACGTTTATCGAGGCGTTCGGCATGTTCCTGATCGAGCAGGGGCTTAAAGTGGCCGTGCTGGCGGTCGATCCCAGTTCGGCCCGGTCGGGCGGGTCCATCCTGGGTGACAAGACGCGGATGGAGCAACTGAGCCGCGAGAAAAACGCCTTTATCCGCCCTTCGCCGTCGCAATCGCAACTGGGCGGTGTGGCACGCCGCACCCGCGAGGCCGTGGCGCTGTGTGAGGCGGCAGGCTTTGACGTCGTGCTGGTCGAAACCGTGGGCGTGGGACAATCGGAAACCATGGTCGCGGAAATGTCCGATCTGTTCCTTCTGCTGCTCGCGCCGGCGGGGGGCGACGAGTTGCAGGGCGTCAAGCGCGGCATCATGGAGATCGCGGACCTGATCCTGGTCAACAAGGCCGATGGTGACCTGAAAAAAACCGCGATGCGCACCTGCGCCGATTACGCGGGCGCGCTGCGGCTGCTGCGCAAACGGGCCTATGATCCGGACGGGTTTCCCAAGGCGATGACGGTCTCTGCGGTCACGCAAGACGGTTTGGCGGACGCATGGGAGGAGATGCAAACACTGATCGACTGGCGACGCGAACACGGCCATTGGGCCAAACGGCGCGCCCAGCAAGCACGGCACTGGTTTGAAGAAGATGTGCGCCTGGGGCTGCTGTCCGTGCTCAACCAGAAAGACACGCGCGCCCGGATCGACGCGTTGGGCACTCAGGTGGCGGCCGGCGAAATCTCGGCCAGTCGCGCCGCCGAGGACATACTTGCCCAGCTTCGCCTGCCCACCGACACCTGACCGCTGCCCGTTTCTTCTGGCCAACAAATATCCTGGGGTGAGCGGCCCTGCCGCGAGGGGCAACGCCCCTTTCATCTACATTGCCACAGCCCCTGGCCGGACTTGATCGGCGCTAACAACTGGGGTAGCGTCCCAGAATAACATGAAGGAGAGATGCCGGATGCGAAATTTCAGGACCCCATATCAAGCGTAAGCTGCGGTCCTGATGGGCTGTTGCCAGCCCCATCCAAACATCTTTACACCAAGCGCACGGAGCGCCTTCATGTACCGTTTTTTCGAAAATCTTGTCGACCCGTTTGCCCCGCATGACACAGGCACGCCGCCCAAGACCCTGTGGGCGTTCTTCAAATCGCACTTTGGCCCGTTTCGAAAATGGATGATCTGGATGGCGCTGACCGGCGTACTGGTCGCCCTGATTGAAACCGGGTTGATCTTCTATACCGGTCGGGTGGTCGATCTGATGAACTTGTCGACGCCGCAAGGTTTCTGGGGGGAACACGGGGTCGAACTTCTGATCGCGGCGGTGTTCATCATCTTCCTCAGACCGCTGGCGATCACGCTGAACCGTTTCTTTCTTGAACAAACCCTGGCCGGCAACATGCAGGAACAGGTGCGCTGGCGGGCACACCGGCACCTTCTGGGGCAGTCCTTGAGCTTTTTCCAGAACGACTTTGCCGGGCGCCTGTCGAACCGCGTGATGCAGCTTGGCCCGGCGGTCGAGGACAGCACCTATATGTTCTTCGAAGGCATCTTCTATGCCACCACATATGTGCTGAGCGCGATGGTCATTCTGGGGCAGGTCGACATCCGACTTGCGCTGCCGCTGGGCGTCTGGCTGGTCTTCTATGTGCTTTACGTGCGCTATATCGCCAAGCGCGTGTCGGTGGCGTCCGAGAAATGGTCCGATGCAAGGTCGCTGGTGACGGGGCGGATCGTCGACGCTTATGCCAATATCGAAAGCGTCAAACTGTTCTCGCAAGGGGCGGGTGAAGAACGCTATGCGTTGTCGTCGCTCAAACGGTTGCGGCTCAGGTTCCAGCGGTTCCTGCGCCTGATGACCGAGCTCAGCTTTGGGCTGAACCTGTTGAACGGCCTGCTGATCGTGGGCGTGTTGGGCGCGGCGGTCTGGCTGTGGACGCAGGGCGAGGTGTCGGTGGGCGAGGTTGCCGCCGCCTCGGCGCTGGTGGTGCGGCTGAACGGGATGTCGGGCTGGATCATGTGGGTGACGATCCGCCTGTTCGAGCATATGGGCGTGATCCGTGAGGGCCTGCGGTCTATCGCCGTGGCGCACGAGTTGCAGGACGCCAAGGACGCGCGGGATCTGGTTATCGACCGGGGCGAGATTACGTTCGACAAGCTGACGCATCACTATGGCAAGGGATCGGGCGGATTGGACAATGTGTCCCTGACCGTGCAGCCGGGGGAAAAGGTCGGGCTTGTGGGTCGGTCGGGCGCGGGCAAGTCCAGCCTTGTGAACCTTCTGATGCGCTTTCGCGACCCCGAAGGTGGGCGGATCCTGATTGACGGGCAGGACGTGTCCGCCGTGACACAGGACAGCCTGCGCGCGCAAATCGGTATGGTCACGCAGGACAGCAGCCTGTTGCACCGCTCGGTGCGGGCCAACATCCTTTATGGGCGTCCGGAGGCCTCCGAAGCGCAGATGATTGCCGCGGCCGAACGGGCCGAAGCGCATGAGTTCATCCAGTCGCTGGAGGACCCGCAAGGGCGGCGCGGCTATGACGCCCATGTGGGCGAGCGCGGTGTGAAACTTTCGGGCGGGCAGCGCCAGCGGATTGCGATAGCGCGGGTGATGCTGAAAGATGCCCCGATCCTTGTGCTGGACGAGGCGACATCGGCGCTGGACAGCGAGGTCGAGGCCGCCATTCAGAAGACGCTTTACGGAATGATGGAGGGCAAGACCGTGATTGCCATCGCGCACCGTCTGTCAACCATTGCCCAGATGGACCGGATCGTCGTCCTGGACCAGGGCCGGATCATCGAAAGCGGCAGCCACGACGCGTTGCTGGCCCGGGGCGGCACCTATGCCGGGCTTTGGGATCGGCAATCGGGTGGCTTTCTGGGAGAGGAATGACGCCATGGCATTCGGTAGCTCACGATGTGAGCCTGGAAGGGGCCTTGCCCCTCTGCGCGTGCGCGCATTCACCCCAGGATATTTCTGGCCAGAAGAAGCCATCTAGCCGGGTATGGGCGAGCAGGGGAAAATCATGTCCGAAGGGGCAAGACTCACTTGACGCGCCTATGGAAGGCGTCTAATTACCGCGAACGGAATTTGGGGCGCTGCCAGTGCGGCGCCCGTTTGTATTGACCGGCTGGACGTGAACGGCGCGAGGGCGCACCGGAAAGATCACCAATCTGGCCCGAGAAAGCAAGGAAAGAGCCATGTCGCGCGTTTGCGAATTGACCGGAAAAGGCCCGATGACTGGCAACAATGTCAGCCACGCCAAGAACAGAACCCGCCGCCGGTTTCTGCCAAACCTGAACGATGTGACGTTGCAGTCCGAAGCGCTGGGCCGTGGGGTCAAGTTGCGCATTTCGGCCGCCGCGCTGCGTTCGGTCGATCATCGTGGTGGTCTGGATGCGTATCTGGCGAAAGCTAAGGATGATGAGCTGTCGGCCAACGCGCTGAAGATCAAGAAAGAAGTCGCCAAGGCGCTGGCATCCGCCTAAGCCCGCGTGCGACCCGGAACAACCGGACCTGAACCGCCCTGGCCTTGCCGCTTTGGGCGGTTTTTCCATGTTCGGGACTGATACCTTTTGTCGCTTGTGCCCGGGGAAAAGACGGCTTAGCTCTGTTCCCATGATCCGTGCCGTTTCTGCATATGTCCTGGTTCTGATGCTGGTCGCGGCCAGTTTCATGCTGGCCCATGCGCGCGGCAGCAGTCCGGATTTGGGCAAGGCCATGGACATGGTGATTTGCACCGGTGTCGGCATGGTGACCGTCGTGGTCGGCCCGGATGGTGAACCCATCGAATCGGTGCATCTTTGCCCGGATGGGGCGCAGATTTTCGCAGCCGCTTTCGCTGTTCCGGTTGTTCACAGCCCCGAAGCGCGGATTGTCGCCCGTATAACGCCCTTGCGCAGCGCCTCGTATCAGGGGCGCGCCACGCTGACCCCGTCTGCCCGTGGCCCTCCGGCGCAGATCTGACTTTATACCTCAGATTTATGCAATGACGGACCAAAGGAACGAAACCATGTCCCCTATGAAAACCATTCTTGCCGCCACCACGGCTGCGCTGCTTGCCCTGCCTGCGTTTGCCGAAGGCGACATCAAGATCGAAGATGCCTATGCCCGTGCCTCGGGTATGAACGCGATGGCGGGCGCGGCGTTTTTTCAGATCATGAACCATGGCGACCAGGATGACCGCCTGATTGCCGCAAAGTCAGACGTGGCAAAACGGGTCGAGCTGCACACCCACAAGGAAACCGCCGAGGGCGTGATGCAGATGATGGAGGTCGAAGAGGGCTTTCCTGTTGCCGCAGGTGGCATGCACGCGCTTCAACGCGGCGGTGACCACGTGATGTTCATGGGGTTGAACCAACCCTTCGAGGATGGATCGACCATCAGCGTCACGCTCGTGTTTGAAAAAGCCGGTGAAATGACGGTCGAGATCCCCGTTGACCTGAAACGCAACCCCATGGGGGGCGGGATGCAGCATGGAAAAATGGGTCAGGGCAAGATGAAGGGTGGCCAGATGAAGCAGGACACCACGTCCACGAACTGATCGGGCAGCAGTTTTTTTGCGCCTGAAGGGCCGCACCTTTCCGGGTGCGGCCCTTTTCTATGTTCTGCCGAGAATCTCGGCAACCCAGAGCGGCACGATCCTGGTGGCTGGTCCGAACCGCGCGGTGTCGAAGCTGTTGGCGGTGGCAGACGGCTCCAGATTAAGCTCGATCGTTTCGACACCGGCCGACTGGGCCTCGGCGGCGAAGCCCGCGGCCGGATAGACATTGCCGGAAGTGCCGATGGCGACAAACAAATCAGCGCCTGTCAGATGATGGTAGATCTCGTCCATGTGATACGGCATTTCGCCAAACCAGACGATGTCGGGTCGGGTGGCCGTTTCCTTGCAAGTGGGGCAGGGGTCATCGGTGGACATGGCCAGTGGCGCAGCCCAACGATGATCGCAGTCCGCACAAAGCGCACCGGACAGCGTGCCATGCATATGGATCACATCGGTGGCGCCGGCGCGCTCGTGCAGATCGTCGACATTTTGCGTTACGATGGTCACGCGACCGCCGTGTTCATTTTGAAGTTGGGCCAAGGCCGCATGTGCCGCGTTCGGCTGTGCATTTCGGCAGTTCGCCCGGCGCGCGTTATAGAACGCGTGGACAAGATCGGGATTGCGGACAAAGCCTTCTGGTGTGGCGACCTCGTTCAGGTCGTATTTCGTCCACAGCCCATCCTTGTCGCGAAACGTCCCCAGCCCGCTTTCGGCTGAAATGCCAGCACCGGTCAGGATGACGATATGGCTCACTTGAAGCCCCCATAGATGTCCATTGCCTTTTGCAGCAGATCCAGCAATGCGGCGACCTGGAGCGGGTCTTCGGCGGTGATCTCGCGTTCGGCGGCGAAATTGGCGACGCGCAGGTCGCCACGGGCCACGGCTTCGACATCTGCCCAGTCAAAGGCGATCTGCACCGGGGCCAGTGGCATGGTGCCGGACTGAAGCGCGGCGCGCCCACCGGTGACGGTCAGCGAAAATGGCTCGCCGTCCAGCAGGATCTCCGCGCGGATGTCGTCAAGTGGTCCGGCGGCGCGTTCAATGGCACCGGCCAGAATGACCGCGCGATGTGCGCCGTTTTCCGGGTCCGCCGGAGCGTCCGGAACCGGCTGGTGGCGGCCAAAGCGGGCCAGTTCGAACAGGATGGCTCGGGTGGACAGGCCGCGTTCGGTCAGCGTGTAAAGTCGGTGGGATTTGGCAATCAACCCGGCGGCGCAGAGTTCGGACAGGCGCACGGACAGCATGTTGGAAGCGATGCCGGGCAGGCCTGCCCTGATCTGTGCGAAGCTGGCCGGGCCCGCGTGAAGTTCGCGCAGCACGTGAACCGCCCAGCGATTGCCCAACAAGTCAAGGGACCGCGAGATCGGGCAGGACATGGAATAGGGTTTTACACGCGACATGGCGCGCTTGTGACGACCTTGTCAGGTGTTTGCAAGGGGCCGTGCGGCGAATGGGCAAAGCCATGCCCGTATGCGCGGGGCCGGGTGGGCTTGACGTGATCCCCGTGCAGATGAAACGATATGGCATGGCATTACAGCGACCGATCCAACCCATGCCGTCTGATATTGACGCGCGATTGCGCGCAGGTGGGCTGCGCGATGCTTACGAGGCGCGCCCGCCTTACCAGCGCAACGACTACCTGGCGTGGATTGCCCGTGCGAAACGGCCCGAAACCCGTGAAAAGCGGGTGGCGCAAATGCTTGAGGAACTGGCGGGTGGGCGGCTTTACATGAAAATGCAGTGGCGGAAAGGGCAAGCGTGACGGACCGCGACCGCGCCTCAAGGTCGATGCCGTGACCCATCGCATTCTGTTCGTCTGTCTGGGCAATATCTGCCGGTCGCCCACCGCAGAGGCCGTGTTGCGTGAATTGGCGGGTGATCATCCGTCATTGGTGTTGCAGATTGACAGCGCAGGCACGTCTGATTGGCATGTGGGTGATCCACCCTATGGTCCGATGCAGAAGGCTGCGCAAAAGCGCGGCTATGACCTGTCAGCTTTGCGCGCCCGTCAGGTGTGTGGTGCGGATTTCACCCGGTTCGATCTGATTGTGGCGATGGATGACAACAACAAGGCCGCTCTGGAGCAGATGCGGCCAGACGGAGAACACGCCCGGGTGGTTCTGTTCACCGATTTCGCACCGGAATTGGGACAGGACCACGTGCCGGACCCCTATTACACACGGGATTTCGATCAGACTCTGGACATCGTCGAGGCCGCCGCACGGGGTTTGATTGCGGCTTTGACCTAAGTCGCGGTTAGCGGCAGTAAGATGTCACCGTTTGACCGAATTGCTTGTATTTCTTCCAGAACCGCTCATCCGAGCTGCGATCGGATTGGCGGAGCGCCTGACTGCGGTGCGGATCCTTGAAAAATTTTGCCACCTTGGCACGCTCGGTATTGGTGAGCATGGAATTGGCGACCTTCTGGATACAGCCGCACAGCGTGCGCGATGCGGCGGCGCGATTGGCGTTGAGACATGCCCGTTCGATCGACCCGCCGGCGAATGCCGCCTGGCTGGGAAGGATGACGGAAAGTAACGCGATGGAAAGAAGAACCCGTTTCATGGCTGCCCTCGTCGAAATCTGCTTCCTGTTTCAGGTCTTGGATGCCTGACTGATGGGACAGATCATACACGTTAAAAGGGTTCGATGCAATTTGACACGCGCATCACAGCTGCGTGATTTTCACCTGCGGCAGTAAGGCGCGCAGGTCGTGATCCCGGCACAATTCGGTCGCCGGGCTCATCACCGCGGCGCTGGCGGCGGCGGTGCCGTGGCGCAGGGCGTCGGACCAATCGCCCCCCTGTGCGCGGGTCAGGGTGAAGGCCCCGACGAAGCTGTCTCCCGCGCCGACCTTGCTTGCCACCGGCACGGGTGGGGTGACGGCATGCAGCAGCGTCCCGGCCGTGGCCAGCACCGATCCCTCGGCCCCCAACGCCAGAACCACCGCGCGTGCGTAACCTTTGCCGACCAGTTCGCGGGCGAACCCGGCCACATCGTGCAGCGACCCAAGGCGTCGCCCGGCCAGCGCCTCGCTTTCCGCGCCGTCCAGTCGCAGGATGTCGGGGGCCGCGCCCAGGTCCGAGGCCTGCACGGCCAGCGCCGCCCCCGAGGTGTCCAGTGTCAGAATGGCGCCCTGGGCGCGGGTGATCCCGGCCAGCATCCGGGGAAAGCCATCCGGCACGCCCGGCGGTTGCGAGCCGGACAGAACGACCTGCATGCTGGGCTGGATGGCGGTTTGCAGTCGGTCGCACAGGGCGTCGACGTCGGTCTGGGTCCAGACCGGGCCGGGCATGACGAAACGGTATTGATTGCCCGCCTGCCGGTCAGTGACGGCAAGCGAGAGCCGGGTTTCACCGTTCAATTCAAACACTTCGGTCGGCACACCCTCGCGCGTCAGAAGCGCGGCCAGTTCCTGCCCGCGATACCCGGCCAGCGCCACGAGCGCGGTGGCCCGCCCGCCCATGCGGCAGATCACGCGGGCCACATTGATCCCGCCGCCGCCCGGGTCCAGCACCGGTGCATCGCATCGCAGCTTTTCATCAGCGCGGACCGCATCCACGCCGGTGGACATATCCATGGCCGGATTCAGTGTAATCGTCAGAATGTCGGAAGGAGGGTGGGCCATGGCGTCCGATTCACAACAAGCATCGACGCCAGCCTAAGCGGTCGGGGAAGGCGCGGCAACGCCTTCCCCGCAAGGGGTCAGGCCGCGCGGGCCTTGATGGTCTTGGCCACCACGTCCTGTGCGACGGCGGCGGGGCTGACGCCCTGCTTGGCGGCTTCCGACAGGATCGCCTCCATCGTGTCGTCCAGCGCGTCCAGTTTCCTGGCCACCCAGTCGACCCGGCCTTCGATTTTCAGAACCTCGGTCGCAACGTTGATGATGCCGCCGCCATTGGCAACGAAATCCGGGGCATAAAGGATGCCGCGCTCTACCAGCCGTTCCGCATCCTCAGGCGTGGCCAACTGGTTGTTGGCGCCACCAGCCACGGCCCTGACCTTCAACTGCGGAATCGTGTCGGCGTTCAGGATGCCCCCGATGGCGCAGGGTGCGAAAATGTCCGCTTCAACCGCATAGATGTCATCCAGACCCACCGGTTGCGCACCGAACGCCTTGGTGGCTTCGTCAACGCGCCCGGTATCAATATCGGTGACGATCAGCTTGGCGCCCGCATCGGTCAGCAATTCGCACAGGTTCCAGCCGACATTGCCCAGACCCTGCACGGACACGGTCCGCCCGGTCAGATCGGCATCACCAAACTGGTGCAACGCCACGCGGCGCACGGCGTTGAAGATTCCGCGCGCGGTGATCGGCGACGGATCGCCCGACGCAAACGCCCCATCCGACAGACCGGCGACAAAACCGGTTTCCTTGGCCAGTTCGGCCATGTCCGCGGGGCTCATACCCATGTCCTCGGCCGTCCAGTAACGACCTTCGCAGGCTTCGACCGCGCGCCCGAAGGCGTGCAGCAACTCGGGTGTCTTCAGCGTCGCGGGGTCGCCAATGATCACGGCCTTGCCGCCGCCCAACCGCAATCCAGCCGCCGCATTCTTGTAGGTCATGCCTTCCGACAGGCGCAGCACATCGGTCAGCGCGGCGTCCTCGCTGGCATAGGGGCGCATCCGCAGCCCACCCGCCGCCGGCCCCAGAACCGTTGAATGAATGGCAATGAACCCGACAAGACCGCAGCTTGCGTCTTCGACACGATAAACTTCTTCATGGGTGGCCGAGGCCACTTGTGTAATGTTCATGAGATCCTCCCGCATTTGTCGTGAATTTACCCAAAGTCAGCCGGTGAAAATCACTAAAAATCGGCGTGTGGGATTTGAATTTTGGTGATATCATCTGAAATGACGCAGAAAGACGGGATTTTTCTGATGGACGCCATCGACCGCCGCATTATCGCCGCCTTGCAGGAAAACGGCCGCCAGAAGCTGGGCGAGCTTGCCGATTCCGTCGGCCTGTCCCCAACCCCCTGTGCCCGCCGCATCGCGGCTTTGGAAGAGGCGGGCGTGATCACCGGCTATGGCGCACGGGTCGATCAGGCGAAGCTGGGGCTGCCGGTATCGGTCTTTATCTCGGTCGAGTTGGAAAGTCAGAACCGCGACGCCCTGACCCAGTTCGAGCGCGCCGTGTCACGCATGGAAGAGGTGATGGAATGTCATCTGATGAGCGGCAACCGCGACATCATCCTGCGCGTCGTCGTCGCCAACCTGACCGCCTTCGATGAGTTCATGGAACACCGCCTGATGCGGGTCGAGGGGATAAGGCGGATGCGGTCGAGTTTTACGCTGAGGACGATGGTGCGAAGGAATGTGCTGCCGGTGGGGTAGGGGGCACTTGCGAAGTTCCGTCCGGTCGTTAGGCCGGACATCGCCCGACCCTACCCACGGGAGGGCGTTACGTCCACCCAGGCTCAGGCGCGGTTATATGTCAGTGGTTTTCGGGAATTGTTGTGGAGCCAGTTGCTCAATACTAGGAGGCTCCTGTCCAATGGCGCTGAACCGTTCGAGGAGAGTTGCAATGTCTTCGACGCCGGTCATATAGCTAATCCCAGCGATAACCGATGACCAGAACCCGGTAGTCGCAATTGCAACTGTAGTAAGAACCGCAGTCTCTGCGGCTCGTTGCCTCAATGGCTTTGATTTAGCTTCTTCTAGTGCTTTGGTTAGTCGCGCGACTTCACTCACTAGGTTTTCGATTTCTGTTTCCAGCACCTTGATCCGCTCCGCATCTTGCGCGTGCTGCGCCATGGATCGCAACAGCGGGGGCAGATTGTGTAATGGAGTGAGGCAGTCCGGGAGTTGGTTTATTTCTTGCGTGTTCAGAAAATCGTGGATTGATACTTCAATAGCTGATGCGGTTTGGCTTGCTATCAAATAGGTAGTCTTGGGCGTGGCGGCGAGCCGTTTCGCTTGTCCCAATACCTGACCTGGGTCGAGATTTGGGGCGCCAAACTCATTGCGAATTTCCTCGATCTTCTCTGCGATATGCTCCGGCCCCTTTTCCCAATCGGCATCAGGGATTTCTGCCACGCGGCGCTGAAGTTCCCAATCGAGCGGCTTGCCATCGAGAAAGCCTTGAAGCCAGTCGCGCCAGAATCGCCACTGATCGCTAGATGCGGTCAATCGATGAGCGTGCGGCGCGTCAGTCGACAACCATTAAGGCTCCCCAGCGATCCCCCACAAAGGCGTTGCCATCAGCTTGTCGAACTCTATTTCACTGTCCGCTATCATTGCGTTTTGCATTTCTAACTTGAGGCGGATCGCTTTCTTCACGCCCATCTCCGACATCACATCCATCGCAAGCCTCATCGCGCGCCGCACAATCTCAGCATACGGATAGATCGCATCATGGTTTAGGTTCGCGTGTTCATCGCCGGTGTCGCCCGCCGCGAGGGTGTCCGCAACTATGTGGTCGGCGGCTTGCGCTGCGGCCCGCGCGGCTTGTCGGGTCTCGGAAGACGGATACACTATCACGGACCCCGCAGCCGTGAGGCACCGCAGAGCGGCCAATACAAATCTGGTCTTAGTTTTCTGGTCGAATGCCAGTTTGATCTCGGCTGCGTCCAACAACGGAAATTCACGTATCAGGGCGCGAACAGAAATCAAGTTACGGACGTCTTTGCCTTGACGCTGGAACCATTCTTCAAACTCTTCAAAGCTTTCCATCGTTAAAACCTGCCCGCAGTTTCTTCGATTCAATGTCAGTGAGCCTATGGTCAGACCCCAATCAGATCAACGGTGCTTGACCGCCCCCAAAATCCCTATAATACGCTGCACTATGACCGACCTGAAACACATCCGCAATTTCTCGATCGTGGCCCATATCGACCATGGGAAATCCACGCTTGCCGACCGTCTGATTCAAGAGACGAACACCGTGTCCTTGCGGGACATGAAGGAACAGATGCTTGACAGTATGGATATCGAGCGCGAGCGCGGGATCACCATCAAGGCGAACACCGTTCGCATCGAATACAGGGCGGATGACGGCGAGACCTATGTGCTGAACCTGATCGACACCCCGGGCCACGTCGATTTCGCATATGAGGTCAGCCGCTCGATGCGTGCGGTCGAGGGCTCGCTGTTGGTGGTGGATTCGACCCAAGGGGTCGAGGCGCAGACGCTGGCCAATGTCTATCAGGCCATCGACGCGGATCACGAGATCGTGCCGATTCTGAACAAGATCGACCTGCCCGCGTCCGACTGTGATCGCGTGGCCGAGCAGATCGAGGACGTGATCGGCATCGACGCCTCGGGCGCCATTCAGGTGTCGGCGAAGACCGGGCAGGGCATCCACGAGACTCTTGAGGCCATCGTCGCCCATCTGCCCGCGCCGACAGGTGACGCTGACGCGCCTTTGAAGGCGATGCTGGTGGACAGCTGGTATGACGCCTATCTGGGTGTGATCGTCCTGATCCGCGTGATCGACGGCAAGCTGAAAAAGGGCGAGCGCATCCGGATGATGTCGACCAACGCGGTTTACCCCGTGGATCGGGTTGGCGTCTTTACCCCTGCAATGAAGCCCGTGGACGAGTTGGGCCCGGGCGAAATCGGGTTCCTGACCGCGTCCATCAAACAGGTGCGTGACACGCGCGTGGGGGACACCATTACGCACGAGAAGAAGGGCACGACAGAGGCGCTGCCGGGCTTCAAGCCGTCGCAGCCCGTGGTGTTCTGTGGTCTGTTCCCCGTTGATACCGCCGAGTTCGAAGACCTGCGCGAATCGATTGAGAAACTGGCGCTGAACGACGCGTCGTTCAGCTATGAGATGGAGACCTCAGCCGCGCTGGGCTTTGGCTTCCGCTGCGGCTTCCTTGGTCTTCTGCACCTTGAAGTGATCCGCGACCGGATCGAACGTGAATATGACATCGAACTGATCACCACCGCGCCCAGCGTGATCTATCACGTCTTTCTGAAAGACGGCTCGATGATCGAGCTGCACAACCCTGCCGACATGCCCGACCCATCGACCGTCGACCATATCGAGGAGCCGCGCATCAAAGCGACGATCCTTGTGCCCGACGATTATCTGGGCGACGTGCTGAAACTGTGCCAGGATCGGCGTGGCATCCAGATGGACCTGACCTATGCCGGGTCGCGGGCGATGGTTGTCTATGACCTCCCTCTGAATGAAGTTGTGTTCGACTTCTATGATCGCCTGAAATCCGTAACAAAAGGTTACGCGTCGTTTGATTACCAGATGCTGGGCTATCGCGAGGATTTCCTTGTGAAAATGCAGATCCTGGTAAACGACGAACCGGTTGACGCGCTGTCCACCATGGTCCACCGCGACCGCGCGCAACTGCGTGGCCGGGCGATGTGCGAAAAGCTGAAAGACCTGATCCCCCGCCACATGTTCAAAATCCCGATCCAAGCGGCGATTGGCGGCAAGGTGATTGCGCGCGAGACTCTTTCCGCCCTACGCAAAGACGTGACCGCGAAATGCTATGGCGGCGACGCCACCCGGAAGAAAAAACTGCTGGAGAAGCAGAAGGCCGGGAAAAAGAAAATGCGCCAGTTCGGGAAAGTGGATATTCCTCAAGAGGCGTTTATTTCAGCGCTTAAGATGGATGATTGAGAATGAAAAGGTCGCGCAAGCGGCCTTTTCGTTCAGTGCGCGGCAGCGAATTGCGAAGCAAATCGCGTGCGCACCCCGTGGCGGCTCTTTCGCTGCCGTTGCCCAGTTCCCAAACATCCTATACTCTCATCAGGACCGCTAACCCGTCGGGCCTCCCCAACGCTAGCCGCACGTCCGGTCGATAGACCGGACAACGCCCGACCCTCCCCACGGGAGGGCGTTCCGCCCACCCAGGGTCAGGCGATGTCCTTGCATGAACACTCGGAACGCATATTCTACCCAAAAATAGTTTGGTTGGGTTGAGTTGCTTGATGAGCAAGATTAGTTTGAGTGAAGAACAAAGTGAAATCCTGAAGAATGTCTGCGAAGCCGTTTACACAATGGACATCGCTTGGCGTTCTTTTTTGTACTTTTTCGGCTCATCACAGGAAAGGGCGAGGTTTCTTAGTGAAACATCACCTGCTGTTTCTGTATTGCTTGGCAATTTGCTTTGGGACGCCACGCTCACGAGAATTCGCGCGCTTACTGACCAACCCAAGCGGCGCGGGAACACTAATCTCTCAGTTGGATGTCTTGTTGATTTTTGTGAACCCAATGACCGAAAGGCGTATCAAAGTAAGTTCGAGATGCTTCAAAGAAATTGTGAAGGATCGCGCAGATTCGCGTCAAAGCACATCGCGCATTTTGATTTGAGAACCAAACTAGATCCGACGACGGTGACGATTACAAGAGGTCAAACCACCGATGCGATTGATGGGATCTGGGCGTTCTTGTTCTCATTCCACGCGGATGTTTTAGACACTCACATATGTCGCGATGTTGTACGGCCATTGCCAGATGAAAGGGGTTTTTTGGAATTGCTATACTTGGGAAAGCAATCACAGGCGGCTCGACTTGAAGAGTTCAAACAGCGTTTTCTTGCGCATAAGGATTTCAACAGTGCGCTTCCCGGTCCAAGAGACGACCTTCCCGACTGGCTCCGTTCCAATGTTGATCAAAATGCTGACTAAGGCTGATGTCTTTCAGTTGCAGCGCGTCTTTGATGCTCCAATGTGAAGCCCACTCCCCTTCCCCTCTTCCCCATAGCTCCGTATACGGACACCACCCAACCCCGGAGCCACCCTCATGACCTGCCCCCTCTGCGCCTCAGACGCGCCTCTATCCAGTTTCCCCGTCCCCGGCGGACCCGCTGACGCCTCGGTTGAAATCTGCACCACCTGTGCCGCCCAGATCGACGGCACGCCGGAAGAGACCCATTGGCGGGGGCTTGCGTCCTCGATGTGGTCCGAGGATCGGGCGGTTCAGGTGTTGTCAGCGCGGATGTTGAAGCGACTGGGCACGCCGTGGGCGCAGGATTTGCTGGACCAGTTGTATCTGGACGAGGACACGCAGGCGTGGGTCGACAATCAGGCCGCCGCGTCCCAGCACAAGGATGCCAATGGGGCGACGCTTGAGCAGGGCGACAATGTGGTGTTGATCAAGGACCTGCCCGTGAAGGGCGCGGGGTTCACCGCGAAGCGCGGCACGGCGGTGCGCGGGATCAGCCTTGTGGCGGACAATCCCGAGCATATCGAGGGCCGCGTGGAAGGGCAGCGCATTGTCATACTGACGCAGTTTGTGAAGAAGAAGTAGGCAGGGCGGTGCCGGTCGGATATGCCGCCGGACAGGAGGCCCCACATGCGTTCACCGCTTTTTAAGATCGTCATGACATTTTACGGGATCATCGGGTCCACGCTGGCATCGGTGCTTGTGGTGGTCGCGCTGGTCAACGGTGTCTCTGGCCTGTGGCCTTTGCTGGGCGCGGCGTCGGTCGGGTTCGTCATCGGTCTGCCGGTGAGCTACTTTGTCGCAAAGGCAATGATCGGCGACTGATCCAGATCAAAGAGATGCAGTCGCGCCGGGTCCACAACACGTGCGTATTCGCGAATATCTGCAAGGAGTATGCCATGTTCCGTCTCGCCGCTGTCATCTATATCCTGCTTGGCGCAACGCTGGCCGGGATCTTCATCATCGCCGCCCTGACCGTCGGCATGGATACAGCACAGCCCATCATCTATGCCGCCGTGGCCGGCTTTGTCGTGGCGCTGCCCGTCTCGTGGGTGGTTGCCAAGCAAATCAAGGGCTGATCCGCCGGTTTTCGGTTGAAACGGGACGCGCGGCGGGGGTAAGGCTTCGTCGTGCGGTCCCTTAGCTCAACTGGATAGAGCAGCTGACTTCTAATCAGCAGGTTGAGGGTTCGAGTCCTTCAGGGATCGCCAGACATAAAACTCTACTAGACTCAAACTGCTTGTATGGCGCTAGACGCTCACACCTTTTGCCCCGGTGCCCCGCCCTCGAAACAGTTTTCGTCGGTATAACGACACGGCGCTTCCTGCGGTTCCAGATGCAGGCCGGCGCCGGTGTAGGGATGGGCGCGCATCAGGGCTTCATCCGGGGTAATGCCCAACCCAGGTGTGTCGGGTGGCAGGATATAACCCGCGTCCCAGCGTAGTGTCTGGCCGATCAGGGCAAGGTGGAAGTCGCCTCCCCGCTCGATGGTTTCAACCATCAGAAGGTTCGGGATGGACGCGCCCAGATGGATGTTGGCAGCCCATTCGATGGGGCCTGCGTAAAGATGTGGGGCGATCAGGGCATTGTGCACTTCGGCGATGGCGGCGATTTTCCTGGCTTCCCATATACCACCGACGCGCCCAAGGGCAGGTTGCAGGATGGACGCCGCGCCTTGCCGCAGAACTTCGGCAAATTCGGTCTTTGTGGTCAGACGCTCTCCGGTCGCCACCGGGACGGGGCTGGCGCGGGCGACTTTCGCCATTTCGGCAATGTTGTCCGGCGGGATCGGTTCCTCGTACCACAGCGGGTCATAGGGCGCGATGGCCTGGGCAAGGCGGATCGCGCCCCCGGTGGTGAACTGGCCATGTGTGCCGAACAACAGGTCGGCCTTGTCACCTACGGCTTCGCGGATGGCGGCGCAAAACGCGACCGACCGCGATATGTCACGCATCGCGGGCATATGGCCTGAACGGATCGTATAGGGCCCTGCAGGGTCGAATTTCAGCGCGGTGAAGCCCTGCGCCACGCGGGTCGCCGCGGCTTCGGCGGCCATCTCGGGCGAGGTCCAGAACGCGGGCAGCGGATGGCCGGGATCGGGATAGAGATAGGTGTAACTACGCAAACGGTCGTTCATCTTGCCACCCAGCAAAGCCCAGACAGGCCGCCCGCGCGCCTTGCCCAGAATGTCCCAGCACGCGATTTCAAGGCCCGAAAACGCGCCCATGACCGTGGGGTCCGGTCGTTGGGTGAACCCGGCGGAATAGGCGCGGCGGAACATCAGTTCGACATTCTCGGGATTTTCGCCCTGCATGTGGCGGGCGAACACGTCTTCGATCACGGCGCGCATGGCATCGGGTCCAACGGCGGCGGCATAGACTTCGCCCCAGCCGGTGATGCCATCATCCGTTGTCAGTTTTACAAAGATCCAATAGCGTCCACCCCAGCCGGGGGCAGGCGGCGCGACCACGAAAATTTCCAGATCCTGCAGGCGCATCAAAGCCTCCTAGTTACGGTCGAACAGGATAACGTTGCGACGAGCCGCGCCTGCGCGTGTATCGGCAATCGCCTCGTTGATCTGGTCCAGTCGCCAGCGGCCCGAGATCAACTCGTCCAGTTTCAGCCGCCCCTGCTGGTACAGGTCGATCATCCAGGGAATGTCGCGCTGGATCACCACATCGCCCATCTTGCTGCCGACCATGCCCTGACCCAGTGCGGCGAGGATCACCGGTTCGTATCGTGACATCCCGCCAGAGTGGGGCATGCCCACCATCACAACCTTGCCGCCGGGGGCAAGGTAGCGCGGGGCGGCGTCATAGGCGGGCAACGCCCCGACAGTGACAAGCACGGCATCGGCGCCACGCCCGGCCGCGCGGCGTGCGGCTTTCCAGGGGGCATCGTCGGTGGCCAGCACCCCGTGTGTGGCGCCAAATTCGATGGCAGTGTCCAGTTTGCCTTCGTTCATGTCGATGGCGATGATGCGGGACGCCCCGGCGATGCGCGCGCCTTGGATGGCGTTCAGCCCGACACCACCTGCGCCGATCACCACAACGACCTGACCGGGGCGGATATGGGCGGCATTGACCGCCGCCCCGACCCCGGTGATCACGCCACAGGCCAAAAGCGAGGCAACATCCATCGCCATGTCATCGGGGATGCGCACCACCTGGCTGTGGTCCACCACCACCCGTTCCGCAAACCCGCCTGTCGCCATGGCCTGGTGCAGCCTGCCACCCTCTGCCGTCCTGATCGGCCCCTGATCGCCGTCATAGGGCGTTTCGCAGGTGACGGGCGACCCCGACGCGCAGCTTGGACAGGTCTGGCAGGCGCGGATCAGGGTGACCACCACCGGATCGCCAACCGACAGCCCCCGCACCTGATCGCCCAGTCCTGTGACGCGCCCTGCGGCCTCGTGGCCATAAACAGCGGGCAGAGAGCCGCCCCAATCGCCATCCAGATACGAGATGTCGCTGTGACATATCGCGACCGCATCCAGCGTGACTTCGACCTCGCGTCCTTCGGGCGCCCGGATCGCTATGTCCTCGATGACCAGAGGTGCGCCAAAGCTGTGGCAAACGGCGGCTTTGATAGTGTCCATCAGTGTCCCCTCGGCATAATTTCAGGCATGGTGGCGCAGGTGAGGGGCAAATGCCAAGCGCGAATGCAACATGTGGCGGGCCGGGGCAGCGGTCAGAGATGCCCGATGCTGGTCAGGAAATCGGTCAACAGGGTTGCAAACATATCCGGCTTTTCGACCGGGGGCATGTGGCCTACGCCCCGGATCAGCTCGAACCGGGCGCCGGGGATCAGCCCGGCGGTTTCGCGCACAAGATCGGCGGGGGTCGAGCCATCCTCGGACCCTGCGACGGCCAGTGTGGGCAGGCGCAGCCTTGCGGTGCTTTCGTAAAGATCGGTGTCTGCAATCGCCTCAATGCAGCCCAGATAGCCCGTCAAAGGCGTGGTGCGCATCCGGGTGCGGGCGGCGTTGACGATATCGGGATGGTCGCGTTGGGTTGCGCGGGAAAACCAGCGGTGCATGGTGGCGTCAAGCTCTGCCTCGATCCCGCCTTCGCGCACGGCCTTGATGCGGTCGGCCCAGATGGCCGGTGTGCCGATCTTGGCGGCGGTGTTGGCAATCACCAGCCCCCGCACAAGGTCCAGCCGTTCCGCCGCCAATCCTTGCGCAATGATGCCGCCGATGGACAGGCCGACAAAGACGCAGTCCCTCACGCCGAGCCGATCCAGGCTGCGCGCCGCATCGCCCACCAAGTCACCCATCGGATAGGGGCCATCGGGGCAGGGGCTGTTGCCATGACCGCGCATATCCATGCGGATCAGACGCAGGCTTTGCGGCAATCGCGCCACCACAGCGTCCCACATCGTCAGATCAGACCCCAGCGCATGGGCGAACGCCACGGCCGGGCCGTCCGGCGCGCCGCTTTCGGCCACATGCAGCACCACGCCGCCCTGATCGGGAATGATGATCACCGGCGCGGCTCGTCCTTGTCACCAAGCATGGTCAGATAGGCCATGATCTGCCCGTGATCCGACGCCAGCTTGTTATAGGGCGCTTCGGGGTGCGAGCCATCGGTGATATGGTCATTCAGCACGCTGAAATAGGTCATGTCGGCGATGCGGTTGGCGTTCTCCGGGTGGAAATGACGGCTGAGATAGATCTGGTCGATGCTTTCAAACACCCCTGCAAAGGCCGAAGTATAGACCATGTCGCGCAAGGATTTCCGCACAAAGAGCTTTTCGGCAGAGTGCAGGCGCACGGCTTCGACTGCGCGCGTGATCTGGATGCTTTCCTCTTTCGAATAACGGTCGCGGTCTGACTTGGCATCATGGCGCAGCATCCACGCATAATTTTTGAACGGCACTTCGCCTGAGATGATTTCCGAACTGACCGCATGTTCACCATCGTTGAAATCGCCCATCACGACGACCGGATTGTTCTGGCGCAACTCCTCGATGATGAAACTGCGCAAGACCCAGGCTTCGGCCATCCGGCGCATGGCGGCGCGGGCTGACCCGAGCGCACGCCCGACCGGGTCATAGTTGGTCAAATCCTCTTCAGGGGCGAACTCCGCGCCGGGGGGGCGGATGTATTCGCCCAGTTTCGATTTCAGGTGGCAGTTGAATACGGTGATGACCTGATCGCCGACAGGAATGCGGGCGCGCAGGATCGGGCGCGACAGACGTCGCAGCGTATAATGCCCCGCGTCATCATCCAGCCCCCGCAGCGCGGTAAAGGGGATGGTCAGCGGTTCGGGCATATCCTGAATGACCTGTGGGGGCTCGGTGAAGCCGAAGCGCGACAGGATCGCGACACCCGGACGGCGCTGACCGGGGCCTTCGTCTGCGGCGTTGGGCGCAAAGGCCAGATGGTCCATGTCCCATGGCCGAACGGCCAGTTTGCGGAAGATCGCCTTGCGGTGATAGCCCTTGGACTTGTCAGGGATGGTCGCGGCATTCAGGGCCGCGACGCGCTTGTTCGCCTCGCCGATCACATCGCGAAGGGCGTCTTCTTCAAAGATCTCCTGAAACCCGATGATGTCGGCGTCCAGCGCCATCAGTTGATCAGCCATCCAGTCGCGTTTCCACGCATATTCCTCGGGTGTGTAGCTTTGAAACTCGTAATATTCCTGATTGGGTCCGATCAGGTTCTTTACGTTGAACGAGGCGATCGTGAAATCTGTCATATGGTCCTCCGGTCAGGGGAAGCGGGTCAGGGCGTCGGCAAAGACCGGCGAGTCGACATTGCCGCCGGACACGACGACAATCACACTGTCACCGTCGATCTGGTCAGCGTGATACAGGGCAGCGGCCAGCGCCACCGCACCACCGGGTTCAACGACGATTTTCAGGTGGTTGAAGGCAGCGGTCATGGCGCGCAGGCAATCGTCGTCTGGCACCGACAAACCCGGCCCGCAAAGGCGCTTCAGAATGGGAAAGGTCAGTTCACCCGGTGATGGGGTGATGATGGCATCGCAAATCGACCCCGACAAGCGCGGGTTGCGTTCAATCTGCCCCGAGACGAGAGAGCGGGCCACATCGTCAAACCCCTCCGGCTCGACCGGGTGCACGTGAAAGTCGGGTGCGTCAGCCTCCAGCGCCAGCGCGATGCCCGAAGTCAACCCGCCTCCGCCGCAGGGAACCAGAACCCTAGCGTCCGCGATCCCCATTGCGCGGGCTTGTTCGGCAATCTCAAGCCCAACCGTGCCTTGCCCGGCGATCACGTCGGGATTGTCGAACGGTTTGATCAGGGTCAGCTTACGATCATTGGCCAGCCGCGCGCCGATCTTGTCCCGATCCTCGGTCGCGCGATCATAGAGGATCACCTCACCCCCCAGCGCGCGGGTGTTGTCGATTTTCTGGCGCGGGGCGTCTGAGGGCATGACAATCACCGACGGCGCACCGATTGCCTTGGCCGCCATCGCAACCCCTTGAGCATGGTTCCCGGATGAAAAAGCAATGACACCCTGTTTGCGCTGCGCTGCGCTCAGTTTCGAGACTGCATTCCAAGCGCCACGAAACTTGAAACTCCCGGTGTGCTGCAGACATTCGGGTTTCACGATGACCCGCTTGCCGGCGATCTCGTCCAAAAATGACGAAGAAAGCAAAGGTGTGCGACGCACATGGCCGTCAAGGCAGGAGTCTGCCGCGCGGATGTCGTCGATATTCAACGAAGATCCTCCAACCAATCGTGGATCGTCTCAAGTGCTTCGGGTTCGTCCAGAAACGGAACATGCCCACGATCTGTCACGCGGGCATAGCGCATGTCGGGAATACGGCGCCGCATCTCGGCGACCGTGTCATCGGTCAGAATATCCGAGTTCTCACCGTGGATCAGCGCCACGGGCAGGCCCTGCAACGCATCAAAAAACGGCCACAAGTCCGGTGCAGGTTGCGCCCCAGCCTCCAGCAAAGCGTCGCGCAGGGCCGGGTCATAGCGGTTCTTCAACCCGGTTTCCGTTTGCGAATACAGATGGCGCACTTCGGCCTCCCACCGCTCCATGGTGACATTGCGAAAACCCAACTCTGCCATGATCTCGGCCCGGATCGCGGCAGCATCCTTGTAGAACCTTGCCGATGGCTTGCGTCCCACGAACCCCTTTATGTAGTCCAGCCCCCGCGGGTCGATCACGGGGCCGATATCGTTCAGACATGCGCCCAGCAGCCGGTCTTTCGCGGTGGCGGCGATCCCCATCGCAATCAATCCGCCGCGCGAGGTGCCAAGGATCGCGGCCTGATCGATTCCCAGATGATCCAGCAGCATAAGCGCGTCATCAGCCTCTTGCGGTACGGTATAGGTCTGATGCGGCCCCCAATCCGATGCGCCGCGCCCGCGATAATCCATGCGGATCAGGCGCACCCCCGACAAATGCGGCGCCACGAAGTTGAAATCGTCCGAATTGCGGGTCAGTCCGGCCAGAGCCAGAACCGGCAGGCCTTCGCCTTCATCCCGATAGGCCAGCGTCAGGCCATCGCGCGCGATAAAGTTCTCCATTCCCGTTCCCCGTCGCTACCTGTTTTTGCCAGTAAGCACCGGTTGGGGAAGGGGTGCAAGCAGAAGGCATGGGGGCCATCAATCCAGAACACCCGCCGAAGATGGCGGGTGTTCTGCAGACCGGTAATCAGCGTCTTTGTCAGAGGTTTTCCGGTTGCGGCATCCCAAGCACGTGGAAGCCGCAATCGACGGTGATGATCTCGCCCGTGGTGCAGGCGCCATATTCCGACGCCAGATAGACCGCTGTGCCGCCGATGCTTTCCAGTGTCGCGTTCTGGCGCAGGGGGGCGTTTGCCTCGGTATGGCGGAAAGTCTTGCGCGCCCCGCCAATCGCCGCGCCTGCCAGCGTTTTCATCGGGCCGGGCGAAATCGCGTTCACGCGGATACCATCGGGACCAAGGTCGTTCGCCAGATACCGCACCGACGCCTCAAGCGCCGCCTTGGCCACGCCCATCACGTTGTAAAACGGCGTCACCCGGTTCGACCCGCCATAGGTCATGGTCAGGATCGTGCCACCATCCGTCATCTTGGGCGCGACGCGGCGGGCCACCTCGATCAGCGAATAGCAACTGATATCCATCGAGTTTTTGAAGTTCGCGCGACTGGTGTCGACAAACCGACCCGTCAGTTCGTTCTTGTCGGAATAGGCAATGGCGTGGACCAGAAAGTCGATGCTGTCCCAGTTGGACCAAAGCGCGTCAAAGCCCTTGTCCAGCGCATCATCGTTCGTCACGTCCATATCCACCAGAAGGTCCGACCCGACCGACGCGGCAAGCGGTTGCACCCGTTGCCCAAAGGCTTCGCCCTGATAGGAAAACGCGAGCTCCGCCCCTTCGTTCGCCATTGCCTGCGCAATGCCCCATGCGATGGACCGGTTGTTGGCAACCCCCATGATGAGGCCACGTTTTCCTTGCATCAGCCCTGCCATGTCAGTTCCTCGGTCTTGTTTCAAACATCAGTCGCGGTATTTGCTCAGAAGCATCGAGCCATTGGTCCCGCCGAACCCGAAACTGTTGGTCATCACCGTATCAAGCCCCGCGTTTTCAACCAGTTCGGTGGCGATCTCGCCGGGATTGATGGCCGGGTCCAGCGTCTCGATGTTGATCGAGGGGGTGATGAAGTCGTGCTCCAGCATCAAGAGGCAATAGACAGCCTCCTGCGCGCCGGTCGCGCCCTGGCTGTGCCCCGTCATCGACTTGGTCGAACTGATCGGCGGGGTCGAGCCTTCGCCAAACACACGGCGCACGGCTTCCACTTCTCCGACATCGCCAACGGGCGTCGAGGTGCCATGCGCGTTGATATACCCCACTTTTCGAACATCTGGCAGCGTATCCAGCGCCAGTCGCATCGCACGCTCGCCACCTTCACCCGACGGGGCCACCATGTCGTGACCGTCCGAGGTCGCGCCATAACCGGTGACTTCGGCATAGATTTTCGCCCCGCGCGCCTTGGCGTGGTCGAGGTCCTCAAGCACCAGAATGGCTCCGCCGCCGCCGATCACGAACCCGTCTCGATCCGCGTCAAACGCACGCGAGGCTTTTTCGGGCGTGTCATTGTATTTCGACGACATCGCGCCCATCGCGTCGAACAGGCAGGACAACGTCCAGTCCAGCTCTTCACCACCACCGGCAAACATCACGTCCTGCTTGCCCATCATGATCTGCTCGGCCGCGTTGCCGATGCAATGCAAGCTGGTCGAACAGGCTGACGTGATCGAATAGTTGATGCCCTTGATCTTGAACGCGGTCGCAAGGTTCGCGGAAATCGTCGATCCCATGCATTTCGGCACCGCAAACGGGCCAATCCGCTTGGTCCCGCCGGTTTTCAGCGCGGTCTGGTGGGCGGCAAACATCGCGCTGGTCGACGGCCCGCCGGAGCCGGCCACCAACCCGGTGCGCGGGTTCACCACATCATCTTCGCATAACCCGGCATCGGCAATCGCCTGGGTCATCGCGATATGGGCATAGGCCGCACCTGGCCCCATGAAACGCAGCGTGCGCTTGTCCACATGTTCGGTGATGTCGATATCGGGCATGCCGGCGATCTGACTGCGGAAGCCATGCTCGACCATGTCCGCGTTCGCGGTGATGCCGGATCTGCCAGCCTTGAGCGAGGCCAGAACCTCGTTCTTGTTGTTCCCGATGGCCGAGACAATGCCCAGACCGGTAACGACCACACGACGCATATGCGCACTCCTTCACGTGTCGGTGACGGGTCGCGCCCGACACCGGAAATCCTTTTGTCCTGTCAGCTTTCGGACAGGGCCACCTTCATGTCCTTGACCTGATAGATCACTTCGCCATCCGCTTCCACAATCCCGTCGGCAACCCCCATGGTCAGCCGCCGGGTCTGGATCGCCTTGGTGAAGTCGATCTTGTAGGTCAGCATCTTGCGATCCGGGCGCACCATGCCGGTCAGCTTGACCTCGCCCACACCCAACGCATACCCGCGCCCTTGCCAGCCGCGCCAGCCCAGATTGAACCCGGTCAACTGCCACAAACCGTCCAGACCCAGACAGCCGGGCATGATCGGGTTGCCGGGAAAATGGCAGTCAAAGAACCAAAGATCGGGGGTGATGTCGAACTCGGCCAGAACATGACCCTTGCCATGCGCCCCGCCATCGCCGGAAATATCCGTGATGCGGTCCATCATCAGCATGGGCGGGGCGGGAAGCTGCGCGTTGCCGGGGCCGAACAACTCGCCCCGCGCACATTTCAAAAGATCGTCCTTGTCGAAACTCGTCGGATAATCCGCCATTCCCCGCGCCCCATATCTTGTGTATGCCTTCCCTTCACCCTCTATCACCCGGCCCAAGCCGGACGCAAGGGCGGGTACACACCCGCACATGCTGATGCGCGACCGCAGGGCAACAGTCCGGGCCAACGGCCCCCTCACGGTTCCGACCAGAAATTATTGGCACTTTGGCATATCAGCCCTTATATTTGATAACGACCTACGATCACAGCGGACAAGACACCCGACCGATGGACCACGACAGCGACACGACAGAAGCAACATGGCTGGCAAGCGCGGGGTTGCGTCCGACGCGCCAACGGCTCGCCCTGGCACATCTTCTGATCGGCGATGGCCAGCACCGCCATGTGACGGCAGAAAGCCTGTACGAAGCATCGCGCGACAGCGATGAACGGGTGTCGCTGGCCACCGTCTACAACACGCTGCGGGTGTTTTCAGACGCGGGGCTTCTGCGAGAAATCACCGTCAACGGCGCGCGCAGCTATTTTGACACCAACGTCACCAACCACCCGCATTTCTTCTGGGAAGACACCGAAGAGCTGATGGACGCTCCGGACGAAGACCTGAAAATTGCACAGCTTCCCAAAGCCCCTGCAGGCACTGAAATCGCAAAAGTCGACGTGGTGATCCGGCTGCGCCGCAAATAACGCCCCCTCGTTTCTTCTGGCCAAAAATATCCTGGGGGAGGGCGAAAGCCGCCCGGCTTTCGCACGGGGGCAACGCCCCCCTGGACGCGCGCAGCCCGCGCGCCCGCATCGTTCAAAACAGCTTAAGCAACGCTGACCACTTCAAAATCAAAGATCAACGTCTTGCCCGCCAGCGCGTGGTTGGCGTCCAGTGTCACACTGTCGTCGGTCAGTTCGGTCACCGTCACCGGGATGGGCTGGCCCTGCTGGCCGGTCATCTGAAGCTGCAGACCCACTTCAAGAGGGATCTCGGCCGGAATGTCGCCCCGTGGCACCTCCAGAAGCGCCTCGTCCTGACGCGGGCCATAGGCTTCTTCCGGGGCGATGGTGACTTGTTTCTTTTCGCCGACGCTCATACCGGGCAGGGCTTTGTCCAGACCCGGAATAATCATGCCGGACCCCACAGTGAACTCCAACGGATCGCGCCCTTGCGAGCTGTCGAACACGGTGCCGTCCTCCAGGGTGCCGGTGTAATGAATGCGCACGGTTGCGCCGGATGTGACTTCGGTCATGAATGCCTCGTGATGTAAGGGGATTGATGGACAAGGCCGCTGGCTCAGCGGGTGCTTGTATGATGCCCCGACCCTAAAGGTTCATGTCGGAATGTAAAGGGACGGCCCCGGATGGCCTAGAACCACTGCCCGGGCTCCATCAGGCCAAGGTCCAGCAATTGTTGCGAGTTCCAGTCGAAGCGGGTCGAGTTATGCCACTTGAACGTCGGGATGTCGAAGGTGGACCCGGCGTTTGATTTCAATGCCTTGGCGATGCGGAAACTGGCAATCGCAACCGTGATGTTGTTGTGCCAGGGACAGGCATAGGTATTGTATTCTTCATCGCTGAATGTGTGGTCAGGGCGCAGCTTCAACCCCTTCTTCGCGCGGAAGATCGAGATTCGGTCGATTTTGCGCCGGGCCGGGGGAATGTGCTCTTCGAACCGCCACCGCAGCCCGCCGAAGAAATCCAATTGCCGCTCGCTTGGGTTTCCGTCGTCGTCCGGTCGGCCCAGCGCGTAATAGCCCGACTTGTCCAGAAACGCATGATCCAACGCCACGGCGTTTGGGTGCTGCGATAAATCATCCGCATACAGGTCCACGACGTAGCTCAGCACCGCGTCGCGCCGTTCTTCGGTGTGAAAGGCCAGCAACTCTCCGATCGACCGGGTTTCGCAGAACGGATGGAACAGGTATTCGGCGTTGAAGCAGTAATAAAGCCAGGTGCCGGGCGCGGCGTCGATGATCTTGTTGACCGCATGTTCCACCGCCCCATCACGGGCGACGGCATAAGGAATCCGATGGATCGTATCTTCGACGGCTTCGGGCAGATCCAGCATGTCGGGCGCAAACACCAGAACCTCGGCAAAGCCGGCCTTCTGGTGGTGGGCGATGGTGCTTTCCACCTCGACCAGATCTTCGGCAAAGATCATCGCCACCGGCCCTTTGGCCAGCGCCTTGTCCCCGGTGCGCAGGAAATCTGTCAGCCCTTGATACCGCATCGGTCCCTTTCTCTTGCCGCAGGATTCTGTGGCATCCGGGTTAAAATGCTATGAAATCAAGGTGTTTTGCAAGCGTTGCGGGGGGCGTGGCTTTGCTATAGGAAACGGGGCCTGATCCACCGCCCTATCCAGCAGGAACTGCGCGTCATGTCCGACCCGAAAAAGCTCTTCATTCGCACATATGGTTGCCAGATGAATGTCTATGACAGCGAACGCATGGCCGAGGCGCTGGGCGCGGACGGTTACGTGGCAACGGACACGCCTGATGATGCGGACATGATCCTGCTGAACACCTGCCATATTCGCGAGAAAGCCGCCGAGAAAGTGTATTCCGAGCTTGGGCGCTTCAAAGGTCTGAAGGCGGGCAACCCCGATCTGAAAATCGGTGTGGCAGGCTGTGTCGCGCAGGCCGAGGGCGAGGAAATCATGCGCCGCCAACCGCTGGTCGATCTGGTGGTCGGCCCGCAGACCTATCACCGTCTGCCGCAGATGATGGAGCAGGTGGCGAAGGGTGAAAAGGCGCTGGACACCGATTTCCCGGAAGAAGACAAGTTTGAACACCTGCCCGTGCGGCATGGGGCGAAAAAGGCGGCGCGCAACCCGTCGGCGTTTCTGACCGTGCAGGAAGGCTGCGACAAGTTCTGCGCCTTCTGCGTCGTGCCCTATACCCGCGGGGCCGAGGTCAGCCGCCCGGTCGACCGCATCCTGAATGAGGCCCGTGATCTTGTGGAACGGGGCGTGCGGGAAATCACGCTCTTGGGCCAGAACGTCAATGCCTATCACGGCGCGGGCGAAGGGGGCGATTGGTCACTTGCGCGACTGATCTGGGCGCTGGACAAGATCGACGGGTTGGAGCGTATCCGCTTCACCACCTCGCACCCCAACGACATGACCGACGATCTGATCGAGGCGCACGGGACCTGCGCGAAGCTGATGCCGTATCTGCATCTGCCGGTGCAATCCGGGTCGGACAAGATCCTGAAGCGGATGAACCGCAGCCACACGGCGGACAGCTATCTGCGCCTGATCGAACGCATCCGCGAAGCGCGTCCCGATATCCTGTTGTCAGGCGACTTTATCGTGGGCTTCCCGGAAGAGGACGATCAGGATTTCGAAGACACGATGGCCCTGATCCGTGAGGTGAAGTATGGGCAGGCCTACAGCTTCAAGTATTCGACCCGTCCCGGCACGCCAGCCGCCGAACGCGCGCTGGTGGATGACGCGGTCGCGACCGACCGTCTGCATCGCCTGCAAGCCCTGATCACCGAACAGCAGCGTGCGATCCAGCAAAGCATGGTCGGAAAAGAGGTCGGCGTCCTATTTGAAAAGACGGGTCGGCTTGAGGGGCAGATGGTTGGCAAATCCGATCATCTGCATGCCGTGCACGTCCATGCCCCGGACGGTCAGGTGGGCGATCTGCGGCGGGTGCGCATTGTGGACAGTGCCCCGAACTCGCTGGCGGGCGAGTTGGTCGGGTAGGGCGCGGCCCCGTCATGTCGAATTTGTGAAGATTTCCGATGGGGGCTTGCGCCCGCCCTCTGCACTTGGCACCATCACATCATAGGATCTGACCAGGAGACCCCGTATTGGGATTTGAAAACCTGACCGCTGCGCCCGACGCGTCATCCGCAGAAGAGGCGCTGCTTGAATTTCCCGACAACCGCCTGTTGATCGACCTGTGCGGTGAGTTTGACAAGAACCTGACCCATATCGAAAGCCATCTGGGCGTGCAGATCGTGCGGCGCGGCAACCAGCTTGCGGTGTTCGGCGAGGCGAGCGCACGCACCAAGGCGGTCGAAGTCTTGCAGGCCCTGTATCAGCGTCTGGAAAGCGGCAAGGGAATCGAAGCGGGCGATATCGACGCCGAGATTCGCATGGGCGGAACCGACGAAGGGACCGGCACCCGCGACGGCGACCAGATGGAGATGTTCAAGGGCGGCGCGGTCGAGATCAAGACCCGTAAAAAAACCATCGAACCCCGCACCGAAGCGCAGAAGAGCTATGTGCAGAACCTGTTTCAGAACGAACTGGCCTTCGGCATTGGCCCGGCGGGCACCGGCAAGACCTATCTGGCGGTCGCGGTGGGTGTGAACATGTTTCTGGGCGGGCATGTGGATCGCCTGATCCTCAGCCGCCCGGCGGTCGAGGCGGGCGAGAAGCTGGGCTATCTGCCCGGCGACATGAAGGACAAGGTCGATCCCTACATGCAGCCGCTTTACGACGCGCTGAATGATTTTCTGCCCGGCAAGCAGGTCGCCAAGCTGATCGAGGAAAAGCGGATCGAGATCGCGCCTCTGGCCTTCATGCGCGGGCGTACCCTGGCCAATGCATTTGTCGTGCTGGACGAAGCCCAGAACGCCACCACAATGCAGATGAAGATGTTCCTGACACGCCTGGGCGAAGGCTCGCGCATGGTGGTCACGGGCGACCGGTCACAGGTCGACCTGCCGCGTGGCGTGGACAGCGGATTGCGCGATGCCGAAGGGTTGCTGAAGGGGATCGACCAGATCGCATTCAACTATTTCACCTCGAAAGACGTGGTGCGCCACCCGCTGGTGGCCAGGATCATCGAGGCGTATGACGACGCGGCACAAAAGGCGATGGTTCGAAAGGCAGAGCGCGACCGGCGCGACCCGTGACATGATTGTGGAGGTGATCGTCGAAGATGACCGCTGGGAGGCCGTGGGGCTTGAAGCTCTGGCAGAACAGGCGGCGCAGGCTGTGGCAGATCACCTGTCCCTGACCCCGCCCGATGAGACCCCGTTCGAGGTCAGCCTGCTGGCGTGCGATGATGCACGGATCGCGGCGCTGAACGGAGATTTTCGTGACAAGCCGATGCCGACCAACGTGCTGTCATGGCCGTCCGAAGATCGCGCCGCCGGACAACCGGGCGCCGTGCCCCATCCGCCCGTGGATCCGGAACTGGGCGATATTGCTATCGCCTATGAAACCTGCACGCAGGAAGCGGCCGCGCAGAGCAAGCAATTCCCCGCCCATGTGACCCATTTATTGGTACATGGCATATTGCATCTGTTGGGTTATGATCACATAGACGACAAAGATGCAGCCCTGATGGAGGGGCTGGAGGTTGAAATTCTTGGCAAGATGAGCATTTCAGACCCATATAAAGTCTAAGCGGCGCAATTGAGCGCGATTGTGGAAAAGGAAAGATGGGCGACACCGAAGACGGTTCTTCTGACGCAGCGCAAGGCGCGCCAAGTGAAACCGAAAGCAGCAAGACCGGGTTTTTCGGTCGTATCGTCGGGGCACTCAGCCCGACGGATACAGAAAGCGAACCCCCTCAGAACACTCAGACCGTCACCAACGGCGTGACCCCGTTTGTCACGCCGGGCATGATGAACCTGCGCCGTATGCGGGTCGAAGATGTCATGGTGCCCAAGGCCGAAATCGTGTCGGCCCCTGTCGATATCGAAAAGGACGAACTGGTCGCGTTGTTTCGCGAAAGCGGCCTGACCCGGGTGCCGGTGTTTGACGGCACGCTGGACACGCCCATCGGACTGGTACACCTGAAAGACCTTGCGCTGAATTACGGCTTCAACGGGCAGACGGGCGTCAAGATGCCCGCCTTTTCGCTGCACAAGCTGTTGCGCCCGCTGCTGTACGCGCCGCCGTCGATGCCCATCGGGGTGCTTTTGCAGAAGATGCAGACCGACCGTATCCACATGGCGCTGGTCATTGATGAATATGGCGGTGTGGACGGACTTGTGACCATCGAAGACCTGATCGAACAGGTGCTGGGCGAGATCGAGGACGAACACGACCTTGAAGAGGGCGCCTTGTGGATCGAGGAAAAGCCCGGCTGTTATCTGGCGGAAGCCAAGACGCCGCTGGACGAGTTCGAGGCCGAGATCGGCATAGGCCTGTGTGGCGACGACATCGACGACGAAGAAGTCGACACGCTGGGTGGTCTGGTCTTTGTGTTGTCCGGGCATGTGCCCGCGCGTGGCGAAGTGATCGCCCATCCCGCCGGGCCCGAGATCGAAGTCGTCGACGCCGATCCGCGCCGGATCAAACGTCTGCGGGTGCGGGTGCCGTCAAAACCTGATGACTGATCGCCCCCGTCTGGCAGGTGTTCGGGCGGTGCTGGCTTCGGCAGTCCTTGGGGCTGTGGCGTCCCTTGGTCACGCGCCCCTCGGCTGGCCTGTCTTCACTCTGATCGGACTGGCGGCAGGGATATTCCTGATCCTGCGCAGCTTGTCCCCGTTGCAAGCGGGTTGGCGTGCCTGGGGGCTAGCGGCCGGTTATTTTGGCGTCACGCTGTCCTGGTTGGTCGAGCCGTTCTTCATTGATGCCGCGCGGCATGGCTGGATGGCGCCCTTTGCGCTGTTCTTCATGGCAGCCGGCCTTGCGCTGCTGTGGGGAGCAGCGGTGGCCCTGACGCATCGCATATCCGCCCCCTCGCTTCGCTGGCTATCCGTGGCCTTCGCCCTGACCGGGGCCGAGGCGATCCGCGGCTGGGTTTTCACCGGGTTTCCGTGGGGCAATCCGGGGCATGTCTGGATCGACACACCCTATGCACAGCTTGCCGCCTACATTGGCGCCAGCGGATTGGGGGCGTTGACCTTCCTGATGGCCGCTCTGATGGCGCAGATCGCAGTGCCGGGGCAGTTCGCGCGCGTGCGCCTGTCGCTTGTGGCGCTGGGCGTGGTCAGCGCGGTTGGCGGGTTCGTTGCGGGGCAGGCATTGGAAAACGCACCCCTGCCGGATGATCGGGACGTCACATTGCGCCTCGTGCAACCCAACGCGCCGCAGCACCTGAAATGGCATCCCGACCACGCCTATGATTTCGTGCGCCGCCAGATCGACCTGACCGCTGCCGCCCCAAACCCCGGTCAGCCCCGCCCGGACCTTGTGATCTGGCCGGAAACCGCCGTGCCAACCTTGCTGGACTGGACCGATGACCTGCGCCCTACCATGGCCGAGGCCGCACAGGGCGCCCCGGTTCTGTTCGGCGTGCAGCGCGGCGACGCGATGCAGTATTATAACAGTCTTGCCCTGATTGGCCCCGACGGAGCGGTGCAAGCGAGCTATGACAAGCACCATCTGGTGCCCTTCGGCGAGTACATACCGCTCGGCGATTGGCTGGACGAGTTCGGGATCAGTGCCTTCGCCGCGCGCGCCGGAAATGGCTATTCCGCCGGTCCGGGTGCGCGGCTCATGGACACAGGGGTGGCGGGCAACGTCCTTCCCCTGATCTGTTACGAGGCGATCTTTCCGCGCGACATTCGCGCCGCACCCCGCCGTGCGGACTGGATCCTGCATGCTACAAACGATGCGTGGTTCGGCGATTATTCGATGCCCTATCAGCACCTCGCCCAGGCGCGGTTTCGCGCGATCGAGTTCGGCTTGCCCGTGATCCGGGTCGCCAATACGGGCATTTCGGCGGTGATTGATGTAAGTGGCCAACTGCGCGATGCTCTGGCGCTGGGCCACGCGGGCTTTCTGGATGCGCCCTTGCCCGGTGCAGCCCCGCCCACGCCTTATTCCCGCCACGGAGACCTGCCATTGGCCGTGCTGATCACTGTTGCCCTGTTCGGCCTGTTGGCCCGACGCGTCACAAAAGCGCGTTGACCACGGTCGGATTGCCATGTAACGCCAAGACAAATCCCGCCACAACGGCTTCCTGACGTGGCGTGGGCTTAACCATCGGAGCACTTTTCATGACACGAATGACACGCGAGACCCACGTATTCACCTCGGAATCCGTTTCCGAAGGGCATCCTGACAAGGTCTGCGACCGTATCTCGGACGCCATCCTCGACGCATTCCTGGCCGAAGACCCGCAGGCCCGCGTCGCCTGCGAAACCTTCGCCACAACCGACCGTGTTGTGATCGGCGGCGAGGTGCGCGGCCCGGCCACCGTCATCCAGCGTGTCGAAGACATCGCCCGCGAATGTGTGCGCGATATCGGCTATGAACAGGAAGGGTTCCACTGGGCCAATCTGAATGTCGACAGCTTCCTGCACGCGCAATCAGCCGACATCGCCCAGGGCGTCGATGCGGCCCAGAACAAGGACGAAGGGGCTGGCGACCAGGGGATCATGTTCGGCTATGCCACCATCGAGACCGAGGCGCTGATGCCCGCGCCCCTGCAATACAGCCACGCAATCCTGCGGCGCCTGGCCGAACTGCGCAAGGACGGCACCGAAGGCTGGATGGGCCCGGATGCCAAATCCCAACTGTCCGTGCGTTATGAAAACGACCTGCCGGTCGAGGTGACGTCGCTGGTTCTGTCAACCCAGCATCTGGATGCCTCGATGACGCCGGATGACGTGCGCGAACGTGTGGCACCCTATATCCGCGACGTGCTGCCCGATGGCTGGCTGACCGATGAAACCGTCTGGCACGTGAATCCGACGGGCAAATTCGTGATCGGCGGACCCGATGGCGATGCCGGCCTGACCGGGCGCAAGATCATCGTCGACACTTATGGCGGGGCGGCTCCGCATGGCGGTGGCGCGTTTTCCGGCAAGGATCCGACCAAGGTGGACCGCTCGGCCGCCTATGCCGCGCGCTACCTGGCCAAGAACATCGTCGCCGCCGGTATGGCGAAACGCTGCACGCTGCAACTGTCTTATGCCATCGGTGTGGCGCACCCGTTGTCCATCCTCGTCGACACCCACCGCACCGGAGAGGTCGACGAAACAGCAATCGAAACCGCCATCGGCAAGGTGATGGACCTGACGCCGCGCGGCATCCGCGAACATCTGGGGCTGAACAAACCCATCTATGAACGCACCGCCGCCTATGGCCATTTCGGCCGCGCCCCGGATGCAGATGGCGGGTTCAGCTGGGAAAAAACCGATCTGGTCGACGCGCTGCAGAACGCGCTCTGACGCGGTGACAAAAGGTTATGACCAACAAAGGGCGGCCTGTCACTTGACGCGGCCGCCCTTTGCAAGGCATAGGCGCGGCCATGACACAAGATGATCCAACCAAATCCAAGCACCAATCAGGCGCACCGTGGCGCAATTTTTATGGCCGGCTGAAGGGCAAGGGACTGCGCAGTAGCCAGCAGGAATACCTGGATGAAGACCTCAAGGCACTCAGCCCCGGTGCGATCGATTGGGACGCGAATCCCGACCGCATTCCGCTTGACCTGAACGCCCTGTTCGGTGGCAAACCGGTCTGGCTGGAAACCGGCTTTGGTGGCGGCGAACACATGGTCCACCAAGCCGCACAGAACCCGCAAGTCGGTATCATGGGATGCGAACCTTACATCAACGGCGTCGCCATGCTCCTGGGCAAGATCCGCAAGGCAGGATGCCAGAACATCGCGGTGCATCCCGGCGATGTGCGCGATTTGTTTGACGTGCTGCCGGATGAAAGCATCGACAAGGCTTTCCTGCTCTACCCCGATCCCTGGCCCAAGAAACGACATCACAGACGCCGCTTCGTCACGCCCGAATATCTGACCCCGTTCCACCGCGTCCTGAAGCCGGGGGCCGAGTTTCGCGTCGCCACCGACATACCCGACTACGTGCGCCAGACCCTCGAAGAAGTCCCGCGCGCGGGCTTTGAGTGGTTGGGGGAACGTCCCGCCGATTGGCGCACAGCATGGGACGACTGGATCTCGACCCGTTATGAACAGAAAGCCCTGCGCGAAGGCCGCATCCCCCATTACCTGACCTTCCGGCGCCTCTGACGCGCCCCGCCGGTTTCTTCTGGCCAAAAATATCCTGGGGTGAGGCCGCAGGCCGAGGGGCAACGCCCCTTTCGCTCTGGCCTCACCCAGATGTCTGCGCTATCAGCTTTTCAAGACGACAGGAGAAGACGCATGTCCGCACACGGCCCCGCCATCCCCATGACTTCGCGCAAATGTGGCCCGCTGAAAGGCGAGGCCCGTGTGCCTGGTGACAAGTCGATCAGCCACCGATCGCTGATCCTGGGCGCCATGGCGGTGGGCGAAACCCACATCACAGGGTTGCTGGAAGGCGAGGACGTGCTGGGCACCGCAGACGCGATGCGGGCGTTCGGGGCCGAGGTGGAGCGGCTGGGCGACGGCGAATGGCGGGTGAACGGCGTGGGTGTCGGCGGCTTTGCCGAACCCGAAGACGTGATCGACTGCGGCAACGCCGGCACCGGCGTGCGCCTGATCATGGGGGCCATGGCGACCCAGCCGATCACGGCGACCTTTACCGGCGATGCCTCCTTGCGTGCGCGCCCGATGGGGCGCGTCACCGATCCGCTCGCCCTGTTCGGGGCGCAAAGCTATGGGCGCGATGGGGGTCGCTTGCCGATGACCATCGTCGGCGCGCGCGAACCGGTTGCGGTGCGTTACACCACCCCCATGGCGTCTGCTCAGGTGAAATCGGCCGTGCTGCTGGCCGGTCTCAACGTGCCCGGCAAGACCGTGGTGATCGAAAAGGAAGCCACCCGCGATCATACCGAGCGTATGCTGACCGGCTTCGGCGCCGAAATCTCGGTTGAACAGACCGAGGAGGGCCGCGTGATCACCCTGACCGGACAACCTGAGCTGCAACCACAAACCATCGTGGTGCCGCGCGATCCAAGCTCGGCCGCCTTTCCGGTCTGCGCGGCGCTGATCGTGCCGGGATCGGATGTGCTGGTGCCGAATATCGGCCTGAACCCGACCCGTGCGGGGCTGTTCTATACACTGCAAGAGATGGGCGCAGACCTGACGTTTGAAAACGAACGGACCGAAGGGGGCGAACCCGTGGCCGACCTGCGCGCGCGTTATTCGCCCGATATGAAAGGCATCGTGGTGCCACCAGAGCGGGCGGCCAGCATGATCGACGAATACCCGATCCTGTCCGTTGTCGCGGCCTTCGCCACAGGCACCACCAACATGCCCGGCGTGCATGAATTGCGCGTCAAGGAAAGCGACCGGATCGACGCCATGGCCTCGGGCCTGCGCGCGGCTGGTGTCGTGGTCGTCGAAGGCGATGATTGGTGGGCGGTCGGTGGGTTGGGGCCAGAGGGCGTGCGGGGTGGGGCGACCGTTGCCACCGTGCTCGATCACCGCATCGCGATGAGCTTTGCCTGTCTTGGCATGGCGTCGCAGAAGCCCATTCATCTGGACGATGGAAGCCCCATCGCCACCAGCTTCCCGGTGTTCGAACCGCTTATGGCGGCTCTGGGAGCGCAACTCGTCAGGACGAACACATGACCCGGTTTACGGTCGCGATTGACGGTCCGGCCGCCGCCGGCAAAGGCACGATCTCGAAGGCCGTGGCGGCGCATTTCGGTTTTGCCCATCTTGATACCGGGCTCCTTTACCGCGCGGTGGGGGCGAAGGTGTTGGCCGGGGGGGATCCGGTTCAGGCTGCGAAGGCGCTGACACCACAGGATCTGGACGGTGATCTGCGCACGCCCGAGGTGGCACAGGCCGCCAGCCGCGTTGCGGTTCTGCCGGATGTGCGCGCGGCACTGGTCGATTTTCAACGCGACTTCGCCGCCCGCGATGGTGGGGCGGTGCTGGACGGGCGCGACATCGGCACGGTGATCTGCCCGGACGCGCAAGTGAAGTTGTTTGTCACAGCCTCTGCCGAAGTGCGCGCCGAGCGGCGGTATCTGGAACTGGTCGAACAACACCCGGCAACCAGCCGCGACACGGTACTTGCCGATGTCATCGCCCGCGACAAACGCGACCGGGAACGCGCCGAAGCGCCCTTGAAGCCTGCCGACGATGCGGTGACGATCGACACCAGTGACATGAGCATCGAGGATGCCGTAGCCGCCGCCGTCGCGCAGGTGCAGAAGGCGTTTGGCCAGACCTGACCCCGAACCCCGCTGTTTTGAGGAAGGTCTATAACCAGCGGCGCGTCCGCTGTGTATAGTCACGATATTCCTGGCCGAACGTCTCGTGCAAATACCGTTCTTCTGGTCGGATCATCCAGCGATCAAGTACCAGCATCGCGCAGGAAGCGACAAGCAGGAACCACAGACTATTCGCGGCTATCGCCATCCCGAAGGCCATCAGGATCGCCCCAAGATAGTTCGGATTGCGCGAAAAGCGGTATGGTCCGTCCGTGACAAGCTGTGTCGTCGGTTCACCCGGCAATGACGGTTGATCCTGCGCCTCCAGCGCAGTTTTCGAGGCCGAGATCAGTTTCAACCCCGCGATGACAACGGCCAGTCCAACCGGGATCAGCAACCAAAAGGTCAGCGGCACGATACGGTTCGGGATCAGATATTCCGCCAGAATGGCGATCGCGAGGGCAGGGAACATAACCAAATCGCTGATCTTCCATGGATGGGTATGTGCTGATCGGTCGTTCATGTGATGCCGTTGACTTTCAGTTCGGACGTCGTGTTTGGTTGTAAACTGTGCATCAGTAACAAGGCGCAGGCATTCCCTGTCAATCCAGCTTTCCCCTTGCTTTATTGGCAGAATCCCCGTATTCCCCGCCCCTGTCGACAAGGTGAAAACGCCGCGATAGCAGGGATACGAGCAGGGTCGGAGCTACCGGCCCTCTTTGTTTTGTAGCTAACCTGTTGACCAAATTGGACAATCCAAGACCTGCGGAGCCAACCGCACGGCCCGAATAGCACTTGTAAAGGAACAAAACGCATATGTGCGCTAAAGCAACCATGGAGGAATTCGAAGCCCTCCTGAACGAAAGCTTCGAAATGGACACGCCCGAAGAAGGGTCGGTTGTCAAAGGCAAGGTCATCGCCATCGAGGCAGGCCAGGCCATCATCGACGTAGGCTACAAGATGGAAGGCCGCGTCGACGTCAAAGAATTCGCAAACCCCGGTGAAGCCCCCGAAATCGCCGTCGGCGACGAGGTCGAAGTTTACCTGCGCGCGGCTGAGAACGCCCGCGGCGAAGCCGTCATCTCGCGCGAGATGGCCCGCCGCGAAGAAGCATGGGACCGCCTGGAAAAAGCATATGCCGACGACGCACGCGTCGAAGGTGCAATCTTCGGTCGTGTCAAAGGCGGCTTCACCGTCGATCTGGGCGGCGCCGTGGCCTTCCTGCCCGGCAGCCAGGTTGACGTGCGCCCCGTGCGCGACGCAGGCCCTCTGATGGGTCTGAAGCAGCCTTTCCAGATCCTGAAAATGGACCGCCGCCGTGGCAACATCGTTGTGTCGCGTCGTGCCATTCTGGAAGAATCGCGTGCCGAACAGCGTGCTGAAGTCATCGGCAACCTGACCGAAGGTCAGGCTGTTGACGGCGTGGTCAAGAACATCACCGAATACGGTGCGTTCGTTGATCTGGGCGGCGTAGACGGCCTGCTGCACGTCACCGACATGGCATGGCGTCGTGTGAACCACCCGTCGGAAATCCTGTCGATCGGCGAGACCATCAAGGTTCAGGTCATCAAGATCAACAAGGAAACCCACCGCATCTCGCTGGGCATGAAGCAGCTGCAAGACGATCCGTGGGATCTGGTTGCCGGCAAATACCCGCTGGAATCGGTGCACACGGGCCGCGTGACCAACATCACCGATTACGGTGCGTTTGTTGAGCTGGAGCCGGGCGTCGAAGGTCTGGTGCACGTGTCGGAAATGTCGTGGACCAAGAAGAACGTCCACCCCGGCAAGATCGTGTCGACCAGCCAGGAAGTCGAAGTCATGGTGCTGGAAATCGACCAGGCGAAACGCCGTGTGTCGCTTGGCCTGAAGCAGACCATGCGCAACCCGTGGGAAGTGTTTGCAGAAACCCACCCCGAGGGCACCGAGGTCGAAGGCGAAGTCAAGAACATCACCGAGTTTGGTCTGTTCATCGGCCTCGACGGCGAAATCGACGGCATGGTTCACCTGTCCGACATTTCGTGGGACGAACGTGGCGAAGACGCGATCCAGAACTTCAAGAAGGGCGATGTTGTCAAAGCGGTCGTGTCCGAAGTGGACACGGACAAAGAGCGTATCTCGCTGTCGATCAAAGCCCTGGACGGCGATCCCTTCGCAGACGCCATTGGCGGCGTGAAGCGTGGGTCGATCATCACCGTTGAAGTAACCTCGATCGAGGATGGCGGTATCGAAGTGGAATATGAAGGCATGAAATCCTTCATCCGCCGCTCGGACCTGTCGCGTGACCGTGCCGAACAGCGCCCCGAGCGGTTCCAGGTCGGTGACAAGATCGACGTTCGCGTGACCAACGTGGACTCGAAATCGCGCCGTCTGGGTCTGTCGATCAAGGCCCGCGAAATCGCCGAAGAAAAAGAGGCCGTCGCACAATACGGATCGTCGGATTCGGGTGCATCGCTGGGCGACATCCTGGGCGCAGCCCTGAAGCAGGACAACTAAGTCCAGCCTGAAAGAACCTTGAACAGCCCCGTGCCGCGCGCGGGGCTGTTTCGCGTCGAATCAAAGGGTTATGCTGCGCTGCAACAATTCGGCACCAAACGGCCGATGGTGATTTGCCGCTGCGGCATCGGCCCGAAAATCCCGAAAAAACTGCCTGTTTCCCGCCAAAATTGCCGGTTCGACGAGGCAATGCTTGTATCACGCGCGGTGGTTTGCTCCTATAATCCGTGACAGAATAAGGATGCAAAATCCATTACATAGCCAGTTGGGGGGACCAGAATGATCCGGTCGGAATTGATCCAGAAGATCGCGGATGAAAACCCGCACCTTTATCAGCGCGATGTCGAACGTATCGTCAACACGATCTTTGAAGAGATTATCGAAGCGATGGCGAAAGGAGACCGGGTTGAACTGCGCGGCTTTGGCGCATTTTCCGTCAAGAAACGGGATGCTCGTATCGGGCGCAATCCCCGGACGGGCGAGTCGGTCGAGGTCGAGGAAAAACACGTCCCGTTCTTCAAAACCGGCAAGCTGCTCAGGGATCGTTTGAACGGCAAATAAGAGGTATCTATGCGATACATCCGTTACCTATTTCTGGCGACCCTTGCGGTCGTCCTGATTACAGTTGCACTGGCCAATCGTGAGACTGTGACCCTGAACCTGTTGCCGCAGGAGCTTGCGGGGTTCCTGGGGTACAGTTGGTCGATGACCTTGCCGCTGTTCGTGGTCATTTTTGCCAGCGTGATCGCCGGTGTCCTGATCGGCTTCGTGTGGGAATGGCTTCGCGAACACAAGATCCGCGCGGAAGGCGCGCGCCACCGGAAAGAACGTGATCGTCTGGCCCGCGAGGTGAAGACCCTGCGCGAACCCAAGGCCCGCACGGGCGATGATGTGCTGGCCCTGATTGACGACGCCAAGTGATCTGACGACCATGGGTGCCACTGTCAAAATCTGCGGCCTGTCGGACGCGCAGCATGTCAAGGCTGCTGTGTCGGCAGGGGCGCGGAATCTGGGGTTTGTTTTCTTCCCGAAAAGTCCGCGCAACGTGTCGATAGAACGCGCGGCAAAGCTGATGACAGATGTGCCGGTCGGCGTTGCCAAGGTGGCGCTGGTCGTGAACGCCAATGATGCGTTGCTGGATCGGATCACGTCCGAGACACTCGTCGATATGTTACAACTGCACGGGTCGGAAAACCCCGAACGGGTGGCTCAGGTCAAGGCGCGCTATGGTCTGCCGGTGATGAAGGCCATCGGCATTGCCGGGCCGGAGGATGTCGCGCAGATCGAACGTTACGCCGGGGTGGCGGACCAGTTGTTGATCGACGCAAAAGCGCCCAAAGGGGCCGATCTTCCGGGCGGCAACGGCATCGCCTTCGACTGGCGGCTGGTGCAGCGCAAATACTGGCCCTGTCCATGGATGCTGGCAGGCGGTCTGACGCCCGACAATGTCGCCGAGGCGATCCGGCTGACCGGGGCGAAGCAAGTCGATGTCTCGTCAGGGGTTGAATCTGCGCCGGGGATCAAGGATGACAGGCTGATCGCGGCCTTCTGCGCCGCTGCCCACGCTGCGAACTGAGGGAACCACACCCATGCCCAACGACCTATTCAACAGCTTCATGAACGGTCCTGACGAAAAGGGTCGGTTCGGCGATTTCGGCGGGCGCTTTGTGTCTGAAACGCTGATGCCCCTGATCCTTGATCTCGAGGCCGAATATGAGAACGCAAAGACCGATGACAGTTTCTGGGCCGAGATGCAGCACCTCTGGACCCACTATGTCGGTCGCCCCAGCCCGCTTTACTTTGCCGAAGGGCTGACCCAGCATCTGGGCGGCGCCAAGGTTTACATGAAGCGGGACGAGCTGAACCACACCGGCGCGCACAAGATCAACAACGTGCTGGGGCAGATCCTTCTGGCGCGTCGCATGGGCAAGACCCGCATTATTGCCGAAACCGGGGCCGGGCAGCATGGTGTCGCGACGGCCACGGTCTGCGCCAAGTTTGGCTTGAAATGCATTGTATACATGGGCGCGCATGACGTGCAGCGACAGGCGCCGAACGTGTTCCGTATGCGCCTGTTGGGGGCCGAGGTCATTCCCGTCAGTTCGGGTCGCGGCACGCTGAAAGACGCGATGAACGATGCACTGCGCGACTGGGTGACAAATGTGGCTGACACGTTTTACTGCATCGGCACCGCCGCAGGGCCGCATCCCTATCCCGCCATGGTGCGCGATTTTCAGTCGATCATCGGCAAGGAAGCCAAGGAGCAGATGCAAGCCGCCGAGGGGCGCCTGCCCGACACGGTGATCGCCGCCATTGGGGGCGGATCGAACGCCATCGGCCTGTTCTATCCGTTCCTTGATGATGACAGCGTGCGGATTATCGGGGTCGAAGCGGGCGGCAAAGGCGTCAATGACGAGATGCAGCACTGTGCCTCGCTGACCGGCGGGCGACCCGGCGTGCTGCACGGCAACCGCACTTTCCTGTTGCAGGACGAGGATGGGCAGATTCTTGACGGCTACTCAATCTCGGCGGGGCTGGATTACCCGGGCATCGGGCCGGAACACAGTTGGCTGCACGACATCGGCCGTGCCGAATATGTGGCGATCACCGACAAGGAAGCGTTGGACGCGTTCCAGCTGTGCTGCCAGACCGAAGGGATCATCCCCGCGCTGGAACCCTGCCACGCGCTGGCCCATGTGATGAAGATCGCGCCGGATCTGCCGGACGATCACATCATCTGCATGAACATGTGCGGCCGGGGCGACAAGGATATCTATACCGTCGCCAAGTATCTGGGCTTCGACATGTCCGACACGGAAGGCCGCGACGCCAACTGACCCCGGTCAGTCCAGCGCCGCGGCAATCTTACGGAACATGGCGATGTTGGCATCGTTTACCCCGTCGCCACGAAATCCGCGATCGGCGCTGCTCAGCGTGATCACCACATTGCGTGTTGTGTCGATGAAGATGTACTGACCGTAAACCCCCCGCGCGTAGTATTCGCCCCCGGGCGCGTCGGGGGCCACCCACCACTGAAACCCGTACCCCCGTTCACCTGCCGCCGTCGGGGCAGAGGGGACGGTCGACGCCACCACCCAGTCCGCCGGCACGATCTGCTGCCCGTTCCAGCGCCCGCCCTGCAAGAACATCTGCCCGAACCGCGCATAGTCGCGTGTGCGCAGGTTCAGACCGCCCAGCACGAAGGCCACTCCGTAGCCATCGGTGATATAGTATGGATCGGCCTCGAACCCCATTTTCTGCACGATGTGACGCTCAAGCAACTCAGGAATGGATTGCCCGGTCGCCCCCCGGATCACCATCCCAATCACATGCGTGTCGATCGAGACATATTGCCAGGTCTCACCCGGCGGTGCGAAGGTTTCGGTCAGACCGGCGGCGAAATCGTCCATGGACTGCCCCAATGCCAGCACACGACCCATCCGGTTGATGTCTGAATTGAAGTCCTGATAATCCTCGTTGAAGACGACGCCCGAGGCCATGTTCAGCACATTGCGGATCGTCGCGCCTTCATAAGCGCTGCCCTTCAGTTCGGGCGCATTAAGATCGACGGGGTCGTCAATTGAGGCAATCGCGCCTTCGGCGGCGATGATCCCGGTCAGTGCGGACAGAAAGCTTTTGGCGACCGACCAACTGATCCGGCGATCCTCCGGCCCGGTGCCAAGGTGATAGCTTTCATGCCGCACGTCGCCATCTTTCAGAACGACAAGGGCGGTCACGGACCGATCCTTGATCCATGCCTCGGCCCCGTCTGGAAGGGTCATCGGCGTGCCTTCAGGAAGAGCCACAGGTTCACCATCGCCGCGCGACATGGTGCGGGTCAGAAACGCCTGATCCATGTTGGAAAAGTTGTGAACGATTTTCTCTACGGAAAACAATGAGTTAACGGCAAGAAGTCGGCTTATTTCTTCCCGCTTCCAGATCGCCATCGCGGCGGCCAGAACAGCAACGACAAGAAAGGTCTGCAACAGGCGTTTGAAGACGGTGTGCATGTGTCCCCCGAAATTTTTGATCAGGGTGCCGTCCAATCGACCCAGCGTCCATGGAAATCGACACGACCAAACGTCAACTTCCGACCCTCGGGCCACAGCGTCAGGGTCAGGAGCGCGCCCCTGTCCAGATGCTGGTCTGCTTCCATCGAAAAATGCGCGATGGGGCCACGTTGCGCGGCGGTTTTGATGGCGTCACGACATCGCGTCTGTGTCTCGCGCGGGAAGTATTGCCACGCGATGGTGTGATAGACCAGCGTCAGGTGATCGGGGGCTGCGCCCTTCAGCTGCGGCTCCAACCAGTCGGCGGCGTCGCCGGCATCCACCCGTGCGTCGAGCGTATCAATGACCGCACGGGTGCGCTGCAATCGCTCGGGCTGGTCCGCCCAAAGATACGAGATCAGGCGCAAGGCATCTTCCGGGTCGCGGGCGTTCATTGGCATCAGGTCGACGCCCCGGCGCGACAGGATCGTTGGCACCTTGCCGGTTGGCAGATCGCCCCGCCAGTCGGGTGTCAGGGTGATCACGGGTTCGGGCGGGCCAATCTGGCCACCCGGTAACGCCAGCGCAAATCGGTCCCACATCAGGTTCAGCCCGGCACTCGCGCCCAGTTCATACATGCGGATCGGCAGGTCATACTGCGCGGCCAGCCAATGTCCGGCAGCGATCAGCACGGCGGCCCGGCGCACTTCATTGGTTTGCGGCGGGTTGTCGAGCCATTGGTTCAGAAGCGCGGCGTGATCGGTCAGCGCCGCTTGGATCGCAGCCCACAGGCGGGAATCGTCCGGCGCTGGGTTGGGCGGATACACCGCCTGCAATGCAGGGCAGGCGCCGGTCAGGACCAGCGCGTGCAGCCCCGCCAAAAGGCGCAGAGGCACCGAATGCCCGCGCGGTCCAATGTCACCCGGCCAGTCGAACATCCGGTCCGTCAATGACGTGCCGGGCTGGATGTTCTCGGCAAGCAGGTCCAGAACACGCGCGGTGAAGGGGGATCCGAGTTGCCTGTTGCTGCCGGCCTGATGACGCAGCGCGTCGCGCAGGCTCATGAAAACTTGTCCATCAGCCGTTGCAGAGGGCTTCGGCTGTCCTTGGGTTCAGGTTTGGGTTTCTGGCTGGGTGCGGGGTCAATCTTGACCCCTTCGGATTTCGCTTGCGACGAGGACGATCGCGGTGGATTGATCCGCCGCCCGATGGCATTCATGAACTTGCCGCTGTCGCCTTCCGCCAGATCAACCGCCCCGTCAGCGCAGCCGCGCAGCACATCGTCCAGCCAGCCCTCATCCGCCTTGGCGAAATCGCGCAGCACATAAGACGACACAGCGTTCTTGTTCCCCGGATGCCCGATGCCCATGCGCACGCGGGTATAGTCCGGGCCGATATGAGCGTGGATTGACCGCAAGCCATTATGCCCGGCATGACCGCCTCCTTTTTTCACGCGCACCTTGCCGGGGGCCAGATCCAGTTCGTCATGGAACACGATGATATCATCCGTCGTCAGCTTGTAGAACCGCATCGCCTCGCCCACGGATTGGCCCGACAGGTTCATGAAGGTTTCGGGCTTCAAGAGCAGCACCTTCTCGCGACCCAACCGACCCTCGGATACGGCACCCTGAAACTTGCCACGCCACGGAGCGAACCCGTGATCCGCGGCGATGTGATCCAGCGCCATGAAGCCGATGTTGTGTCGGTTGCCTGCGTATTTGGGGCCGGGGTTTCCCAACCCCACGAACATTTTCATTCTGAACCTTTCCTGCTGGACATGTCGCCTGCGCCTTTGACATGGTGTGGCCCTGTCAAACTAAAGCCCCCCAAACGGGGTTGCAATCACCGCAACGCATCGCGATCGGAGATATCCTTGCCCCGGTATTCGATAGATGACATCGACCTTCGGATCCCCCGTCATTGCCTGAATGACGGTCTGGACCAACAGTTGCAGCAGGGCGTTTACGAATGGAAAGAGGTGAACGGGCTGAAGCGGCACCTGAAACAGGGGGATCGGGTGCTCGATCTGGGTGGCGGGGCTGGGTATATCGCCATTCAGGCCGCGCGCATCGCGGGGGCTGCAAATGTCGCCACCGTCGAAGCCAATGCCGACATGGTGAAGGTTATCGAGCAGAACCTGGTACTGAACCATGTCGATCAGGTGCGCGTATTGCACGGGGCCGTGGTGGCGGATGCGTTCTCTGGCGACACGGTTACATTTGACGTCAAGCCCGCCTTCTGGTCCTCGGCGATTGCGTCCGGGCCGCGACAAGGGGCTGTCCGGCGAATGCAGGTGCCCGCGCTCAGGCTCAGCGATCTGATGCAGGCGTTTGAGCCCAACCTGGTGATCATGGATGTGGAAGGGGCTGAACGGGATATGGCCCGGCAAGACTGGCCCGAGATGGTGAAGACCGTAATCATGGAAATTCATCCGCAGCTTTATCCGCCAACGGGCATTCGAGAGATCTTCGATGCAATGTCGATTGCGGATTTTGCCTATATGCCTTGGGGGTCACGCGGCAATCTTGTGGTGTTTCAGCGCCTGCCCGACTGACGGCCGCAAGCGCCAGAACAAAAAAAGCGGGCCACACGGACCCGCTTTTTCGTTGTCCACAGGGACTGTCTTATTCTTCCGACTTCATTTCGGTTGCTTCGACTTCGTCGGCTGCAACCTCTTCGGTTTCTTCTTCCTCGTCAGCCGAGCGCAGCGAGCTGGGTGCCGAGATGTTGGCGATCACGAAGTCACGGTCAACGGTGACCTTTGCGCCTTTGGGCAGATCAACGTCCGAAATGTGGATCACGTCGCCAACTTCGCGGCCGGTCAGATCGACAACGATCTGCTCAGGGATTTCACCCGCCAGAACGTTCAGCTCGACTTCCGGGCGCACAACGGTCAGAACGCCGCCTTTTTTCAGGCCAGGGGCCTCTTCTTCGTTTGTGAACTCAACGTGAATGAACAGGCTGATTCGGGTGTTGCGGTGCAGACGCATCAGGTCAAGATGGGTCGGCAGGTCTTTCACAACGTCGCGCTGCACGTTGCGGCAGATGACGCGCACGTCATCATGTCCATCGACCTTCAGGTTCCAAAGTGTCGAAAGGAAACGGCCGGCTTTCAGCTTTTTCAGCAGCTCGTTGAAGGGAATGTTGATCGGCAGCGGGTCTTCACTGCCACCATACACGATACCCGGTACCAAGCCTTCGCGGCGAGCTTGACGAGCGGCCCCCTTGCCTGTCCCCGTCCGTACCGTGGCCTCAAGATCAGGAATCTGTTTTGCCATGGAAATTCTCCAGTTTGTTGAAGCGGGATTCCTCCAAGGGTGTAAGTCCCGCGGTTGAAGCCGTGCCTATAGAACGGCGAAGGTCAAAAGGAAAGAGGATTCTTGGCCATTTGGTCTTGCAAAATGGACTGTTCGAGGCGTTTTTGCGCCTTTTCACGCATTTCCTGCTTTTCCTGCCGGATCAGGGTCTCGGTCGCGGACTTGCGCCCGAAGGCCAGACGCGCAGCCTGCACCAGTGGATCGCGCTTGGCGCGGGCGCGGGCAAGCTCGGCGTTCAGCTTCGTCAGCTCCTGGTCAACCCACCGTTGCCATCTGTCATAATGCCCGCTGGTCAGAGTCAAGAGCACCGCGTCTTCTGACCCGGCGGGTGGGCATGTATGCCGCCGCTGGCGCAAGTCGGAAATGCGGTGTTCCAATATCTGAAGGGCGCGATTGTGGCGGGCAAGCTCGGCCATCGCGGCGTCGTGTTGAAGCGCGGCCAACGCCCCCAGTTGGTTCAGTGGGCTGGTCATGCGCCCGTCCTGAACGCGCCGCGCGCCCGGCTGCGCATCTTTTCGGCAAAGCGGATCGCGGCGGCCACGGCCTTGTAATGATCCGGCGGGATTTCTTCGCCGATCTCGACGGTCGCATGAAGCGCCCGCGCTGTTGGAGGGTCGCTGTGAATGGGAACCCCGTTCTCACTGGCCAGTTCGCGGATGCGCGCTGCGACCTCGTCGACCCCTTTGGCCACGCAGATCGGCGCGGCCCCGGGCATGCGCGACCATTTCAGCGCCACGGCATAGTGGGTGGGGTTGACGACGACGACATCTGCGTCGGGCACATCCGCCAGCATCTGGTTCATCGCGATGGCATATCCTTTTTGCCGCCTCTGCCCTTTCATGTGAGGATCGCCTTCATTCTGCTTGATTTCGTCCATCAGATCCTTGTGGGACATGCGGTTCTTTCGCAAATGTTCATGATACTGCCAGACATAATCAATGCCGCCGATAATGAAGGCGATCAGCAGGACGAGCGCGAAAAACGTGACGCTGAGCTCCAGCAGGACAACGGTGGCCATCCCTGCACTCAGCGTCAGGGTGGACAAGATCTCGGGCAGCTTCACCCAAAGGAAGATGCCCAGAACAAGGGCATAGATTGTCAGTTTTGCGAAGCTCTTGGCAAATTCGAACAAGCCGGAGCGTCCGAACTTGTTCTTCGCATTCGACACAAGCGACAAGCGGCTCAGCTTTGGCTGGAGCTTTTCCGGCGCGACGACGAAACTGCGTGTCGCAATGACAAGCAACAGGACCGCCGCGGCCGGCGCGACGAACCAGGGGGCAAGATATTGGCCCAGCCCGACCAGCAGCGACGCGGAAAACGGGGCGCCGCCACGAAAGACCTGCTCGGCAATCTGATCGGGCCGCGCCAGCAGCCCAGACAGAAGCGCACCGACCCCCTTTAGGCTGGCCGCCCCCAGCGAGACAGCGATCAGCAGAAGTGCAAGATAAGAGGTGGCGGTGTTCAGATCCGCAGATCGCGCGACCTCGCCCCGCTTGCGCGCATCGTCCAGCTTTTTTTGCGTTGGTTCGTGTTGTTTGCTGTCGTCGTCCTCCGTTCCTGACATCACCGGCCTCCGAACGGGTTGGCAAGGGTTGCCTCAAGCGCCGCTTGCCAGACTGGCAACAGAAGTGGCGCGGTCAGAAGCAACAGGATCAGACCGCCTGCGGTGATGGCCGGGGCGCCGACAAAGGCCACCATCAGTTGTGGCATCGCGCGGTTGATGACCCCCAGCGCCACATTATAGAGCAAGGACGCAATGACAAAGGGCGCGGCCAGCGAAAACGCCAGCGAAAACGCCTGCGCGATCTGCGTGATGCCCCAATCCGCAAACAGCTGCGGATCAGGAAGCTGTCCGACCGGAAAGACGCGATAGGTCATGATCAGGCCGGCCGCCAGTTTGACATGCAGCCCCAGCATCACCGCAAGCGCAAGACCCGCCACCACCAGGACATGTCCGATGGCCGGTTGCGGATCGGCATTTGCCCCGCCCATCAACTGGGCCAGAGAGGTCGACTGCGCCGCGATGCTGCCGGCGATCTGAAGCGCCATGATCATCAGGCGAATGGCGATGCCGAAGCCCAGCCCGATCACCGGCTCGGACACATAGGTCAGCGGTGTCGTGGCCCCCAGATCTGCGCTGACACCGGGCGCGACGATCAAGGTGAACGCGAAAGCCAGGAACAGACGCACCCGCGCGGGCACAGATTTTTCGCCGAAGGCGGGCAGAACGGCCATCGCCGCACCGACCCTCAGAAAAACCACAAGGCCGCCCTGCAATGCCAAAACGGCCAGGGCCGATATCTGGTCCAGCGCCGCAATCATGCCGGGATCATCCCGACCAGCGACGGCTTGGCGTCGGTGCCGATCTCTTCAAATGAGAGGACGGGGTTGGCGATGCCCTTGGCCGACAACACGGTTTTCAGGAACCGCCGCCGCCGGGACGAGGTTACAACCGCAGGATAGATGCCGTTTTCGCCCGCCCGCGCGATCTTGTCGGCAACCGAGTTGGCAAGCCGGTTGAACTCTTCCGGAGGCAAGGCCACGTCGCCCCCGGTTTCTCCGTCAAGCTGGTGCGACTGAAATGTGCTTTCCCATTCCGGCGCAAGTTGAACCAGAGGCACCGTTCCGTCATCACGCTTCAGATCCGCAATCAACTGAAACCCCAAACGCTGGCGCACATATTCACAGATGGCGTCCGGCGTGCCGAAGACCGGGCGAGCTTCGGCAATGCTCTCGATGATCAAGGGCAGGTTGCGGATGGAAACCCGCTCTTCCAGAAGCAGACGCAACACCGCGTGAAGCAGGTCAAGCGGCACCTTTTCCGGGACCATTTCTTCCAGCAAACGGCGATTGGCGTCTGCGCGGGTCGCATCCGACAGATTGACAAACTCGTCCAGCAGCCGTCGCAAAGCCTTGAACCCAAGAAGCCGCGGGAAGTTGCGTTTCATCACCTCAAGAAGATGGGTGGCCAGAACCTCGGTCGGTGCGATGACCGCGCAACCCGACAAGGCGGCGTCCTCTTGGTCATCAGTGCTGATCCAGCGGGCGGGGGCGCCATAAACAGGCTCTTTCACGTCTTCGCCTTCGGGCAGTTGGTCATCCGGACCCGACAGGATGACCAGAGCGCGGTGCGGTTGCACCTTGTTGCGCGCCTGCTCGACGCCCTGAATGCGGATCGCGTAGGTGCCCGGGGCAAGGGCGCTGTTGTCGGTCAGCCGGATCTCCGGCAGGATCAATCCGAAGCTGCTGGCAATATGGTTTCGTATGCTCGCGATGCGCGCGTCCAGCCCCGTCGCCGGGTCCAGAACCATCGAAACCAGGTCGGGCGCAAATTCGACATGAATGTCATCAAGGTCAAGGATGTCGCCCAGGCTTTCGGTCTGCGCGGGGGTGTCAGCTTCGGGGGCAGGGGATGTGGCTTTGCGCGCGTTCTCAAGCTGTATTTGATGTCCTTTCCAACCCGCCGCACCAAGGGCAATCGAACCCAGGATGAACGGCACGAAGGGCAGACCCGGCACAAGTCCGAACAGCGCCATCAGAACCGCCACCGTGATCAGGGCGGATGGGTATTTCCCCAGTTGCGAGAACAGGGCAAGATCCGTCGAACCTGATGTCCCGCCACGCGCCAGAAGCAGCGCAGATGCGATCGAGATGACCACGGCTGGAATTTGCGTGACCAACCCGTCGCCAACGGTCAGGATTGCATAGGTCTGAAAGGCGTGGGAAATCTGCATATCATGCACCACCACGCCGATCACCAGCCCCATGACCAGGTTCAAGAATGTGATCAGCAGCCCGGCGACCGCGTCACCTTTCACGAATTTCGATGCGCCATCGAGCGAGCCGAAGAACGTGGTTTCGGCCTGTTCCCGTTCGCGCCGGGCCTTGGCTTCGGCGTGGTCGATGGCGCCTGCCGACATATCGCTGTCGATGGCCAATTGCTTGCCCGGCATCCCGTCCAGCGCAAAACGCGCGCCGACCTCGGCCATACGTGCCGCGCCCTTGGTGATGACGATGAAATTGACGATCAACAACACGCAGAACACCACCAGGCCCAGCAGGATGCTGCCGCCCATCACGAAACTGGCAAACCCTTCGATCACGCTGCCCGCTGCCGAGGTGCCAGTGTGCCCCTGCCCGATGATCAGCTTGGTGGAGGAAACATTCAGCGACAAGCGCAACATCAGCGACGCCAGAAGCACCGTCGGGAAGGCCGAAAAATCCAACGGTCGTTCGATGAACAGGGTGACCGTGAACATCAGGATCGCCAGTGCGAATGAGGCGGCAAGTCCGACGTCCAGCACCCAGGCGGGCATTGGCAGGATCATCATGACGATGATCGCCATCAGGGCCAGCGCCAACAGGATGGTGGGGCGAAAGATGTCTTTTATCGGCGGCATTGGATGTGGCTATCAACGATAGTGGAGTGCATGTGGCGTCGCGTTGACAAGGATCGTGCGCCTCTGTTCTTCGGGGTTGGATTACTGTGGAATCGCAGCGTGCAGTCCACTTGATGAAATACGACACAGGTGTGCTTATTCATGGCAGGTGCGCCATCTGGCGACCATTGGCACAACGAACCGCACGGGCTGATCTGTGGCTTTGGCAAAGGTAGATTCGACGTGCGCATTGGGGGGCAGATCCTGGATTGCTCTGCCCCTCAACCTATCGGGCCATGCTTAACAAGCCGTAACCATCTGGTCTTTTAGGAGGTCGGCGCGGGGTTCAGGACGAGGTCGATGTTTGCACGGATCGCCTTGCTGCCCTCGATCAGTTTGTCATAAGCCTCAAGCGAGATTTCATTCCCTGAACCATCGGAAAGAACAGGTGCCGGGGGGGCTGTCGCAGCATCTGGTTCGGTCATCTGCCCCGTCGTCCGCAAGGCAGCGTTTCGCAGGCTTTGCGAGGTTTCATCGTTCAGGCCGCTCAGATAACCCAGCGCGACCTTCGCCTGCCCGTTTTGCAGGGCCGCGCGCGCAATCAGAACGCGGGCTGCCCGGCCGGGAGGGGCGGGCTGGTTGGTCAGCATGTCTTTGGCTGCCGACGCAAAACCCAGATCAAGCAAGCGAGTCGCGATCAGGATCCGGGTGTCTTCGCTGGCATCCGGCCAAAACGGTTGCCCCATGACATGACGTAAAAATGTGCCGTCGGCGGCGGATTTGGCCAAAGCCCTGCCAAACTCGTTCACGATCAGCACATGTCGGTCGTCGCCACGATCCGGAAACGGGTCGAAATTGCGCAGTTTCACGCGGGCGTCGGTGAAGCGGGACATATGGATCAGCGCCCGCACCTCGGCGATGGCCAGGTCGCGGCCCCGGCCTGCGGCCCCGTGTTCGTGGGCAAGAGAGCTAAGCAGTTCCAGCGTCCGCTCTGGTATGCCGGATTGCGTTGCGATGTGGTTGTCAATCAACAAAAGGATGGCGTCGATGGCATCGTGATTGTCGGCTTCGACGATCTCTGCCAGCTGGTTGCGGCCCTGCGGGTCTTGCCCGGTTTCGAGCTTCAACTGGGCATCGGCCAGCGTAACCGCGTTGGCCGTTTGGTCCGATCCGCGCTGCGTGATGCGATTTAGCTCCATTGACGTATCAGTGTCCCCGATGGCCAGAAATTTGCGCATCACCATCGGACCCAGATGAAGGCGCAGGTGACGCGGCAGTGACGAGAAGGCGGCGATCACTGCGGCGGTGTTGATGGGGTGGTCGCGGGGCAGGCGAGGCTGAGCCAGGACGGCCCAGAGGGCCACCGAACCATCGCAGGCCAGTTGCGTCGACATGCGCGCGTGATCTGCCGTGACGCCGGTTTCAATGATCTCGGCCATCAACCGGAAATCGGCATCATCGGTCAGAATGCCTCGGTACCGATCCAGATAGGACAAGACTTCGGCTCCCAACGTCAGGTGGAGCTGATGCTGGATATAGGCGCGGAACCGGTCCGGGTCCAACCTATCCAGCTCTGTCATCAAACTGGCGCGATAGACAGCGAAATCGAGCGGTCCTTCGTCGCCGCGGCCCCAGTCGCCGATGGCAAACGTGGAGGACGCCATGCACGCCGCGCCATTGCCGAAAGTCTCGGGTGAAGTGGCTGCATGCACGCGGTCGCGGTCGACGGATGTCTGAACGCGGATGTGGTCGGCTGGGGTGGGCGGTTTGGTCCGCGCTGTCGGCGGGGGGGGTGTGTCGGGCTCTGTCTTGTGCGTCTGTGATGCCGCCTCAACCTCGGCCGGCGAAAGCGGCGACGTGGCATCGACAAGCCCTTGCGAGGCCGCGCGGGCAAGCTGCGTCAGCAAGTCTTTTTCGTTCAGCGGAAGGGGGCTGGTGGTCTCGGACACAGTGAGGCTAACGGTAGCTTTGGTAGCCTCTTGTGTCTCGGGCTCGGGTAGGAGCAGAGGATTGTCTGCCCCGGTTCGGACCGCAATCGGAAGCCCGCGCCTGGCGTCACGTGCGGTGGTGACACTGCCCGGATAGGGGCGTTCCGCATCCGATTTTCCGGTCTGGGCAGAGCGCGTTTCAGGACGCGCGGGCGCATCAACAATATCAATCACAAACTGCCCGGTGGGCAGGGTTTGGGTGACGACATCGCAAGGACAGGCGACGACGATGTTCAGAACACCTTCCCCGGGCGACGTCAAATTCTGGATGCGATCGCGCGGGATCATGTCGAACACGCCCTGCGTCGCAAACCGGTCTGCCCTGTCTCCCGATGTAAACCGAAACCCGTCCGCATGACGCGTTAAAACCGGACGGTCGGCCGGGGTTGTATAGACCACAAGTCGCGAGAACCGGTCGTGCTCTCCGGCTTTGACGGTGATGTCACGTGCGGACAAGCTGGCGGGGCAACAGATCAGCAGGAAACATATGACCGTCCATAACCGCATCAGGCCACCTGCTTGACCTCTTTCAAGGCCTCTTCAAGCTCGGTAAAAGTGGGACGATGGTGTCCGGGTGTATTCTGACGGCCGACCTCAATGCAAATGTTAACCGAGTGATTGTAGAGATTGGCCACCAGCACCTCGCGGATCAGCTGATAGAAATGGGCATCTTCTTCCACCACGGTTTTGACCTTGGCCGAAAAAGGGCCCACCAAACCATAGGCCAGAAACACGCCCAGAAATGTACCGACCAAGGCGCCGCCAATCATTTTGCCAAGAATTTCTGGGGGTTGATCAATTGAGCCCATAGTCTTGATCACACCCAGAACCGCAGCCACAATGCCCAATGCAGGCAAGCCGTCGGCCACCGTTTGCAGCGCGTGGCTGGAATGGAGCGCATGGTGCAGGTTGGCCTCCATCCGTTTTTCCAGAACCTCTTCGACCTGGTGGGGGTCGTCATAGTTCATGCTGGCCGATCGCAAAGTGTCGCAAATCAGGTCAACCGCCTCGCGATCTGCGAGGATTTTGGGGTAGCGCCCGAAGATGGGGCTGTCTTGCGGGTTTTCCACATGCTCTTCCAGAGCGACGGCGTTTTGCCGGGCCTGGCGGATCAGTTCGAACAGAAGGCAAAGCAAGTCGCGGTAATCGCCTGGCTGCCATTTCGGCCCTTTGAAGACCTTGCCGATGTCCTTCATCGTATGCTTGATCGCCGCCATGTCGTTCGAGATCACGAACGCACCCGCAGCCGCGCCGCCGATCATGGTAAATTCGAAGGGCAGGGATTTCAGGATGATGCCCATCTTGCCGCCGGCGGCCAGATAGCCGCCGAACACCATCACGAAGATCAACGCGATACCAACAAATCCGATCATCCTGAGCCTCTTGCACTGGTCACATTGCGGGTCATGTCTTCATCGCAGACATGGGTTAACAAACCACCGACATTCCCTAATTTGTCGGCGCGTCCGAATTGCGGCCCGCAAAAACGACACTGATGGCATAGGCCGTTTGCGGATCGAGACCCGCCATGATCTGCGCGGCGATGGGTGGTTTCATGCGTGACAGGAGACCAGCGGCAAATTCCGGATCCATCGTTTCGAACAGGGGGATTGCCTGTTTGGGCTTCATGTTTTCATACAGAGCGGTGAGGCGCGCCAGATCATCCGAAGCGGCGGTCCGGGCCGCGGACATGGTTGACGCCAGCGCGGTTTCCGCCGCCACCAAAGCCTGCATTTGCGCGTCGAGCTTGCCTTCGGCATCAGCGAGGGTTCTCAACCGTTCTTCCAATGCGTTTTCGTTTTCGACAAGTGTAGCTTCGCGGGTTCGCAAGGCCGTCAGCACCGCTTCGATATCTGCTTCTGTTGTGCAGGCAGCACGGTCGCCCGGGCTGGCCGATGTGCCGCGCAACAGCTTCGTCACATCATCGGCAATCGCCATGCCGAACCCCCCCAGCCGCATTAACCCTGATACGCCCAGTAGAAGCGCCAGCGTCAACAGGATATGCCGGCTGGTTGCACGGCGGCGAGATTTTCGGTTAGCCTGAGCCCGCTTCATTCTGCTGCCCTCATCATGCGATGGCTTACAAAGACAGGGGCCGCGTCGCGGGTTTGCGCTGCCGGGGGATGTGCGTCCTCATCCAAATGCAGCGACCCGGTGTCCGCTCGTTCAACCCGGTCCGGCATATCCGGGTGGGGATGATCCGGAAGATCATGCAGGCTAGCCATCATCAGTTCCAGTTTTTGCGCGGATGCTTCGGCCCGTTCGGTCAGATCCGTCAGCACTTCGGCGCTTGAGCCTGCGGCATCGCGCGCGCTGTTCAGCATGGTGGTCATGTCGTCGACTTGCGCCGACAGCACCGCAACTGCGCCGCCCATTCCGTTTTGCAGATTGTTGAAACGACGCAGCCGCCGCGAGAGCACCATGCAATAGATTGCAGCGCCAATGGCACCGATGCCCAGCATGATGTCAGCCAGAAAGTCCATGCTCATGCCTCCTTGTCAGTTGAGGACGAATTCGAGAATCAGAAGGTCACGCACCCGACCTTCGCCAGTGACCAGTTGAATGCGCCGCAGCATTTGTGCCCGAAGTTCAATCAACGCAGTGGGATCTTCGAGCACCTTGACGTCGACCGCGCGAAGATACCCGTTCAGCACGTCAATCACGCGGGGCACCAGATGGCTGACATCCGTTTCATGACCTGGCACCACTTCAAGCGAGCCGCGAAACCGTAGGTGGCGGCTATTGCCCGAACCGCCCAGCGAAATGACCAAGGGGTCCAGTTCGACAAAGGCCACTGCGGGCAGGTCGGCTATGACGGCGGCCGGCTCTTCCGGCGGGGTTTTGGGGACCGTCCCGCCAATCAAACCGGAATAGGTGGCGAAAAAGCCACCGCCCCCCAGTGTCGCTGCCAGAACAACGCCAAACAACAAGCCTTTTCTGGATTTCTGTTCTGCCGGTGCATCAGGCGCCCCGGATGTCATGTCTGTGTCCGTCATCTGGCCATCCAAAAAATTCTGTTCGATTCGTTATAAGCCGTTGCGCACTAACCAATTGTTAAGGGCGATCGGGGAAGACTGCAGAACGTGACGGGGCAGAAGCCCGCTCGGTAATAGGAGTTGCGTCTTGCAGCAGATCGCCTCGATATGGGCCAGCCTGGATATGCGGAAACGCATCATTGTGGTGGCGTCGACCCTTGCGATGTTCATTGCGGTCATCGGTTTGTCGCGGATGGCAACGTCGACCCAGATGACGCTGCTTTATGCCGGACTGGAAAGCGGCGCGGCAGGGGATGTCGTCAAGGCGCTTGAGGCGCGCGGCGTGGCTTATGAAATCCGTGGAGGTTCGATTTTTGTCGACACCACGCAGCGTGACAGTTTGCGCATGACGCTGGCCAGCGAAGGGCTGCCCGCCAACGGCGGCAAGGGGTATGAGCTTCTGGATGGTCTGAGCGGATTTGGCACCACATCGCAAATGTTCGATGCGGCCTATTGGCGTGCGAAAGAGGGCGAACTGGCGCGCACGATCGTGGCCAGTCCGCTGATTCAGAACGCCCGCGTTCATATCGCCAACACCTCGACCCAGATGTTTCGTCAACGCAACGAGCCGTCGGCTTCGGTCACGGTGACGACCGCCAGTGGCGCACTTCCCGGCGCGCAGGCAAAGGCGCTGAAGTTCCTGGTGGCTTCGGCGGTGCCGGGTCTGCTGCCGGAACGTGTGTCGATCATCGACAGCCGGGGCGGATTGATCGCCGGCGGGGACGAGTTGCGGGATATGCCCGGTCATGCGTCAGATCGCGCGCTGACCCTGAAACAGAATGTGGAACGGCTGCTTGAGGCGCGTGTGGGCTTCGGCAATGCGGTGGTCGAGCTGAACCTCGAGACGGTGACGGAACAGGAAATGCTGCGTGAACGACGGTTTGATCCCGAGGCGCGGGTTGCCGTTTCAACCGATACGCTTGAAACATCCAACACGGCCAAGGATAGCGAAGGCGCTGGTGTGACCGTGGCGTCGAACCTGCCCGATGGGGATGCGGCGGCAGGGGGTAACTCGTCTTCCAACACGTCCGAGACACGCGAACGTGTCAACTATGAAGTGTCAGAAACCACACGGGAAATCGTCACTGCCCCGGGTGCTGTCAAGCGGCTGACGGTCGCGGTCCTGATCGACGGGATTCGGACAACAGACGATGCCGGGAACGAGGTCTGGACCGCCCGGAGCGACGAGGAGATAAGCAGCTTGCGCGAACTGGTTGCAGGCGCTGTCGGCTTCAACGAAGCGCGCGGCGATCAGATCACCATCAAGTCGCTGGAGTTTGAACCCGTCCTGCCGGTGGGCAGTGCGCCGTCGGGCGGGTTTTTGTCCGGCCTGGCCGTCGATGTGATGTCGCTGGTGAAGATTGCGGTGCTTGCGGTCGTGACACTGGTACTCGGGTTGTTTGTGCTGCGTCCGATCCTGGCGGCTCGCGGCGATGATTCTGCGGCAGAGGCGACCGAAACATCGGGTGCCACCGCCCTTGTGCCGCCGCAGGCCTCGACACAGGTGGCCGCTGATGCGCCCGCCCTGCCTGCGGTGGTCGACCCCCCCGCGGCGGGCGAGATCATGTTGTCGGACTCCGCGGATGGGGCAGAGCCTGACCCGGTCCAACGGCTTCGCAACCTGATTGCAGAGCGGCAGTCCGACACCGTCGAAATCCTGCGCGGATGGATGGAAGACGATGAAGAGGTGGTGCGATGAACAAGCCACTTGCCCTTGAGGATTTCACGCAACCCGCCAATTCCGCCAACCACGCGGGTCCACGCCCCGTTGCCGACGAAGAGTTGGAACGGATCCGCCTGACCGCCTATGAGGCCGGGTACAGCGCAGGTTGGGACGATGCCGTCAAGGAAGCCGATGGCGACAAGGATCGCATCGAAGCAGAATTTGCGCGCAATCTGGAAGATCTTGGTTTCACGTTTCACGAGGCGCGCAGCCATGTTCTGGGGTCGCTTGAGCCCCTGTTGCACGCCATGGTCGACACCTTGTTGCCCGAAGTGATGCGGGATGCGTTGGGGCAGGTGATCAACGATGAAATCATGCCGCTGGCCGCGCAGGCCGCGGACACCCCGATCGAACTGCGCGTTTCTTCAGGCAGCCGCAAGGTGCTGGATCAACTGATGGACCGCGTAAACACGACCCCGTTGCAGGTGTTTGAAGACGACACTCTGCCCGAAGGTCAGGTGTTCCTGCGATCGTCTTCCTCCGAGCGGTGCATTGACCTGACCTCGGCGCTGGCACGGATCAAAAATGCGGTGACCGCGCTGTATGACATCAACGAGAAGGCATTTGAACATGGCTGACGCTCCGACCCCGACCGACACCGACGCCCCTGCCAACCCGTTCGTGCAGGTTCCGATCGAGATCACGATCTCGGTCGGACGCGCACGTCCCACCGTGAAAGAGCTTTTGCAACTGACGCAGGACACCGTCTTGCCGCTGGACAAGCGCATCGAAGACCCGGTCGAGCTGTATGTCGGCGACAAGCTGATCGCGCGCGGTGAGCTGGAAGAGATGGAAGGCGACCCGCAAGGGCGTCTGGCCGTCCGCCTGACCGAAGTCGCCGATCTGAAATCCGGCCTGTGACCCCGGAAATGTCACGAACTGGTGTCAACATCCTCAGAGGAGGTTTCGCCATCCTTGTAACGGTGGCGATCTTGTGGATCGGCACGACCGGTACGGCCATGGCGCAGGACATCACCCTGTCGTTTGGCGAAGACGGCTCGCTGGCGACCCGCACCATTCAGGTGTTCGTACTTGTCACATTGTTGAGCCTGGTGCCGGGGCTTGCCATCATGGTAACCTGCTTTCCGTTCATCGTGACGGTGCTGTCCATTTTACGTCAGGCCATCGGCTTGCAGCAATCGCCCCCGAACATGCTGATCGTCAGCCTTGCGCTGTTTCTGACCTATTTCATCATGGAGCCGGTTTTCGTCGAGGCCTGGGCGCAAGGTGGCAAGCCGTTTTCGGACGGTGCGCTGGAGCTTGAGCCGGCCTTTCTGGCCGCGATTGACCCGTTTCGCGTGTTCATGGCGGCCCGGATCGACCCGGAAACCTTCGCGCATCTGGCCGATCTGCGTGCGCAAACGGCGGAGATTGCCATCGGCAGGGATGCCCCGCTGTCCCTTCTGGTGCCGTCATTCCTGCTGTCCGAGATCGAGCGGGCGTTCCAGATCGGCTTCCTTGTGTTTCTGCCGTTTCTGGTGATCGATCTGGTGGTCGCCGCCATCCTGATGTCGATGGGCATGATGATGGTGCCGCCCGCGATCGTATCCCTGCCGTTCAAGCTGGCGTTCTTCGTGGTCGCGGATGGCTGGACGCTGGTTTCCGGCGCGTTGGTGCGCAGCTATTTCTGACGCCGACCCTTTCGGTTCAGGTTTCCCAGTCGCCGGAAAACCCTTTCGGGATATGCAAAATCGACCGGTCGACCGTGTTGATATCGGTATGCCCGCAGAACGCCATCGAGATGTCCATTTCCTTGTGGATCACTTCAAGCGCCTTGGTTACGCCCTGTTCGCCCATCGCGCCCAAACCATAGGTGAACGCCCTGCCGATATAGGTGCCTTTCGCCCCCATCGCGATGGCCTTGAGCGCGTCCTGGCCCGAGCGGATGCCGCTGTCCAGATGCACCTCGATCTTGTCCCCAACGGCGTCCAGCACCGCAGGCAGCGCGCGGATCGAGCTCAGGGCTCCATCCAACTGCCGCCCGCCGTGGTTGGACACGATGATCGCATCGGCACCGACATTCAGAGCCTGCAGCGCGTCTTCAGGTTCGATGATGCCCTTGATGATCATTGGGCCGCCCCACATCTTCTTGAACTGTCGGATACGGTCCCAATTCAGTGAAGGGTCGAAGGCTTCGGCAGTCCACGTGCTGAGCGAGGACGGATCCGTGACACCCTTGGCATGTCCCACGATGTTGCCGAAGAACCGCCGCTTGGTGCCCAGCATACCCAGCCCCCACTGCACTTTGGTCATCATGTTGGCGATGGATGCGGCGGTCAGTTTGGGCGGGGCCGACAAGCCGTTTTTCAGATCCTTGTGGCGCTGCCCCAGAACCTGCAAATCCACCGTGATGACGATGGCCGGGCAGTTGGCTGCGCGGGCGCGGTCGAACAGGCGCTGCATGTAATCATCATCTTTCAAGGTATAGACCTGAAACCAGAAGGGCGCGCTGGTGTGTTCCGCCACATCCTCGATCGAGCAGATGGACATGGTCGACAGAGTAAACGGCACCCCGAATGCCTCGGCGGCGCGGGCCGCCTTGATTTCGCCGTCGGCACATTGCATCCCGGTCAGCCCGACCGGCGCCAGTGCCACCGGCATCGCCACGTCCTGGCCAATCATCTTGGTGCGGGTGGAGCGGTTGTCCATGTCCACCGCCACACGTTGGCGGAAATAGAGCTTGTCGAAATCCGAGCTGTTTTCGCGAAAGGTCTGTTCCGACCAGCTGCCGCTTTCGGCATAGTCATAGAACATCTTTGGCACCCTTCGGGCATAGATGCGGCGAAGGTCTTCGATCTCGGTGATGACTGGCATGGCGCGCTCCGGTAAAATTGGTAAGATTTTATTACCAGTTGTCGTGGATCATTGCAATCGCCCGATGCTGGGATCACGCACGGCTCCGCCCGGCCAGTCCCCAACTGTTGCGATTTCACCGCGCCCCGGAACGTCGCAGAAATGCATGGACAAACTTCTTAACAAAGCGAATCACCCATGCTAGCCTGACGGCAATAAAAAATAAGAATGGCAGGTTATCGGGCATGAAAACGGGCTTTAATGGCACGTTTGTCATCTCATGGTCGCAGACGGAAGTGGACGGAATGCCGGGGGCACCGGTGACGTCACTTGGCGTTGGGTCGAATTGGCGCTGGACGGGAAGCCCGTTGCGCGTCGACGGGCCGCGTGAACTTCGCGATCTTGAGAGCGCAAGCGGAGAGCAGGACCAGCGTCGGCGTGCGGCGCACGGAGTGTACAAACTGGTCGGGGCAGCGATCGACCCCTCACGACCCCTTGGGTCACATTCGGTCGACAGTCATCATCTGAATATGGGTTTCGAGGTCACGGACGGGCATGCCAGCTATGTCGCGACCTTGATCAACGGTGCCGACGACCAGGTGTTGTTGATGTTTGTTGGCGAAACGCCTCCGGCAAACACGGACTTCTGGGTGGTGCGGGCCAGTATGACGCCGACGCGGCAGAACCAGTTGACCCAACAGCCGGCAGGGGTGATCTGTTTTGCCCCCAGCACAAGGCTGCGCACCCATGACGGCGAGATTTGCGTCGAGGATCTGCGCGAGGGCGACGAGCTTCAAACCCGCGACAATGGCACCCAGAAGGTGCTGTGGATCGGCACAAAACGCATCACCGGGGCGCGCATGTTCGCGATGCCTGAACTGCGGCCAATCCGGCTCAGGGCCGGGGCCATCCGGTCGGGGCAGCCAGATGCCGACCTGATTGTTTCAGGGCAGCACCAAATCCTGCTGAACGGAAAACGGGCGCAAGAGCTGTTCAACGAAGACGAGGTTCTGATCTCGGCGCGGGATCTGGTGGATGAGCGGCGCGTGGTCGTCGATTACACCATCCGCGAGATCACCTATTACCACGTGCTTCTGGAACATCACGAGGTCGTATGGGCCAACGGCGTTCCGGCAGAAAGCTTCCATCCCGCGAATGCCGATCTGGACACGCTGGATTCGATGCAGCGCCGCCGCCTGTTCGAAATGTTCCCGCAACTGAACTTCGACCCCATGGCCTATGGCGGATTTGCCCGTCGCAGCCTGAACCGGGGTGAGGCGGCGATAATGCGCGGAGAAATCGCCTGACACGGCGTTCGGGGCGTTGACACCACCACTCACGGCGCTATAAGCCCCAAATCCGGTCCCGCAAGGGGCCGGTTTTCATTGGTGTTGGTGGCCCCCGCAAGGGGATGCCTGTCGGGCTTCGGCCAAAGGACAACGCCCTTCGATAGTTTTATGAAGGAGATCAGCCGTGACCAAACGCACCGCTGCCAAGTACAAAATTGATCGCCGCATGGGCGAAAACATCTGGGGTCGCCCGAAATCGCCGGTGAACCGCCGTGAATACGGCCCCGGCCAGCACGGCCAGCGCCGCAAGGGCAAGCTGTCGGATTTCGGTCTGCAACTGCGCGCCAAGCAGAAGCTGAAAGGCTACTATGGCGACCTGACCGAGAAACAATTCCGCCGCATCTATGGTGAAGCCGAGCGTGTCAAAGGCGACACCGGTGAAAACCTGATCGGTCTTCTGGAACGCCGCCTGGACGCCGTTGTTTACCGCGCCAAGTTCGTGCCCACCGTGTTTGCTGCACGTCAGTTCGTGAACCACGGCCACGTGCGCGTGAACGGCAAGAAAGTGAACATTCCGTCCTATCGCGTGCAAGAGGGCGACGTGATCGAAGTGCGTGACCGTTCGAAGCAAATGGCAGCCGTTCTGGAAGCCATCCAGCTGCCCGAGCGTGACGTGCCGGATTACCTGGACGTTGACCATTCGAAACTGACCGCCACCTTCACCCGGACACCCGGCCTGTCGGACGTGCCGTATCCGGTCGTGATGGAACCGAACCTGGTCGTCGAATTCTACGCGAAGAACTAAGCACCGCTTGCAGTCTCGCCAAGTTTTGGAACCCGCCCAGGTTTTTGGGCGGGTTTTTTCGTCTGTGCTGCAGATGCAGCGAAGCCGCAGCCCGCGGCACATTTCCAAACCCGGCGCTTTCGCTCTTTCGTGGATGCGCCGACCCCTGTAAATCACCTCGTAAGGGGGGGCGACCATGACCAAGATCGAACCGCAACCGGGGATCATGCAGATCAAGCCCTATGTGGGTGGCGCGTCCAGCGTCGATGGCGTGGCCAACGTGATCAAGCTCAGCTCGAACGAAAACCCGTTCGGCCCGAGCCCGCTTGCCATCGAGGCGTTCCAGAGGGCCGGGCGCGAGCTGCACCGCTATCCCAACACCGATCATGCGTCGCTGCGGGCGGCGATCGGGTCGCTGCACAAACTTGACCCGGACCGGATCATCTGCGGTGTCGGTTCGGACGAGGTGATAACCTTTCTGTGCCAGTGTTACTCTGGGCCCGGTACGGAAGTGATTTACACCGAACACGGGTTCTCGATGTACAAGATATCGGCGCTTGCCGCGGGCGCCGACCCGGTGATGGTGCCGGAACGTGAACGGATGGTCGATGTCGACGAGATTCTGAAGGCGGTCACAGAGCGCACCAGCCTTGTTTTCGTCACCAATCCCGGCAATCCGACGGGCACCATGGTCAGCCAGGCCGAACTGGCGCGGTTGGCACGTGAATTGCCCGACACGGTCCTGTTGGTGCTTGACGGAGCCTATGCCGAATATGTCGACGGGTTCGATGGCGGGGCGCGGCTGGTCGACAAATATGACAATGTCTTCATGACCCGGACGTTTTCGAAGATGTACGGGCTGGGCGGGTTGCGGATCGGCTGGGGTTATGGCGCGGCCGAAGTGATCGACGTCTTAAACCGGGTGCGCGGCCCGTTCAACCTGTCCATGGCGCAGCAAGCCGCCGCCGAGGCCGCCTTGCAGGACCGTGAGCACGTGGCACGCTGTCTTGCGGAAAACACCCGCCTGCGCGCCTGGCTTGCCGAAGCCCTCGCTGAACTCGGGGTGCCGTCGGATACCTCTTGCACCAATTTCATCCTTGCCCGGCTTGCCAGCGCGGACGAGGCCGCCGACTGCTACGCTTTCCTGCAGGACCAGGGGATCATCGTGCGCATGGTCGCAGGCTACGGCCTGCCGCATTGTCTGCGCATCACCATTGGCGACGAAGCATCCTGCCGCCGGGTGGCGCACATGATCGGGCGGTTCAAAGGTGGCGTGCCGGGATCCAAGCTGATGCTGCTGGAAGAGGATCGTTTTGACGACGGAGGTGCCGCATGACCGTGCTTTACAACCGCGTGGCCCTGATCGGGCTTGGGCTGATCGCTTCGTCCATGGCGCATGCGATGCGACGGGCCGGGCTGGCGGGTGAAATCGTCGGCACCGCCAGATCCGCCGAGACACGCGAGATTGCCCGCGACCTGGGGTTCTGTGACCGGATCGTTGACACCGCCAGAGACGCAATCGACGGTGCTGATCTGGTCGTTCTGGCCGTGCCCGTAGGCGCCATGGGCGCGGTCGCGTCGGAAATCGGACCGCATTTGCAACCCGGCGCGACGGTGACGGATGTGGGGTCGGTGAAGCGCGCGGTGATCGAGGCGGTGGCCCCGCATCTGCCGGATCATGTGCATTTCATCCCGGGCCATCCCTTGGCCGGGACCGAACATAGTGGTCCGCGGTCCGGCTTTGCCGAACTGTTTGACAATCGGTGGTGCATTCTTGTCCCGAACGGCACCGACACGCCAGCAACCGAGCGGCTGATCGCGCTTTGGAAGGGGATGGGATCAAATGTCGAGGTGATGGACGCGGATCACCACGATCTTGTGCTGTCCGTCACCAGCCACACGCCGCACTTGATCGCCTATACGATGGTAGGGGTGGCCGACGATCTGTCCCGCGTCACTGATAGCGAAGTCATCAAGTATTCTGCGGCGGGTTTTCGCGACTTTACGCGGATTGCGGCGTCGGACCCGACCATGTGGCGCGACGTGTTTTTGGCCAATAAAGACGCGACGTTGGAGATCCTTGGCCGGTTCACGGAAGAGCTGTTTGCCTTGCAGCGCGCCATCCGAACCGGGGACGGAGAGGTCTTGTTCGACTATTTCACTCGAACCCGGGCGATCCGTCGTGGTATTATCGAAGCCGGGCAGGACACGGATGCGCCCGATTTCGGCCGGATAGGCAAGCACGATTGAACCCGCGAGTCGTGTGGCGCGGGGCGGGGGAAGGAGCGGGAATGACCAAAGGATGGCCGGGGCAGGGACTGTGGCGCGGATGGCTTATGGGGATGTTGCTGGGATGCAGCTTCGGAATGCCCGCCATCGCGTCTGCGCCAGAGACATCTCAACGACCCGAGCCGCGTCCGGATACCGTGACCGTGACGGTGATCCGCTCCTCGGGCAGCGCAGCGTCAGATAAGATTGAGCGGCCACAGGTTCGCCGCCGGGTCCAGACACACGCGTCGGCCACGCGAGCTGTGGCCGAGCCGACCGCTTTCGCCGTGCGTCGCTCGTTGCGCCCCAATCTGCGCCCCAAGGGTCTTGCCCGGAAAATCGCAGCCTTGACCCCCAAACCTGTCAATTCAGGGCGACGCGGGCGGATATGCGGTGTGAACGAGATCAAGGGGCAGGCCATATCAGCGATCCCCGGCAGGATTCGCGGCTGTGGCGTGTCAGACCCTGTGCGCGTGACCGAGGTGTCGGGCGTGAAGCTGAGCCAGCCGGCGGTGATGGACTGCACCACGGCGAAAGCCCTGAACAAATGGGTGCGGGACGGGGTGTTTCCGTCAGTGGGGCGGCTGGGCGGTGGGCCAGCCACTTTGCGGGTCGCGGCCCATTACGCCTGTCGGACGCGCAACAACCAACCGGGCGCAAAGGTCAGCGAACATGGGCGCGGACGGGCCATCGACATATCGGGTGTCACGCTGAAGAACGGGGCGACGATTACGGTCCTGAAAGGTTGGCGCGATCCGGTGAAAGGCAAGGTGTTGAAGCGCATGCACAAGGCGGCTTGCGGTCCGTTCGGCACAGTGCTTGGCCCCAATTCGGACCGGTTCCACAAGGACCATTTGCATCTGGATACGGCGCGCTATCGCAGCGGGTCGTATTGCCGGTGACGGTGGCCTGATCAGGGCGCTCCCGCCTTTGATTTCAGGGGGCGTTGCCTCCCTGCGCAGTCGTGCATTCACCCCAGGATATTTCTTGCCAGAAGAAGCGTGGGGAAGCGACATATGCTCAACGGATGCGGATCACTGGCGTGGTGCCGATCGTGATCGGGCCCAGGAACATCCGTCCACCAGAGAGGCGCAGGGGCACGTCCAGTGTGGTGTCGTCGCCTGACAATCCCGCCACGAATTGCAAGGCGCCGGTCACGGTCGAGGCGAGTTCGGGTGCCAACGCGCCGGAGGTTTGGGCAATCTCGATCATCTGACGCCAGTTGCGAGCCTTGACGGTCACGGTGCCAGTCGGGGTGCCTTCGGTGTCCACCTCGACCTCGCCCGCCAGCCAAAGCTCCAACTCGCCCCATTTCGCTTTTAGCTCGTTCAGGTTGATATGAGTGATTTGCGGACGTTCCTTTTCAATCGCGGTGCGGTCCCACGGGGCAGAGAAGTCCAGATTGGCTTTCAGGGTGACGCCCTCAAAGACGGGGGGCAGAAGGTCATCGGCATCCAGCGATTGCACAAAGGACGAGGCCGGGATCAGGTTGACCGCTTCGAAGTGAATTTCGTGCCGATGAGTGCCGCTGTCCAACTGCCGTGTCGCCAGTTGCCCCCGTTCAAGCGCCGAAGTCCAGCCAGCGGTCGAGTTCATCGTGACGTCCGCCAATACGATGGAACTGCGCTCCAGCGTCAGGTCGGGTGTCGGGGCCACCATGATCGACCCTTTCAGGTCGCTGCCTGAGATTTCGATCCGTTGCTCGGGGGTGGCGATTGTATGGATACCGGGCCAGACGGCGATCACGTGATGGGGTTTGTAAGACAGAGCGAGGATCTGAAACTCCGGTGCGACCCAGGACAGGCCCGTTTTGGGGTCGGACAGCTCCAGATCCGTGAAGATCGTATCGAACCGGTTGGGAAAACCACGGGTCGAGATGTCGCCTGCCTCGGCGACCCATCCGTCGGTCTGCCGGTCGGCCACCCATGTCGAAAAGGCACGTTCCGTGGCGCGGGCGCCAATATACCAGTATCCCGCCCACAGTCCTGCCAACACCAGGGCAATCACGATCAATTTCCGCATCACTCTTTCCTCTTGCCGCTCTGCGTGCATATTGGCGTATGTAAAGCCACAGGTGGTAAAGAGCGAGTGAAATGAGCACACAGGATCTTTGGGTTTTTGGATATGGCTCGTTGATGTGGAACCCCGGTTTCGACCATACCGAGGCTGTCGTCGCCACGCTTCCGGGATATCACCGCAGTTTTTGCATGCGGTCGATCCATCATCGTGGCACCGAGGATGCACCGGGGCTTGTTCTGGCTCTGGACGAGATGGACGGGGCGCATTGTCAGGGTTTGGCCTTTCGGGCCTGTCCCGAAAGCCATGACAAAACACTGGCGGAACTGCGCGCGCGCGAGCTTGTCTCGTCCGCTTATCTGGAAAAACGACTAACGATCCATCTGCAAGACGGGCGTGAGGTCGACGCCGTCACCTATGTGATCGACCCCGACCATGTGCAGTACTGCCAGATCGCGCTTGACGAACAGGCGCAGATCATTGCGCGCGCCGTTGGGGGGCGGGGTCCGAACACGGAATACCTTTATAACACGGCGGCACATCTGGCCGATCTGGGCATCGAGGATCACGACCTGAGTTGGCTGTCGCGAACCGTGCGCACCCTGGCGGACCCCTAGCGCACAGACAAGGCTTGGCACCTGCAACCGTTGCGCCTATCCTGAGCGCAACAACAATGGCGACAAGGAATATCCCGCATGGATCAGCTGGATCGCGGGACGCTGACTGCGCCCAAAAAACGAGGGGCCGAGCCGTCTTTCACCCAACCGATCCGCCAGATTCTTGTGATGCTGGTGGTGCTTGGGCTGGTTGGATTTGGCGTATTCATCGCGCTGCCGCGCGTGCTGCCCGTGTTTCAGGCAAACCTGTATCTGAACGGCTTTATCCTGTTCGTGTTCATCATCGGGTTGCTGGCCTGTTTCTGGCAGGTCTGGCAGGTGTTTTCATCTGTCGGGTGGATCGAAAGCTATGTGCGGGAACGTGATGGGCATGACCCGGACCGTGCGCCGCGCCTGTTGGCCTCGCTGGCCGCCCTGTTGCGATCGAACCGCGGATCGCAGTTGCAGATCGGCGCCTCGTCGGCCCGGTCGATCCTTGATAGCATTGCAACGCGGATCGACGAGGCGCGCGATATCACGCGCTATATCGTCAACCTGCTGATTTTCCTTGGCCTTCTGGGCACATTTTACGGGCTGGCGACGACGGTGCCCGCCGTTGTCGAAACCATCCGTTCGCTCGCGCCCGGTGAAGGGGAAGGCGGGGTCGAGGTGTTCAACCGCCTGATGACCGGGCTGGAAGAGCAGTTGGGCGGCATGGGCACGGCGTTCTCGTCCTCGCTTCTGGGGCTGGCCGGGTCTTTGGTGGTAGGGCTATTGGAACTGTTTGCAGGTCACGGTCAGAACCGCTTTTACCGTGAGCTTGAGGAATGGCTGTCCACCATCACAAGGATCAGTTTTGCCCCCGGAGAAGGTGAAGCAGACGACACGGATGCAGGCGCCTATCTGGGTGTTCTCGCCGAACAGATCGAGGCGATGCAATCCCTGTTCACCCATAGCGATGTGCAGCGCACCCTGCTGGACGAGCGGTTGGGACAATTGGCCGAGAAACTGGAGGGTTTGTCGACGCATCTGAGGCAGGACAATGGTCAGGCCGAAGCCCTGACCCGGTTGGCCGAGGGGCAGGAACGGTTGATCGTCACCTTGCAGGCCCAGCACGAGGAAGCCGAAGCGCGGACAGACGCCGAAAGCCGGATGCGGCTTCGGTCGATCGACGTGCAATTGCTGCGCATTCTGGAAGAAATGCAGGCGGGGCGGCAAGAAAGCCTGTCTGATCTGCGCGGTGACATGGCAACGCTGATCCATGCCATCCGCGTCGCTTCGGGCCAGGACGAGGCCTAGCACATGGCTCTGACGCGTCGATCTGTGCAACGGATGAGCGGCTCGATCTGGCCGGGTTTCGTTGACGCGATGACGGCGCTTTTGCTGGTGCTGATGTTTGTTCTGACGATCTTCATGATCGTGCAGTTTATACTTCGTGAAACCATCTCCGGACAGGCGGATGAGCTGGATGAACTGTCCAGTCAGGTGGCCGGGCTGGCAGATGCACTGGGTTTGGAACGGACGCGCACCGCAGAGTTGGAAGGCGAACTGGGCAGTTTGAATGCCACCCTGGCCGAAGCCCGGTCTGAATCCGAGGCGCAGGCAGCCCTGATTGCGCGATTGACGGCACAGACCGAGGCGCAGGCTGGTGAGTTGGCTGCACAGGCCGCCAGGATCACCAGTTTTGAAGCGCAGGTCGCGACTTTGCTGGCCGAGCGGGATCAGGCACTGTCCGAAGGCGCGGCGTTGAGCGCGACGGTGGAGGAGTTGGAAGCCGCACAGGCTCGCATCTTGTCCGAACAGGAGGCGTTGACACTGGCCTTGGCCAAGGCGCGGGACGAAGTCGACGCGAGCGCGGAAGCTGCCCGCCTTGCTGCGGCAAAGCGCGAGGCGCTGGAGGCTTTGGTTGCGGATCTGGAAGCCAAAGCTGATGAACAGGCTGCCGCATTGAACGAGGAAGAGGCCAGTCGACTGGCCGAAGCGGCGGCTGCGGCGGCCTTGCGTGAACGGTTGAAAACGGCGGATGAAGAGCTCACCGCCATGACGCTGGCGCTTGAGGCCGAACGCAAAAGGGCGGAAGAAACTCTGACCCTTCTGGCGGCGGCCAGGGCAGCGGGTGTTGATCTGGAAACGCGCCTGGCGACGGCTCTGACCGAACTGGACGAGCAAAATGAGGATCTGGCAGAGCTGCCTGAGCTGCGCGCGCAGTTGCAGGCCGCGTTGGCTGCGCGTCTGGCGGCCGAAAGCGAAGTTGACGAAACTCTGAGTACCGCCGAGGAGCGCGCGCGCCTGCTGGCGGCCGCAAATCTCGAACTGGCTGAAAAAGAGGCTGAAAGCGCCGAAAGCCAACGCAAAATTGCACTGTTGAACGAACAGGTTGCCGCCCTGCGCACGCAACTGAGTAGCCTTCAGGCCATTCTTGACGAAGGCAATGCGCGGGATGACGAGGCACAGGTGCAGATCCAGAAGCTGGGCTCCGAATTGAACGCGGCGCTGGCGCGGGTTGCCGCAGAAGAACGCAAGCGGGCGGCGCTTGAGGAAGCCGAACGCAAACGGCTGGAAGAAGAAGCCAAAGAGCTTGCCGCCTATCGGTCGGAGTTCTTTGGCAAGTTGAAACAGGTTCTGGCCGATCGTGAAGGGGTGCAGATCGTCGGCGACCGGTTCGTGTTTTCATCCGAAGTGTTGTTCACCAGCGCCGAGGCCACCTTGCAGCCCCAAGGCAAGGCGCAGGTGGCCAATGTGGCCGCGCTTCTGTCTGACGTGGCGGATGAGATCCCGGACGAGGTCGACTGGATCATCCGGGTCGACGGCCATACCGACAATGTGCCCCTGTCCGGCAACGGACGTTACCGCAACAACTGGGAACTAAGTCAGGCGCGCGCCTTGTCCGTGGTGGAATACATGATCAACGATCTGGGCTTCCCGCCGGACCGGCTGGCCGCCACGGGATTTGGCGAATATCGCCCGGTGAACACGGCCAACACGCCCGAAGCTCGGGCACAAAACCGGCGGATCGAGTTGAAGCTGACCGAACGGTAAGCCGGTTTCATACATCCAGAAACGAACAAAGGCCGCAACGATGTGCGGCCTTTGTCATTTTCCAGTGGGCGTGGATCAGTCCGCGGTCAGAAGCGGCGGACGCTTGCGTGACCCAAGCTGCCGGTTCTTCGGCTTCTCGTATCGCAGTTCCAACGCACCGTTCTTGACGCCGACCTGAACCAGTCCGCCTTTGGCCAGTTTGCCAAACAGAAGCTCTTCGGCCAGGGGTTTCTTGATGTGCTCCTGAATGACACGGCCCAGCGGGCGCGCGCCCATACGGTCGTCATACCCTTTGTCGGCGATCCATTCAGCGGCGGCGCGGGTCAGTTCGATGCTGACACCCCGGTCCAGAAGCTGCGCTTCCAGTTGCAGCACGAATTTCTCGACCACCTGCAGGATCACTTCTTTGCCCAACGGCGCGAAGCTGATCACCGCGTCCAGACGGTTGCGGAACTCCGGCGTAAAGGTGCGTTCAATGGCGGCGGTGTCTTCGCCCTCGCGGCGATCACGCCCGAAGCCAATAGCGGATTTGGCCAGTTCGGCCGCACCCGCGTTCGAGGTCATGATCAAGACCACGTTGCGGAAGCTGACGGTGCGCCCGTTATGGTCGGTCAACTCGCCATTATCCATCACCTGCAGCAGGATGTTATAGACATCCGGGTGCGCCTTCTCGATCTCGTCCAGCAGCAGCACGCAATGCGGGTGCTGATCGACGCCATCGGTCAGCAAGCCACCCTGATCAAAACCGACATAGCCCGGAGGCGCGCCGATCAGGCGGCTGACGGCGTGTTTTTCCATGTACTCGGACATGTCAAAGCGCAGTAGCTCGACTCCCAGATTGTCGGCCAGTTGCTTGGCAACTTCGGTTTTGCCGACACCCGTGGGACCGGCGAACAGATAGTTGCCGATGGGTTTTTCGGGCTCGCGCAGACCCGCGCGGGCTAGTTTGATGGCAGAGGCCAGAGATTCGATTGCCTGATCCTGCCCGAACACGACGCGTTTCAAAGCCTTTTCAAGGTCGCGCAGCGTTTCTGCGTCGTCCTTCGAGACACTTTTCGGCGGAATGCGGGCGATCTTGGCCACGACGGCTTCGATTTCCTTCACACCAATGGTCTTTTTGCGCTTGCTTTGAACCAGCAGGTGCTGGGCAGCACCGGCTTCGTCGATCACGTCGATCGCCTTGTCCGGCAGTTTGCGGTCGTTGACATACCGATCCGACAGCTCGACCGCGGATTTGATGGCATCGGCGGTGTATTTGACGCCGTGATGTTCCTCGAAATAGGGTTTCAGGCCTTTCAGGATCTTCACCGCATCTTCGACCGTCGGTTCGTTCACGTCGATTTTCTGAAACCGGCGCGACAGGGCGCGGTCTTTTTCGAAATGCTGACGGAACTCTTTATATGTGGTCGAGCCCATGCAGCGCAGCTTGCCACCCTGAAGCGCGGGCTTCAGCAGGTTCGAGGCATCCATCGCCCCGCCAGACGTGGCACCCGCACCGATCACCGTGTGAATCTCGTCGATGAACAGGACGGCATCAGGGTGATCTTCCAGCTCTTTCATCACCGCTTTCAGCCGTTCCTCGAAATCACCGCGATAGCGGGTGCCCGCCAGAAGCGCGCCCATGTCGAGCGAATAGATCGTGGTTTCAGACAGGATCTCGGGCGTGTCGCCGCCGACGATCTTGGCGGCCAGCCCTTCGGCGATGGCCGTCTTGCCCACGCCGGGATCACCCACCAGAAGCGGGTTGTTCTTGCGGCGGCGGCACAGAACCTGGATGCAGCGTTCAACCTCGTGTTCGCGCCCGATCAGCGGGTCGATGTCGCCTTCGCGGGCTTTGGCGTTCAGATCGACGCAATACTTGGCCAGCGCGCTGTCGCTTTCTTCGGCAGGTTGGGCGTCTTGCACGTCTTCTTCGAAGTCGGGCGTGCCGGACACGGGCCGCGCTTCGCCGAAACTGGCATCCTTAGCCACCCCATGCGCGATATAGTTCACCGCGTCATAGCGGGTCATGTCCTGTTCTTGCAGAAAGAATGCGGCATTCGATTCGCGTTCGGCAAAAATGGCCACCAGCACATTGGCGCCGGTCACTTCGGTGCGGCCCGAACTTTGCACATGGATCGCGGCACGCTGGATCACCCGCTGGAAAGCGGCGGTCGGCACCGCTTCGCTGCCTTCGACATCAGTGATCAGCGTCGTCAGCTCTTCGTCAACAAATTCGATCAGAACCTTGCGCAGAACGTCCAGATCGACCGAACAGGCCTGCATCACGCGGGCGGCATCGGGTTCGTCCAGCAGCGCAAGAAGCAAGTGTTCCAGCGTCGCCAGCTCATGCTTTCGCTCATTCGCCAGCGCCAGCGCGTGGTGAATGGCTTCTTCGAGCGGTTTTGAAAAGGATGGCACGTTGAACACTCCTCGTATCTGGTGCGGCTTCTGCCGCGCGGCGGTTCGTCCGCCTTGACTGTCGCCTCATATGTTTAAGGTTCGGTTTTCCGACCGCCTCTTCAAGCCTTTTCTTGTCAATTTTCGCTCTCGCAGGCGTGATTGGCTGTTTTTGGGGGTCAGAAACTGTCTTTGCGGCGCCGGATTTCGGCGAAGACCTCGGCGTCTGGGGCGGCATCCATATGTAGGGCGGCTTTGACCTCTGACAAGTGGGCACGCAAAAACGGGTTGGTTTCCAACTCGTCGGACAGGCGTGAGGGCACCGTGGGCTGGTTCTTCTTTCGCAAGGCGGCGATGGTCTCGGTCCGCTGTTGCAGCACCTTGTTTTCGGGTTCGATCGTGGCTGCGAATGCAGCATTTGCGGCGGTGTATTCATGACCGGAACATACCAGCGTGTCGGGCGGCAGTGCCGCAAGGCGCGACAGGCTGTCCCACATCTGTACAGCACTGCCTTCGAAAAGGCGCCCGCATCCAAGGGCCATCAGGCTGTCACCGGTAAACACGCATCCCGCGTCCGGGACGTAAAAGGCGATGTGCCCCACCGTATGGCCCGAGACATCCATCACATGCACGTCGTGCCCGGCGAACTGAAACTGATCGCCGTCGCCATAACTGCGATCCAGATCAGGCAGGCGGTGCGCGTCGGCCCTGGCCCCGAGCACCTTGGCGCCTGTGGCTTCTACCAATGCGCCAACCCCCTCCACATGGTCCCAGTGGTGGTGGGTCAACCAAATCTCGGACAAGCCCCACCCTCGTGCTGAAAGCTCGGTGCTGACCGGGGCTTCTTCGGGTGCGTCGATGAGTGCTGTCGCCCCGGTTGCGTCGTCATGAAGCAAAAAGGCGTAGTTGTCGGACAGGCAGGGGATCGTGACCAGCGTAAGCATGTGTTTCTCCTGTATGTATCTCTGGACTTGCCGAAAGGCCGGTATGGTTCAATACTACCTCTATACTGGGGGCTGAAATGGCTGGTGAAAAGCCGAATTACATCGCGGATGTGCGCAAGGACGGACGGTTGTCCGCGCCATCTGCCGCGCGCAACATGGACCCGATCCTGTCGGCCATCGCACCATATGTGCCCACCGGCGGCGTGGCGTTGGAGATCGCGTCCGGCACGGGCGAACATGCCGTCGCGTTTGCCGGGGCGTTTCCCGACACGGTCTGGCAACCCACCGACATAGATGCCGCCCGCCTGATCAGCATTGATGCCTGGCGCGCCCGGAAGGGCATGATGAATATGCGGGTGGCGCAGCGCCTGGATGCGACCGCCCCCAGCTGGCGCACCGGCCCATTCGACCTGGCGGTTACCGTCAACCTGATGCATCTGATCGACCAGACGGCGGCGCAAGCGGTGGTCAGGGGCGTCGCGCGCAACCTTCTGCCCGGAGGTCATTGGTTTCTGTACGGCCCCTTTCGCAGTCAGGGTCTGTTTCGCTCCGACAGCGACCTGTCGTTTCATACCGCCCTGACCGAAGATGACCCGGCCATCGGCTACAAGGATATCGAAGCGGTCGAGGCCTGGGCGCAGGATGCCGGTCTGACCCGCGCGGCGTTGATCGAGATGCCGGCGAACAACCTGGTGCTGGTGATGCGCCAATCGGACCGATAGCCAATCTTTTTCGCGCGCCATGCCGGTGATGCATTTCAATTTGTCCATGATCCGTTAATCTTGACATCGCAGGAACGGGCAGGTGTGAAACAGCGTCATGCATCTTGATGTGCAGGATCTTCGCAATTTCTATTACCGCAGCATGTTGGGGCGCGCGGCGCAGAAGGCCATTCGTGACAAGGTGACCACGATGTGGCCCGCTGCGAAGGCCAAGGGGCAGACCGTGGCCGGATTCGGCTTTGCGGTGCCCTTGATGCGCCCCTATCTGTCCACGGCACGTCGGGTCATGGGGTTGATGCCCGCGCCGCAGGGCGTGATGCCGTGGCCCGCGGGCATGCAGAATGTCTCGGTCCTTGTCGAAGATACGATGTGGCCACTGGACACAGGCGTGGTCGACAGGCTGGTGGTGATGCACGGTCTGGAAACCACGGAAACCCCCAGCAATCTGCTGGACGAAGCCTATCGCGTGCTGGGCCCGGGGGGGCGGGCCTTGTTCATCACGCCGAACCGCGCGGGGCTTTGGGCAAGATCGGATGCCACGCCGTTCGGCTTTGGCCGCCCCTATTCGCTGAGCCAGCTCGAGGCACAGTTGGAAGAGCACGGGTTTCGCGTCGAACGCCACCTGTCAGCACTTTATCAGCCACCTTCATCAAGACGCTTCTGGCTGAAAACTGGAAACTTCTGGGAACGGGTGGGGCTGCAATTGCCATTGGTCGTGGCAGGCGGTGTCCTGATGGTCGAGGTCTCGAAACAGATCCCCGCCCCGAAGCGTCCGGGGCTGGCGCAGGCGGTGAAACGCCCGCTGAAAGTGCTGGAAGGGCTGGGAGTGCCCGAACCCAGCGCCTCGCGGGCGACCGGGCGCAAGCTGCGCTAGGTCTTTCGCCTTGGCAGAATCAATCGGTTTGATGGCGGTTTTGGCGCGGGAAACCACCCAAAGGGCAAGGACAGTCGCGCAATCGCCCTTCGCGGTATACAAATGTATCCAGAATTTATGTCGTGGCGGACACACCAGGCGCAGCCATTTTTCCCTTAGGGAAAAGGGTCTGGCTGAAATTAGGTCGCCGGATTGATGGAAAGGGGTGAATATGTTGGCGTTAAACCCCTGTAAGCCTGTTGCGAGGTGCGCATATCCCTGCTACATGCTGCGACGATTTAGATGACACGCTTGAATTGCGGCATCTGTAGGCCGCCCCGATCTGCTGACCGGCAGATCACAATGGGGCTAAAGACATCGGAAGGGTGGACGTGTCCGAACCAGTCGCGATCTCAACCGGCATTGCCCAGCGTTATGCCACTGCCGTCTTTGACCTGGCCAAGGAAGGCAAGAACCTGAAAGCAGTCGAGGCGGATGTTGCCGCACTTGAAGCTGCTCTCGCCGATAGCGAAGATCTTCGCAACCTGATCAACTCCCCGATTTACAGCCGGGACGAACAGGGCGCCTCGATCACTGCCGTCGCCAAGAAAATGAAACTTTCGTCAACGGTTGCGAACACGCTGGGGCTGATGGCCCAGAAACGGCGTTTGTTCGTGTTGCCTCAGTTCGTGGCCGCCCTGCGTGCCCTGATTGCCGAGGACAAGGGCGAGGTGACGGCCCAAGTGACCGCCGCCAAATCCATGACGAAGGCGCAACAAGACAAACTTGCCAAGGCTTTGAAAGCCACCATCGGCAAGGATGTGAACATCAACCTGGCCGTCGATGAATCCCTCATCGGTGGCCTTGTCGTCCAAGTGGGCTCGCGCATGATTGACACGTCGATCCGCGCGAAGCTCAACGCACTTCAGAATTCCATGAAAGAGGTCGGATAATGGGTATCCAAGCAGCAGAGATTTCTGCGATCCTGAAGGACCAGATCAAGAACTTTGGCCAAGACGCTGAAGTGGCCGAAGTTGGCCGCGTGCTTTCCGTCGGTGACGGTATTGCCCGTGTCTACGGTCTTGATAAAGTCCAGGCTGGTGAAATGGTCGAATTCCCCGGTGGTATCCGCGGGATGGCCCTGAACCTTGAAGCCGACAACGTGGGTGTTGTTATCTTCGGGTCGGACCGCGACATTAAAGAAGGCGATACCGTCAAGCGCACGAACTCGATCGTGGACGTGCCAATCGGTGACGAGCTTCTGGGTCGTGTTGTCGATGGTCTGGGCAACCCGATCGACGGCAAAGGTCCGATCAACGCCAAGAAACGCGGCGTGGCCGATGTGAAAGCACCGGGCATCATCCCGCGTAAATCGGTGCACGAACCGATGGCAACCGGCCTGAAATCGGTTGACGCGATGATCCCGATTGGCCGTGGTCAGCGCGAATTGATCATTGGTGACCGCCAAACCGGTAAAACCGCCGTGGCCCTGGACGCCATTCTGAACCAGAAGTCGTACAACGACGCTGCTGGCGACGACGAAAGCAAGAAGCTCTATTGCGTTTACGTGGCTGTTGGGCAGAAACGGTCCACCGTTGCCCAGCTGGTGAAGAAACTGGAAGAAAGCGGCGCGATTGACTATTCGATCGTCGTGGCTGCAACCGCATCCGACCCGGCCCCCATGCAGTTCCTGGCCCCCTATGCCGCGACCGCGATGGCCGAGCATTTCCGTGACAATGGCCGCCACGCGCTGATCATCTATGATGACCTGTCGAAACAGGCTGTGTCCTATCGTCAGATGTCGCTGCTGCTGCGTCGCCCGCCGGGCCGCGAAGCCTATCCGGGTGACGTTTTCTATCTTCACTCGCGCCTGCTGGAGCGTTCGGCCAAGCTGAACGAAGACTACGGCGCAGGTTCGCTGACGGCTCTGCCGGTCATCGAAACCCAGGGTGGCGACGTGTCGGCATTTATTCCGACCAACGTGATCTCAATCACCGACGGTCAGATCTTCCTGGAAACCGAGCTATTCTATCAGGGTATCCGCCCGGCTGTGAACACAGGTCTGTCGGTGTCGCGTGTCGGCTCGTCGGCCCAGACCAAGGCGATGTCCTCGGTCGCCGGTCCGGTGAAACTGTCGCTGGCTCAGTACCGCGAGATGGCCGCGTTCGCGCAGTTCGGGTCCGACCTTGATGCCGCAACCCAGCAGCTTCTGAACCGTGGTGCACGTCTGACCGAGCTGATGAAACAGCCGCAGTATTCGCCGCTGACCAACGCTGAAATCGTGTGCGTGATTTATGCAGGCACCAACGGTTATCTGGACAAGATCGCCGTCAGCGAAGTGGGTCGCTTCGAGGCTGGCCTGCTGAACCACCTGCGTCAGAACCACGCGGACCTTCTGGCTGACATCACCAACAATGACCGCAAGGTCAAAGGTGAGCTTGAGGACAAAGTCAAAGCTGCGCTGGACGCCTTCGCCGCTGACTTCGCTTGAGGGGGGCATTGAACGATGGCCAACCTTAAGGATCTCAGAAACCGGATCGCGAATGTCAAAAACACTCGCAAGATCACGAAGGCCATGCAGATGGTGGCCGCCGCGAAACTGCGGCGGGCACAGGAAGCTGCCGAGGCCGGGCGGCCCTATGCAGAGCGGTTCAACGCCGTTCTGGGTGGGTTGGCTGCTGCATCGACCGGTGGGGACAGTGCGCCCAAGCTGCTGGCGGGTTCGGGCTCCGATCAGGTCCACCTGCTGGTGGTCATGACTGCGGAACGCGGGCTGTGCGGTGGCTTCAACTCGTCAATCGTGAAACTGGCGCGGGCCAAGGCAGAGGATCTGCTGGCATCCGGCAAGACGGTGAAAATCCTGACTGTCGGCAAGAAGGGCCGTGAACAGTTGAAACGTGAATATGCCGATCACATGATCGGCCACGTCGATCTGTCGGGCGTGCGCAATGTCGCATATGACAACGCGCAGGACATTGCCCACGACCTGATTCATCGCTTCAACGAAGGTGAATACGATGTGGCGACGATCTTCTACAACACGTTCGAAAGCGTGATCACGCAGGTTCCGACCGCGAAACAGGTCATCCCGGCCAGTTTCGACGCGCCGGAAGAGGGGGCGACGGCCTCGACGGTTTACGACTATGAGCCGTCGGAAGAAGGCATCCTGAAAACGCTGCTGCCGTCAGGTGTGGCCACTCAGGTCTTCTCGGCCCTTCTGGAAAATGCCGCGTCCGAGCAAGGCGCGCGTATGGCGGCCATGGACAACGCAACCCGCAACGCTGGCGAGATGATCGAGAAACTGACCATTCAGTACAACCGCTCGCGTCAGGCTGTGATCACCAACGAGCTTATCGAAATTATTTCGGGCGCCGAGGCGCTCTAAGAAACCGGAGAAACAACAATGGCTAACGCTAAAGGTAAGATCACGCAGGTGATTGGCGCCGTTGTGGACGTTCAGTTCGAGGATGACCTGCCGGCCATTCTGAACGCCCTGACCACGGACAACAACGGCAACAACCTGGTTCTGGAAGTGGCACAGCACCTTGGTGAAAACACCGTGCGCTGTATCGCTATGGACGCTACCGAAGGTCTGGTGCGTGGACAGGACGTGACAGACACCGGCGCGCCGATTTCGGTGCCGGTCGGCAACGCGACCCTGGGCCGTATCCTGAACGTCATCGGCGAACCGGTTGACGAAAAAGGCCCGGTTAAGTCGAAAGAAACCCGCGCCATCCACGGTGACGCGCCCGAGTTCGACGAACAGTCGACTGAAACCGAGATCCTGACCACCGGCATCAAGGTCATCGACCTGCTGGCCCCCTATACCAAGGGTGGTAAGATTGGCCTGTTTGGCGGCGCCGGTGTGGGCAAAACCGTTCTGATCATGGAACTGATCAACAACATCGCAAAGGTGCACTCGGGTGTGTCCGTGTTCGCGGGTGTTGGTGAACGGACCCGTGAAGGCAACGACCTGTATCACGAGATGATTGAATCGGGCGTTATCGTTCCCGACGATCTGGAGAAATCCAAGATTGCGCTGGTCTACGGCCAGATGAACGAACCTCCCGGTGCGCGTATGCGTGTGGCCCTGTCAGGTCTGACCCTGGCGGAACAGTTCCGTGACGACACCGGTTCGGACGTGCTGTTCTTCGTCGACAATATCTTCCGCTTTACCCAAGCTGGTTCGGAAGTTTCGGCCCTTCTTGGCCGTATTCCTTCGGCGGTTGGTTATCAGCCGACGCTGGCCACCGACATGGGCGCGATGCAGGAACGTATTTCGTCGACCAAATCGGGGTCCATTACCTCCGTGCAGGCCGTGTATGTGCCCGCGGATGACTTGACCGACCCCGCGCCTGCAACCTCGTTTGCCCACCTTGACGCGACGACCGTTCTGGACCGTGCGATCTCGGAAAAGGGTATCTACCCGGCCGTGGACCCGCTTGGGTCGACCTCGCGCCTGCTGGACCCGCTGATCATCGGGGAAGAGCACTACAAGGTTGCGACCGACGTGCAGCAGGTGCTTCAGCGCTACAAGTCGCTGCAAGACATCATCGCCATTCTGGGCATGGACGAACTGTCGGAAGAAGACAAACTGACCGTCGCCCGCGCGCGTAAGATTGAACGCTTCCTATCGCAGCCTTTCGACGTGGCAAAAGTGTTCACCGGCTCGGACGGTGTGCAGGTGCCGCTGGAGGAAACGATCGCATCGTTCAAGGCCGTTGTGGCTGGTGAGTACGATCACCTGCCGGAAGGTGCCTTCTATATGGTGGGTGGCATCGACGAAGTGATTGCCAAAGCCGAAAAAATGGCAGCAGACGCTGCCTGATTGGGAACGTGAAGGGGCAGGGCGACCTGCCCCATCTTCCCGAAAGGAGATCCTGAATGGCTGATACGATGCAATTTGACCTGGTGTCGCCCGAACGCAGCCTGGCCTCGCTTCAGGCAACGGCGGTTCAACTGCCGGGGACGGATGGCGATATGACGGCCATGGCGAACCATGCGCCGACCATCACGACGCTGCGCCCCGGTATCGTTCGCGTCGAAGCGCCGGAAGGTAACGCCGAATTCGCCGTGACCGGGGGCTTTGCAGAAGTGACCGCCACGGGCACGTCGGTTCTGGCTGAACGCGCCGTGCCGGTGTCGGAAATGACGCAAGAGATCCTGGATGCCTTCGTCTCGGACGCCGCCGCAGCGTCAGAAAACGCAACGGCCGAAAACCTGGACGAGTTGGCCAAGCGCACGGTGGATATCGCCGCAATGGCTGATGCATTGGGGCTGACCGTCAAGGCCTGATCGCCCGACCAACCAGTGTTCCAAGAGCCCCGCCCGGACCGGCGGGGCTTTTTGCATTTGCGCGCGACGCTGGAAGGCGTCAGAGATACGCGCATGACCGAAGCCCGCCCGACACCCAACCGCACCGCCATCTGGTTCATCCTGGCGACGATCCTGCTGGACGCAGTGGGGATCGGCATCGTGTTTCCGATCATGCCGGACCTGATGCTGCGGGTTGGGGCCGACAGCACCGCTGACGGTGCGTTCTGGGGCGGGATCCTGATGGCGTCCTATGCGGCGATGCAGTTTCTGTTCGCGCCGATCATCGGCGGCATTTCCGACAGCCTGGGACGTCGCCCCGTGCTCTTGCTGGCGCTTGTTGCGTTGACGGTCGACTATGTGGTCATGGCGCTGGCGACGACCTTCTGGTGGCTGCTGGCCGGGCGCATTCTGGCGGGGATCGCCGGGGCGACCTATATCACTGCGACAGCTTATCTGGCCGACATCTCGCGGCCCGAGGACCGGGCTGCCAATTTCGGCCTGATCGGGGCGACCTTCGGGATCGGCTTCGTGATGGGACCGGCCATCGGCGGGTTTGTCGCCAGCTTCCACCTGACGGCCCCGTTCTGGCTGGCGGCGGTGTTTGCCGGGCTGAACGTGGCACTGGGCCTGTTCGTCCTGCCCGAAAGCCTGCCCCCCGAGAAACGGCGCGCGTTTCGGCGGCGCGACCTGAACCCGTTCGGCTCGATCCTGGATGCGTTCAAACTGCCGGGGCTGGGCCTGCCCCTTGTGCTGATCTTCCTGTTCGAGTTTGCCAATATGGTCTATCCGACGCTCTGGGCTTTCTGGACACGCGAGATGTTCGGATGGAGCACCGCGCTGATCGGCCTGACGCTGGCCGCTTATGGCATTGCGGTGGCGTTCACCCAGGGCGTTGTGATGCGCCTGATCATCCCGCGTTTGGGCGAGTTTCGGACGCTGATCTTCGCCATCATCTGCGCCATCCTTGCCTTCGCGATTTTCGGCATCACGGGCAGCGCCTATGTCATGTTCGCCGCCATCCTGATTGCCGCGCTGGCCGATATGGCGCCGCCCACCATGACCGCGATGATGGCCAACATGGTTGATGAGGACCGTCAAGGGCTGCTGCAAGGCGTGATTGCCAGCTTGGGCTCGATCGCGGCTGTGATCGGGCCGATGCTGGTCACATGGATCTTTCAGGTTTTTGCGGATGCAGAGGGGGCGATCTATCTGCCCGGCGCGCCATTTCTGTTTTCCGGCGCGTTGGTGGTTGTCCTGTTTCCCTTTTTCCTGCGTCTTGGTCGGTAGCCACCGCTTGTCACCCGGCCGCGTTTGGGGTCTGCTGTCGAGACGAAGATATGCACGAGGCCGGCAAATATGCGCAGGATCCGAACTCACAAGGTCGGGGTGGACCAAGGCAGCACGATCCTGTTCTCGGATTTTGAACATGATGGGGTCATGTGGACGGGCAGCGGCCCCCGGAAACTGACGACCCGCATCGAGTTTTCAGAAAGCTATCTGACCCCGCCTTCGGTGCATGTCAGCGTGTCGATGTGGGATCTGGACAAGCGCACCAATGCACGGGCCGACATATCGGCTGAGAACGTGACAGAGGACGGGTTCCAGATCGTATTCCGCACCTGGGGCGATACACGCGTCGCACGGCTGCGCGTGGACTGGACGGCGATCGGCGAAGTCAGCAGCGAAGACGACTGGGAAGTCTGATCGACCCCGAGGCCATCAAAAAAGGCCCCGGAGGGCCTTTGATGTCGTTGAGTGTCGAAGGGGATCAGGAATACATCCCTTCATACAGCGGCTCCAGCGTGTCGTGATCGAACAGCGATGACACCGAGGTACCCCCCCAAATGTTCAGGATCGCCTGCGCAAACATCGGTGCAGTGGGCACAATGCGAATGTTGGGTGCGTTTTTCACCGGATCAGTTGGTTGGATCGAATCGGTGATGACAAGCGACTTCATGACCGAGTTCGATACCCGCTCGACCGCCGGGCCGGACATGACACCGTGGGTAATGTAGGCATGAACCTCTTGCGCGCCGTTCTCCATCAGGACCTCAGCCGCCTTGCACAACGTTCCAGCCGTGTCGCAAATGTCGTCGATGATAATGCAGCGTTTGCCTTCGACGTTGCCGATCACGGTCATTTCGGCGATCTCCCCCGCTTTTTCGCGGCGCTTGTCGACGATGGCCAGCGGAGCATTGATGCGTTTGGCCAGTTCGCGCGCGCGGGCCACGCCGCCTACGTCGGGCGAAATGACCATCACTTCATCCAGGCAATCTTTGAAGTGGTGTTTGACGTCCAGCGCGAAAATCGGGCTGGCATAGAGGTTGTCCACCGGAATGTCGAAGAACCCCTGAATCTGGGCGGCGTGCAGGTCCATGGTCAACACCCGCTCGATCCCCGACTGGGCGATCAGGTTGGCGACCAATTTGGCTGAAATTGGCGTGCGCGCCTTGGTGCGGCGATCCTGCCGTGCATAGCCGAAATAGGGGATCACGGCGGTGACCCGTGACGCAGACGACCGGCGCAGCGTATCCGAGATGATCAGAAGCTCCATCAGGTTGTCGTTGGCGGGACTTGAGGTGGGCTGGATGATGAACATATCCTCGCCGCGCACATTCTCGTAAATCTCGACAAAGACTTCCTGATCGTTGAAGCGTTCAACACGCGCATCGACCAGCCCGACCGAGGATCCGCGGTGCATCGACATGCGCTTGGCGACAGCCTGGGCAAGCGGGCGATTGGCATTGCCCGAGATAAGTTTCGGTTCAGTGGTGGATGGCATGGCAGCAGTTCCCGGCGTGGTCTGTGTGACAGAATCGTGACGTTGACACCCCTTAGCATCGGGATAGATTCCTTGGAACAGCAATGGGGCAACAGGGGCCGGAAAAATGACGCAGATCGACTATTATTTCACGGTATTGTCGCCCTGGGCCTATCTGGCCGGATCGCGGCTTGAGGACATGGCCGCACGGCATGGCGCAGGTGTCACCTACAAACCGCTGGATATCGGGCAGCTTTTCATGCGCACCGGCGGGACGCCTCCCAAGGACCGTCACCCGTCGCGGATGGACTATCGGATGCAGGAGTTGAAACGGTGGTCCAAGGCGCTGGACATGCCGATGAACCACACACCCGCCCACTGGCCCACCAACGGTGCCCCCGCGTCCTATGCGATCATCGCGGCGCAGTCTGCGGGCGGCGGGGATCTGGGTGCGCTGGTGCATGGCATCATGCGCGCCTGCTGGGCGGAAGAAAAGGACATCGCGCAGGACGAGGTGATCAAGGCCTGCCTGTCGGATGCGGGCTTTGATCCCGGCCTTGCCGATCGCGGTCTTCTGGCCGGGGCCGAGGCCTATGCGCGCAATCTGGAAGACGCGGTCAGCGCGGGTGTTTTCGGCTCTCCCTTCTACGTATGCGATGATGGCGAGAAGTTCTGGGGTCAGGATCGTCTTGATGCATTGGACAGGCATCTGGGTGATAAGAACGGATGACCCTTCAGACGCTTGCCGGGCACCAGACCTATTGGCATCGGTCAGGAAACGGGTCGCGTTCTGCGCTGATGATCCATTGCTCGCTGGCGCATTCCGGCGCTTGGCGGGGTGTTGAACGACAGCTTGCCGATCTGCTGACCATGGTGGCGCTTGATCTGCCCGGCCATGGCCGCAGCGCGGATTGGGACGGTGTCGGGGATTTTCAGGACACGGCAGTAAAAATCGCCGAAGCCTTGTGGGATCAGGAATGTCGCGGCCCGATTGACCTGATCGGGCACAGTTTCGGGGGCACCATCGCGCTTAGATTGGCGCAGCGCCGCCCGGATCTGGTGCGTAGCCTGACCTTGTTCGAGCCTGTCGTGTTTGCCGCCGCGCGCGGCAGCAAAGCCTTTGCCGACAATCTGGACGTGATGAATGGCCCCTTTGCTGCGGCCCTGGACGCGGGCGACCGGATGAAGGCCGCGCATATATTCAACACCATGTGGGGGCGTGATGCGGCATGGCAGGCGTTGCCCATTTCTCAGCGCGAGGATATGGCAAAACGCATACATCTGATCCCGGCAGCAAACGCGGTTATTTATGATGATGTTCACGGCCAAGTCGCGCCGGGCGCGTTGGAGCGGTTGGGCATGCCGGTTCTGTTGATAGAGGGCGCGCGGTCTCCCGCGTTGGTCGGCGCGGTGCATGATGTGCTGGAGGCCCGTCTGCCGGATGTTCGGCGTCACGTGATTGACGGGGCAGGGCACATGGCCCCGATCACTCATGCGGGCGAAGTTGCGGGCTTGATGTCAGCCTTCTTGCGCGAAACCGAAAGATTGGCGGGCTAATCCCGGACCAGATCGACAAACCTGTCGATATTCTCGTCGCTCATCGACCAATCCGTCACCATACGCGCGGTCAGCACCTCGTCCGGATCAGCGCCATCCAACGCCCCCTCCCAGATGTAATAGGCCGCCCCGGCATCATGCAGACGCTGATGTCCCGCGCGGGTCCATCCGGCAAAGCTCATGTTGGCCTCCGGCTCATGCAGGAAGTTCACGCCCTCGATCTGTTTCAACCCACGCACCAACCGCGCGTTGGCCGCGTTGGCCCGGCGGGCGAGGTCGCACCAGAGGTCATCTGTCAGATAGGCCAGCATTTGCGCGGACAGGTAACGATGCTTGGAAAACAGATGCGCCCCGCGTTTGCGCCGAAGCTCGAACTCCCACGCGTGCTTCGGGTCAAAAAAGATTACCGCTTCGACCCCCATGCAACCGTTCTTGGTGCCACCGAAACTGACCGCGTCGATCCCGGCTTTCCATGTCATCTCGGCCGGGGTGCAGCCAAGGGCCACCAGCGCATTTGCAAAACGCGCGCCGTCCAGATGGGTGGGCAGGTTGAAAGACTTGGCCAGGTCGCACAGTGCGGTCAGTTCGGCGACGGAATAGACCGTGCCGCGTTCAGTCACATTGGTGATCGACACCGGGCCACGTTGCGGGCCGTGAACCCCCCGGCTTTCCTCGGCCTCGATGGCACGGCGCAGGGCTGCCGGGGTCATCTTGGCGTGATCTGACGGGACAAGCGTCAGCTTGGCGCCGCCTGTATAGAATTCCGGCGCGTTGCACTCATCTTCCTGGATGTGCGCCTGAGTCGCGCAAAAAATGGTGTCCCACGGCTGCGACAGGGTGGCCAAGCTGATCGAGTTTGCCGCCGTGCCAGTCGCCACCAGATAAACCGCGGCGTCGGGTGCTTCGAAAATATCGCGGATGCGGGTGCGAACCTCGTCCATCATGGCGTCGGCCCCATAGGGCATCGCATAGCCGTCATTGGCGCTGGTCAACGCCTCCATCACCTTGGGATGGGCCGGGCCGGTATTGTCTGAGGTAAAAAACATCAATGCGGCTCCTCGATCAGGTGATCTTCCCATTCCTCTTCGGGTACTTCAAATTCCGGCACCGTCCAGCCCTGCACGCTGCGCCCGGCGGTGTGCACGCTGTCGGGATCACCTGAAATCAACGGATGCCAGTCATAAAGCGGCTTGCCTTCGTGACGCAGGCGATAGGCGCAGGAGGCCGGCATGAAATACGCCGTTTCGGCAATGTTATCAGGCGTCAGAACGATGCATTCCGGCACGAATTGCAGTCGGATGTCATATTGTGAACAGCGGCAGGTCTCACCGTCCAACAGGCGACAGGCCACCCGAGTGAACACGATTTCACCCGTATCAGCATCTTCCAGCTTGTTCAGACAGCACTTGCCGCAACCATCGCACAGGGCCTCCCATTCAGAGGGGGTCAGGCGATCAAGCGGCAGCTCCCAAAAGGTCTTGCGCAGGCTCTGGGTCATCCGTCCGCCATGAAATCTGCGGCCACCCGCAACTCGCGCAGGGGGCGCACCCTTGCGATGGATTGCTGATAGAGCGGATGCGCCTTGTAGGCGGCGAGCTGGGCTTCGTCCTTGAATTCTCCGTACACGACCACATCGGGCGAAGGGCCGGGAATTGGGTCGGTCGCGAGGTTCTCGGCCACTTCCAGGCGCAGGCAATGCGGAATGTCCTTCAACAGCTCAAGCCCTTCGCGAATTGTGTCGCGATCCTCGGCACGTTTGGCGGTGAAGAATACGATATGGCGGATCATCCTGCGGCCTCCAACCTCGCCAGAATTTTGCGTGCGCGGGCGCAATCGGCATCCATTTGCGCGATCAAGGCATCGACCCCGGCAAACACTTGCTCCGGTCGCAGATACTCAATCAGCGCGACCGAGATCTGCTCGCCGTAAATGTCGCCCTTGAAATCGAAGATGAAGCTCTCAAGGTTCGGGCGGTTTTCGCCGAACATGGGACGCGTGCCCATGGACGCGGCGCCACCATAGCTGCCCTTGTGCGGCCCGGTCAGAATGTCGACCTCGACAACATAGACGCCGAATTTGGGGGGGTGTAGCCCGGCGATTGACATATTCGCGGTCGGGTAGCCCAGATCACGCCCGCGCTGGTCGCCGCGAGTAACCTCGCCTTCGATTCGGTGCCAATGGCCCAACATGCGCGCGGCGTCACGCGGGCGGCCTTCGCTCAGCGCGTCGCGGATGGCGGTCGAACTCACTTCGCCCACTTCGTCGGACATCAGCGGGGCGATGGTCACGCCGAAACCCATCTGCCGACCCAGTGCGGCAATGTCATCGGCCTTGCCCGCGCGGCCCTTGCCGAAATGGAAATCCGCACCGATGACCACGTGGTTCAGGCCCAGCCCGTCGACAATCACGCGCCGGGCGAATGCCTCGGGGGTCAGGGCGGACAGGGTGTCGTTGAAGCTTAGCTCGTACAGTCGCTCCACGCCCAGCTTCTCCAGCCTGTGCGCGCGGGCGTCTGCGCTCATCAATCGAAAGGGGGGGCTTTTCGGGGCGAAGTACTGGCGGGGATGCGGCTCGAACGTCATGACGCCCAGCGGGGTCTGGCTGGCCTTGGCCTGCGCACGGGCGATGTCGATCACGTATTGGTGGCCAAGGTGGACGCCATCGAAATTTCCGATCGCGGCCGAGGCGCCGCGATCTGCTTTGTCGACAAACTGATAGTCCCGTACGATCCGCATGTGCTGGCATTATCGCCCCAAGCGATGGGGTGCAAGTCCGGCAGGGCTGGGTTGTCAGATTTCCTGTGAACCTGGGATCAGTCGAACTTGGCCGAGGGGGCCAGAACCTTGGCTTCACCCTTCAGAACGGGTTTGCCGTCCACCAAGCATTCGGTTTTCAGCGTGACGCGCCGCTTGGCGTGGTCGATGTCCAGAACGGTGACTTCGGCCCGCACCGTGTCGCCGGGGCGAACGGGGGCCAGGAAGGTCAGGCTTTGCCCCATATAGATGGTGCCATGGCCCGGAAGCTGTTCGCCAATCACGGCCGAGATCAGACCCGCCGTCAGCATCCCGTGGGCGATACGGCCTTCGAAGATCGTGTCATTGGCATATTCATCGTCCAGATGCACCGGGTTCCGGTCGGTCGAGATTTCGGCGAACATCTCGATATCCCGGTCAGTCACTTCCTTCGTGACATGCCGCGACATGCCGATTTCCAGCTCTTCAATGCAGATCGTGCCGCGCGGGAAATTGTCCAACATCTGGATCCTCCGGTTACAAAAAGACCAATAGCCTTCTGAATTGGCAATAATATTACTTTGCAACTGCAGAAAAGCAAGGGAAAACATCGGTTGGATGGATCATAGAGCGATGGCTGGACGTATGACGCACGGCCATCGCGGTGTGGCGACGCCCCCCCCCTGACCTGCCTGTTTTTCAAGGCTGAACGGCTGTGAAGCCTAACGCAGATAGCCGATCGCGTATGTGGGTGTGATCATCTCGGCCGCGACAAACCGTTCCAATGCTTCTGCATCCGGCTGTTTGCCGGTGCGGGTTTCTTCCCGCGCCAGACCGCCTGTGATGAACAGAGAATCAATGTCTTCGCCCTGCGCGCCCTTGATGTCGGTGCGGATCCCATCGCCAATCGCCAGGATCCGGGCGTTGTCCACCGACCGCCCTTCCGCAATCATACGCCGCCGCGCCAGGTCATAGATCGGGGGGTGGGGCTTGCCGAAATACAGGCTTTCGCCGCCCATCTCGGTGTAAAGCTGGGCCACGGCGCCCGCGCACCATTCCCGCTGTTCGCCGCGATCCACCACAATATCGGGGTTCGCACAAAGCAGTTTCAACCCGTTCTGCTTGGCCAGCAGCAACTGGGGGCGCAGCGTGTCGGGGTGAGCGTGCGGGTCGAGCGGGCCGCAGCAGACGATACCATCGGCATGTTCCAACGCGACTTCTTCGATCGCGACCGGATCATCAATGATCGCCATCGGGTCAAAGAAGGACCGATCATGCGCCTCGCCCATGAACCAGACCTTGCTGCCCACAGCGCCGGTAAACATCGCCGCCCGCGCGCTGTCGCCCGAAGTTGCAATCGTGTCCCAACAATCGCGCGGCACGCCGATCTGGTCCAACTGGCCTTCGACCGAGGTGCGGTGACGCGGGGCGTTGGTGACAAGAACGACGAACCCGCCATTCGCGCGAACCTTGCGTAATGCCTCGACCGCATCCGGGTAAGGATGCACCCCGTCATGAACACAGCCCCAGAGATCGACGAAATAGGCGTCGTAGGTGCTGGAAATCTCGCTGAGGCTTTCGATGATGCGGGTCATGGTGGGGCTCCTTGGTTAAGGAAGATATGGCAGTGGGGGAGCGGGGTGGCTAGGGGGGTATAGATGAAGTGTTGTTGCTGCGCGGGGATACCAGTGGGAATGGCGGATCCAAGTCCTTGGAAACTTGATAAACCAATTCGTTTGGATAAGCCTGAAAACCACTATAGGTTGTTTCTTGATTCGATATGAGGACAGATGATCTGATGAGAAGACTAATTAAATTTTCGACACTGTCGATGATATTGCTTTTCCCTACTTTGGCACATGGCCAAACCTTGACTGGGCCGCAAAAGAACGCTGTCCGATCAGCAAAGAGCTATTTGAGCTTTCAGGGCTTTTCGCGAGAAGGACTAATTGAGCAATTGTCGTCAGATTACGGAGAAGGCTATGAGGTCAAAGACGCAACTATTGCAGCTGATAGCCTTTCGATCAATTGGGACGATCAGGCTGTAAGGGTCGCAAAAAGTTATCTGAGCTTTCAGGGATTTTCGTGTAGAGGCCTTATCCAGCAACTGTCTTCTGACGCGGGGGAAAAATTCACCGAAAGCCAAGCAAAGCACGGTGCTCAAAAAGCCGGAGCGTGCTAAGTGCAAAGCAGACGCCTCGTAGCGGTATGATTGTTCTAAGATCACAGGCCCGCAATTGATGCGGACCTGTTTTTTTGTCATAGGCGTTTAAACCTACACAGCCAGGTTCGGAATAATCTGCTTCTTCCGGCTCATCACACCCGGCAGCACCACTACGTCACCATCCACCTTCGCGCCGAAGCTCTTTTCGGCCACGGTTTTGACCAGATCATTGGGGACCAGCAGGGTGGCTTCTTCTTTCAGGATGTCCACGACGAACAGCAGAACCTGATCGACACCGTCCTCGGCCTCGACGGTTTTGAAAGTCTCCATCAGGCTATCCTTGCGGCCCAGCGGGATCTCGGGCGCGGTGGTTTCCAGAACCGACACGCGGAATTTCTTGCCGGCGACTTCGTATTCCTTTGAATCCATGCGGATCAGTTCCGCGTCCGAGAAGGCGGATACATCCGATTTGGCAGCGAACATTTCGGCGGCATAGTCGGACACGTTCACGCCCAGATCAGCGGCCAGCGCGGCCACGACGTCGCGGTCGCGATCGGTGGTGGTGGGCGAGCGGAACTCCAGCGTGTCTGACAGGATGCAGGTCAGCGCGGCACCTTTGATGTTCTCGGGCATTTTGGCAGCGTCGTCGCCCATCAGATCGTACATGATGGTCGCGGTGCAGGCCTGCGGGCGGATGGTGATGTCGATCGGGCCTTTGGTTTCCAGACCGCCGACCAGCTTGTGGTGGTCGATGATCGCCTGCACGTCTGCGCCGTTGATGTTGGCGGGCAGCTCGGCAGGGTTGTTGGTGTCGACGACGACGCAAGGCTGGTCGTCAGCCACATCCTCGATGATCTCGGGCATGTCAAAGCCCCAGCGCTTCAGCATGAAGGCGGCTTCGGTGTTGGGTTGACCCAGCAGCACGGGCTTGGCGTCCACGCCCTTCACTTCGTTCAGATACCACGCCCAGATCAGGGGCGAGCCGGTCGAGTCAGTGTCAGGGGATTTGTGGCCGAAAACGAGGGTTGTCATCTTGGTATATCCGTCTTGATAGGGTTATGAAATTTGCCAGCCTTATAGGGCGCGCGCCCGCCTTTGTCACGCGCTGCGTTGCAGCATGGGGGCGGGCGCGGCTTTGCCTAACGCGTGAGTTCCAGCAAGGTGACGCCGTTGGCATAAGGGGTCACCGATCTGCGTTGCCATTGGGTCGTCAGTTGCCCGCCTGCAAACAACGGAACGCCTGCGCCCAACGTCAACGGCGCCAGTTTCAGGATCAGCCGGTCGATCAGACCTTGCTCCAGAACCCAACCCGCAAACTGACCACCCCCGCACAGATAAACCGGTGCCCCGTCTGCGGCGCGCAGTTTGTCCAGATACGCCCGCCAGTCAGACCGCACAATTGTTACGTCAGCATCGTCGGGCAGGCTGAGGGTGGTCGAGAAGATATGATGATCCATGTGGGGATAGGCACGTGCCCCGGGTTCAAGACCGAAGCCGTACCCGTATTCGTAGGTGTGCCGGCCCATGATCACGGTGCCATATCTGGCCAACCTGTCAAAATAAGGAGCGATGTGGTCGCCTTCGCCGGGGAAAGCCGAGGCATCTCCGCCGGGGCCAGCAATAAAGCCGTCAAGGCTGACGGCGGCGTCATAAATGATTTCACGCATGGGATATCCTGTCATGTGAATGTAAACCAACCCCGATTGGGGCATTCTTGTCTGGGGCTTACTTGATCACTGGCAGGGCACTCCTTTTGCAGACTGCCAGTGTAGCGGAATACAGGCTTTGCGTAAATGGCTTGGCGCTTCGGCGGCGCTGGCGCTAGAAAGGGCGCATGTCGAAACCGTCCGAGACCGACCTTTATGCCCCCGTGAAATCCTGGCTGGAACAGGCGGGGTATGAGGTGAAAGCGGAAGTCGGCCCTGCCGATGTGGTTGCAATTTGCGCGGGTCAGCCGCCGTTGATCGTGGAGCTGAAGGCGGGGTTTTCCCTGACCTTGTTGCAGCAGGCCGTTGCACGTCAGGCGATCAGCGATCTGGTTTACGTGGCGGTGCCGCGTTGGTCGGGCAAATCCGGTTGGCGGGCTTTCAAGGGCAATGTGGGCCTGTGCAAGCGGCTTGGCGTGGGGGTGCTGTCGGTGCGTCTGAAGGATGGGTTCGTGCAGGTCCACACAGATCCCGGCCCGTTTCAGCCGCGCAAATCCAAGGTGAAATCGGCGCGGCTCTTGTCCGAGTTTACTCGCCGCGATGGCGACCCAAATACCGGTGGCACGAATGGCAAGGTTGTGACGGCCTATCGGCAGGACGCCGAGAGACTTGCGGCCTGCCTGGCGAAAGAGGGGCCGATGAAAGGCGCAGCACTTGCCAAAGTCACGGGCGTAAAGACCGCGACGCGGATGATGGCGATCAATCATTATGGCTGGTTCGAGCGGGTGGAACGCGGCGTCTATGGCCTGACACCCGAGGGACGGTCGGCTTTGAAAGATTAATCCGACTTTTTTGATCGGGATCAATTCCCTTTGTCGCGGTTCTCGGTTAACAGCGGGTGAGATTGATCAGGAGCTTTCCCATGCGTGTGTGTCTTGCCTCGGTACTGGTGGTTGGTCTGGCCTCTCCCGTTGCTGCGTTCGACAGCCTCGAGGAACTGGGCGAGGCGCTGTTTTTTGACGTGAACCTATCCAAGAACCGCACACAATCCTGCGCAACCTGCCACGACCCGGAAAATGGTTTTGTTGATCCGCGTGAAACAGATGTCGGGCGGGCGGTGTCGCTGGGCGATGATGGGATCAGCTTGGGCGACCGCACCGCACCCACGGCGGCTTATGCGAAGTTCACGCCGGATTTCGAACAGTTGGACAAGAAGGCATGGCGCGGCGGGATGTTCTGGGACGGTCGCGCCGCCGGGCTGGCAGGGCAGGCGGGTGGGCCGCCCCTGAACCCGATTGAAATGGGAATGCCGGACGAAGCGTCGGTTGTCGCGCGACTGGCGGAAAACAACGACTATGTCGCGTCGTTCAAGGCGCTGTTCGGTGACGCGATCTGGGACGATGACGCTGCCGCCTATGATGCGATGACGCAGGCGATCGCCGCGTTCGAAAGCACCGATCTGTTTTCGCCCTTCGACAGTAAATATGACCGTTTCCTGCGCGGCGAGGTGAAGCTGACGGACGAGGAAGAACTGGGCCGCGTGCTGTTCTTCTCGGAACAATTCACCAATTGCAACCTGTGTCACCAACTGCGCCCGTCGCCCATCGCCAAGGACGAGACCTTTACCAACTACGAATACCACAACATCGGAACGCCGGTGAATGAAACGGTGCGCGCCGCCAACGGGGTCAAGGGTCCGGATCTTGGCCTGCTGGCAAATCCGGATATTGACACCGCCGATGCGGGCGGACGCTACAAGGTCCCGACTTTGCGAAATGTGGCCGTGACCGGACCTTACATGCATAACGGGGTGTTCAAAGACCTGCGCACCGTCGTGTTGTTTTACAACAAATACAACACTCTGGACAAAGATCGGCAGATCAATCCCGAAACAGGCAAGCCCTGGGCCATGCCGGAAATCCCGCAAAACCTGGCGGTGACGGAGTTGATCCACGGGCCCGCACTGGATGACAAGCGCATCGACGCTCTGGTCGCATTCATGAAGACGCTGACCGATGCGCGGTATGAGCATTTGCTGGAAGATCAAGCCAATTGAAGCAGGCCAACTGGTTGCCCGGGATGGCGGGTTGTGCCATGTCGGTCCAGAATTCCGTTCCGATCGCTTGACACCCTGCAAATGACTCCCTAACTCTGCGCCGTTAGCACTCGCACCCGGTGAGTGCTAAGAGAACTGAAACTGAGCTTAGGGAGTCTCAGCAAATGGCATTTACACCACTGCATGACCGTGTGTTGGTCCGCCGCGTCGAAAGCGACGAGAAAACAGCAGGCGGCCTGATCATTCCGGAAAGCGCCAAGGAAAAACCGGCCGAAGGTCTGGTTGTTGCCGTGGGCGCCGGTGCGAAAGACGACGACGGTGATCGTATCGCCATGGACGTCAAAGAAGGCGACAAGATCCTTTTCGGCAAATGGTCCGGCACAGAAGTCACCATCGACGGTGAAGAGCTGCTGATCATGAAAGAATCCGACATCATGGGCATCATTGCCTGATCGTCTGACCGATTTACACGAATTTTCAGGAGTAAGCTAAATGGCTGCTAAGGACGTAAAGTTCGAAACCGAAGCCCGCAATGCAATGCTGCGTGGCGTCAATATCCTTGCCGATGCTGTCAAAGTGACCCTTGGCCCGAAAGGCCGCAACGTGGTGCTGGACAAGTCGTTCGGCGCCCCGCGCATCACCAAAGACGGTGTGACGGTCGCCAAGGAAATCGAACTGGAAGACAAGTTCGAAAACATGGGCGCGCAGATGGTGAAAGAAGTCGCCAGCCGCACCAATGACGAAGCCGGCGACGGCACCACCACGGCCACCGTTCTGACCCAGGCGATTGTGCGCGAAGGTCTGAAACAGGTTGCTGCCGGTCTGAACCCGATGGACCTGAAGCGCGGGATCGACCTGGCTGTGTCCAAAGTTGTCGCTAGCCTGAAAGACATGGCGCGCGAAGTGAAGGACTCGGACGAGGTTGCGCAGGTTGGCACCATCTCGGCCAACGGCGAAGCTGAAATCGGCCGCCAGATCGCAGACGCGATGCAGAAAGTTGGCAACGAAGGCGTTATCACGGTCGAGGAAAACAAAGGCCTTGAGACCGAAACCACCGTTGTCGAAGGCATGCAGTTCGACCGTGGCTATCTGTCGCCCTATTTCGTGACCAACCCCGACAAGATGGTTGCCGAGTTGGACGATTGCCTTGTTCTTCTGCACGAAAAGAAACTGTCGTCGCTGCAACCGATGGTTCCGCTTCTGGAATCGGTCATTCAGTCGCAAAAGCCGCTGCTTATCATTGCCGAGGACGTTGAAGGCGAAGCGCTTGCAACTCTGGTTGTCAACAAGCTGCGCGGCGGTCTGAAAATCGCTGCCGTCAAGGCGCCGGGCTTCGGCGATCGCCGCAAGGCCATGCTGCAGGACATTGCGATCCTGACCGGTGGTCAGGTGATTTCGGAAGATCTGGGCATGAAGCTGGAAAGCGTGACCATGGACATGCTGGGGTCGGCCAAGAAAATCCAGATCACCAAAGACGAAACCACCATCGTTGACGGTGCTGGCGAAAAAGCCGAGATCGAAGCCCGTGTGGCCCAGATCCGCACGCAAGCCGAGGAAACCACTTCGGACTATGACCGCGAGAAGCTGCAAGAGCGCGTTGCCAAACTGGCAGGTGGAGTTGCCGTGATCCGCGTGGGCGGCATGACCGAGGTTGAGGTGAAAGAGCGTAAAGACCGTGTGGATGATGCCCTGAACGCAACCCGCGCTGCGGTGCAGGAAGGCGTGATCGTTGGCGGTGGTGTTGCGTTGGTCCAGGCCAGCAAAGGTCTTGCCGGTCTCGAAGGTGAAAACGCCGACCAGAACGCAGGCATCAACATCGTGCGCAAGGCGCTGGAAGCACCGCTGCGTCAGATCGCTGAAAACGCGGGTGTCGACGGTGCCGTGGTTGCAGGCAAAGTACGCGAAAGCGACGATGTGACCTTCGGCTTCAACGCCCAGACCGAAGAATATGGCGACATGTTCAAGTTCGGTGTGATCGACCCGGCCAAAGTCACCCGCACCGCATTGGAAGATGCCGGTTCGGTTGCTGGTCTTCTGATCACCACCGAAGCCATGGTGGCCGACAAGCCGCAGAAAGACGCCCCTGCTGGCGGCGGCATGCCCGACATGGGCGGCATGGGCGGCATGATGTAAATCGAATTCCGTCAGGAATTCGATTGCGACAGGCGATTGGCCGTCAGGCCAATCTGCCGAGAGCTGCCCGGCGACAAGTGATTGGCCGTCAGGCCAATCTGCCGAGAGCAAAGGCAAAATATCTGAAGGGCGTTCGGTTCGGGCGCCCTTTTTCTTTGTGGTGGAAATTTCATCCACCCCCTTACAAAAAGTTGTGACACCGTTTATGTTAATGAGTGTAACATAACCCTTTGGCGGAGGCTGCCATGCTTCGATCCCTTATTCTGCTTTGCGTCACGCTTCTGGCGGTGCCAGCCACCGCGCAAGAGGTCTATCGCTTTGGAGATGATGCCTATATGGCCGGCGACAATGTGACCCTGACGGGTGATGCGGTGGATGATGCATTCATTGCGGGCAACACGGTTGTGCTGTCGGCTTCGGTCAATGGCAGCGCCCATGCCGGTGGCCGCTCGGTGTCCATATCTGGTCCGGTGGGCAAAAGCCTCTATGCGGCCGGATTGAACGTCAATATGTCCGGTGGAGTCGGCGATGATGCGCATCTGATAGGCGATACGGTCCTTGTAAACAACGACGTGGGCGGCGACCTGCGTGCCGCTGCCCAACGGATCGAGATCAACGGCGCCGTTGGTGACAGCGCACTGGTGGCTGCCGAAAACATCCTGCTGACCGGTGCGATTGCAGGCGATGCCAGCTTCTCGGTGGATAACCTCAGCTTCGGGGATGACGCCCGGATCGAGGGGACGTTGTACCTTTATGCCGAGGATCCAAACGATATCGACATTCCCGACAGCGTTGTGCCCCAGGACCGGATCTCGCGCCACAACATTGACGACTTCGACGCCTCCGCCGATCCTGAAGGGGGCGCGACGCTTGACCGTTCCGGCCCGGGCGTTGGCGCATGGCTGGTCGGGACGATCACGTCGATCCTGATCCTGACCGCGATTGCCACCCTGATTTCAGCACTTGCCCCCTCCTTCCTTCTGGCGCTGCGCCTGCGCACGCTGGAAACCCCGGCGCGCGCCCTTTGGATGGGCTTTCTGACCATCTCGGCACTGGCCGGGTCGTTGTTCCTGTTTGCGCTGACCGGGTTCGGCATTCTGCTGATCCCCGTATCCATCGTGCTGGCCGTGCTTCTGGGCATCGCGGGATATGTGATCGGCACCTATATTCTTGGCGTCGGCTTACTGGGTGCCACCAATCGCCCGCTGCCGGAAACCCTCAGCGAACGCGCGATTGCCGCACTGGTGGGCGCGGTGGCAATCACGGTGTTGGCGATGATCCCGTTCATCGGATGGGTCGCCACATTGGCGATTGCAATCGCCGGGGCCGGGGCGCTGGTCATCCGCTGGTTCGCGCCGGGGTTCTATACCGAGGTGCGCTGACCCGAACCGCGGAACCGCAAAGCCCCCGACAGATCGTGCGGGGGCTTTGCCTATTTGACGATGGTTTCCAGCGCGTCATAGGTCGGGGCGTTTTGGTTGTTTCGCCACGCCAGGTCCGGCAATGACAGAGGGCGAAAGTGCAAGTCTGCGATGTCTTGCTGCTTGACCCAGCGCCGATCTGTCACGATTGTTTCCGGGTCTTGCCACGCGGGATCCAGCTGTCCGCGCAGCAGATCACAGCGAAAAATGATCTCGACCTGGTGGAAACCGGTGTCGGGGTCATGAAATTCGTCCACCAGGGCCGGGGCACCGACTGCAATGGTCAGGCCAGTCTCTTCGTGCACCTCACGGATCAGGTTGTCCGGCAGGCTCGCCCCCGGTTCGACCCCGCCACCGGGCAGGCACAGCAGGTCGGACAGGCCGCCGCCATAGGCATTGACCATCAACAGGCGGTTGTTGTGCAGGATCAGGCCGCGCACCGCCAGCCGGGGTGTTTTGAATGTCATCGACATGCGCCAAGATTTGCTTATCGGCGTGTCAGGGGCAAGCTGCCTCTCGCATCTGGTGGGCGGGATGCGTATCTATCCCATATGATCAGAGTGTTGACCCTTGCCCTTGGCGTCCTGACTGCCCTTGACGCACCCGCGCGCGCGGATTGCGTGATCCTGTTGCACGGGCTTGCCCGCACGCCATCCTCGCTCTGGGTGATGGAAGAAAGCCTGCGTGCCACGGGATATGACGTGGTGAATATGGGCTATCCGTCGACCAAGGCCCCGATTGGTGTGCTGGTCGAAGCCGCGATCCCGCCTGCCCTGACCGCCTGCGGCGATCAGAAAGTGCATTTCGTCACCCATTCCATGGGCGGCATTCTGGCGCGGGTCTGGCTTCAGGATCATCAACCGAAGAATATGGGGCGCGTGGTGATGATGGCTCCGCCCAACAAAGGCTCGCAACTGGTGGATGCGTTTGGTGATCTTGAGCCGTTCGAATGGCTGAACGGCCCTGCCGGGCTGCAACTGGGAACAGATGAGGATTCGGTTCCGAACCAGGCAGGGCGGGCCGCGTTTGAACTGGGGGTGATCGCAGGCAACCGATCGCTCAACCCGATTTATTCAGCCGTGATCGAAGGCGAGGATGATGGCAAGGTCGCGGTGGACAACACCCGCATTGCCGGCATGAACGACCACATCGTCCTGCCCGTGACGCACACATTCATGATGGTGAACCCGCTGGTCATCGCGCAGGTCACGGAATTCTTGCAAAACGGCAAGTTCGATCACGATCTGACACTGGCGAAAGTGCTGGACGACATCGCGACCGAAGCAGGGTATCGCAACCGCTTCCTGCGCCGCGACCGCTAGCGCGTAGGCGGGATCACACCGCCTGGCTGTGGCCGCTTTCGTTCATCTCGTAATCATCGAAATGCCGCGCGATCATGCGGGCAACTGGTCGGGCCGAGGGCCGAATGGTCAACACGGTGCCGTCAAGATCGGTGGTATCTGGCATCGCTGCGTCCAGCCCGACCACCATCGCCAGAAAGTCGTCGACCGGGCGTGCGAACTCCTCGGCCAGCTTGGCGAAATCGACGCGGAAATAGCACAGAAGTTCTTCGATCACGCGGCCTCGGGCAAGGTCTTCGTCGCTGAAGACGTGACCCTTGGCCCCTGCCAGCCGACCATCGCGCACCGCAGCCTGGTATTTCGACGTGGCCGGTTCGTTCTGCGCATAGCCTTGCGGGTAGCGGGCGATCGAACTGGCGCCAACGCCGATCATCACCTTCGAAGCGTCTTCGGTATACCCCTGGAAATTCCGCTTCATCGTGCCGGATTTGTGGGCTTTGGCCAGACCGTCCGAGGGCAGGGCGAAATGGTCGATGCCGATTTCGTCATAACCTGCGGCGATGAACAGATCACGCGCGGTGTTGTAAAGGTCCAGCCGTTCCTCGGCCGAGGGCAGCGCCTCGGTCGGGATCAGGGTCTGGCGGCGCGCCACCCATGGCACATGGGCATAACCAAACAGCGCCACCCGGTCCGGGCCAAGGCTGATCAGCTTTTCGACCGAATCGGTGATTCGCGCCGTGTTCTGGTGCGGAAGGCCGTAAAGGATGTCCATGTTCAGGCTGTTGATGCCGCGCGCGCGCAAACCATCCACGGCCTGTTTGGTGATCTCGTAGCTTTGCGGGCGACCGATGACCTCTTGAATCATCGGGTCGAAATCCTGCACCCCAATGGACGCGCGGTTCATCCCCGCCGCCGCAAGCGCATCCAGCCTTGCATCGTCAATCTCGGACGGGTCGATCTCGACCGAGAATTGCGCATCGGGCGCCAGTGGCGTGGTGGAGAGAATCGCTTCGGTCAGATCAGCGATCATCTCGGGCTGCAGCAGGGTCGGTGTCCCGCCACCCCAATGCAGGTGTTCCAGCTTGATCCCCTCGGCCAGCAGGGTTTTGATCGTCGAAAGCTCTTGTTTCAGGCTGTTCACATAGGCCGCGACGGGTTCTGCGGTGGATGTGCCCTGGGTGCGGCAGGCGCAGAACCAGCATAACCGGCGACAGAACGGTATATGCACGTATAGCGATACTGCATCATCCGCCGGGATCGCGCTGATCCAGTCGGACAGGTTGGCGGACCCGACGCCAGCCTTGAAATGCGGGGCGGTCGGATAGCTGGTATAGCGGGGCACGCGCGCGTCAAAAAGACCGAGGCGTTTGAGTTGCGAAGTGGTCTGCATTCGCATAGGTTTGGCGGACAAACGCGCGCTCAACTTTGATCAGGATCAAACAAGATACGTCTCTTGTTAAAAAAACCATGAACGACATCAGCTTCAACACCCGTGATTGTGGCAACTGCCCAATTCGCCACCGTGCCGTGTGTGCCCGTTGCCAGCCCGACGAGTTGGAGCAACTGGACGCGATCAAGTATTACCGCACCTTCGAAGCAGGGCAGCCGGTGATCTGGTCCGGCGACCCGATGGAGTTCGTCTCGAGTGTCGTCAGCGGCATTGCGACGCTGAGCCAGACGATGGAAGACGGTCGCACCCAGATGGTGGGGCTGTTGTTGCCGTCGGATTTCATTGGGCGCCCCGGGCGCGACGCCGCCCCGTTCGACGTGGTGGCAGTGACGGATCTGACCCTGTGCTGTTTCCGCAAGAAACCGTTTGAAGACATGATGGAAAAGACACCCGCCATCGGCACACGGCTGTTGCAGATGACGCTGGACGAACTGGACAGCGCGCGCGAATGGATGCTGGTTCTGGGCCGCAAGACAGCACGCGAGAAAATCGCCAGTTTGCTGGCCATTCTGGCGCGCCGGGATGCGTCCCTGCATAAAAAACCCCCGCGTGACGGGATGAGCTTCGAGCTGCCGCTGACGCGCGAGGCGATGGCAGATTATCTTGGGTTGACGCTGGAAACCGTCAGCCGTCAGGTTTCGGCCTTGAAAAAAACCGGCGTGGTCGAGCTTCAGGGCAAGCGCCGCGTGACCATCCCCGATCTTCAGGCTTTGATCGCCGAAACCGGTGACGACGTGGATGGCGCCCCGATTGTCTGAGACAACGGGTTCTGATCCGCGATGATATGGCTAGAAAGACAACGCAAGGGCGCCGATTGCGGCGCCCTTCATGTGTTTGCAGCTGTGTCCGGTGATGGTTCCGCGCTCAGTGCGCCAGCACGATGGGCACTTCGGCCACTTCCAGCATATGCCGGGTAGCCCCTCCCAGAATTGATTCGCGGAACCGTGAATGCCCATAAGCGCCCATGACGATCATATCCGCATCCTTGTCGAGCGCGTGGCGGTTCAGGACGTCCGAGATGCGCGGCATCGTCTTGGCCAGCACGCAAACCTCGGCGCGCACCCCGTGACGGGCCAGCATCTGGCTGAGCGCCCCGCCGGGGTCGGACCGTTCCGGCCCATGCTGGGGCGGGTCGATGATGGCAATCGACACCGTGTCCGCCTGCTTCAGGAATGGCATCGCCTGACGCACGGCCCGCAGGGCCTCGGGGCTTTCGTTCCAGGCGACAACAACATTGCCGACAGATTGCGGAAACGCGGCCCCGTCCGGCATTACAAGGACCGGAACGTTGCCGTCGAACAGGGCGGCTTCGACGATGGCCTCGGCGTCATGCCCGCGGCCTTCACCATAGGGGCGCGGCATCACGACCAGATCGGCAAACCGGGTGCGATGGGCGACAACGCCATTCAAGGCAACCATCTGGGCCGTCAGCGCATCGCTTGACCATGGCAGGGCATGCGCTGTCAGTGCTTTTCGGGCAAAGGCCTCCAGGTCCATCGCGTCTTCACGCGTCTGTGCCAGATTGTCCTGCACCACCATTGCCGACGCCCCCGCGTAATAAAATCCTTGCTGAGACCGGTCGATTCCCAGGCACAGCACCTCAAGATGGGCGTCGTGCTGGTTGGCGACCGCCTTGGCTGCTTCAAGCGCGCCCTTGCAATGCGTGGTGTCGGTGACGATTGTGGTAACGGTGCGGTATGTCATCAGTTTGCCCTCCGATTTGGCCTGATTGACAGCGTGCCCCCGTCGCGCGTGCGACGCTTTGACATGGGTCAATCGGGCTTATTCGGCCACCTGCGACAGTTTTTGATATGGATCAAAGCAGTCTTGAAGGGATAAGTCCAAACCCACACAAGTCGAATAGTGCCCTCATCCGGTCGTGGGAGGAGGGGCGTATGACATAAGACGAAGGGACGCAAAATGTGGGATTACCTCAAATTGGCGATCTACGGCCTCATCGCAGTGCTGGCCGCAATCGCTGCAAGTTATGCCCGCGACATCGCCTATCAGGTTCATGCAATCCTGGTGGTGTTGATCGCGGCAGGCCTGTTTGTCTTTTCACTCCGCACCGTGGGTGAGAAGAAGGCGGTCGCAACCGGCTATATGGATGGCCCCGTGCGCGTGGGGGTCGCCCTGACGGCCTTCTGGGGCGCGGTTGGCTTCCTTGTTGGGACGTTCATCGCGTTTCAACTGGCCTTTCCAAACCTCAACTTCGCCTGGGCCGAAGGGTATCTTAACTTCGGACGCCTGCGCCCGCTGCACACCTCGGCGGTGATCTTCGCATTCGGCGGCACCGCCCTGATCACGTCCTCGTTCTATGTCGTGCAACGCACCTCTGGTGCCCGTCTTTGGGGCGGCAACCTGGCCTGGTTCGTGTTCTGGGGATACCAGATCGTGATCCTGCTGGCCGCCACCGGCTATCTGCTGGGCGCCACCCAATCGAAAGAATATGCTGAACCCGAATGGTACACCGACCTTTGGCTGACCGTGGTCTGGGTTGCCTATTTGCTGGTGTTCATGGGCACGCTGATGAAGCGGAAAGAGCCGCATATCTATGTGGCCAACTGGTTCTATCTGTCCTTTATCATCACCATTGCCATGCTGCACGTCGTGAACAACCTGGCCATGCCGGTGTCGATCTTCGGATCCAAGTCGGTTCAGCTGTTTGCCGGTGTGCAGGATGCCATGACGCAATGGTGGTATGGCCACAACGCCGTGGGCTTCTTCCTGACCGCAGGCTTCCTTGGCATGATGTACTACTTCGTGCCGAAACAGGCCGAACGTCCCGTCTTCAGCTATAAACTGTCGATCATTCACTTCTGGGCACTGATCTTCCTGTATATCTGGGCCGGTCCGCACCACCTGCACTATACCGCGCTGCCGGACTGGGCTTCGACCCTTGGCATGGTGTTCTCGGTCATCCTTTGGATGCCGTCGTGGGGTGGCATGATCAACGGCCTGATGACCCTGTCGGGCGCCTGGGACAAGCTGCGCACCGATCCGGTAATCCGGATGATGGTTGTGTCGATCGGTTTCTACGGCATGTCGACCTTTGAAGGTCCGATGATGTCGATCCGCGCCGTGAACTCGCTGTCGCACTATACGGACTGGACGATTGGTCACGTGCACTCGGGTGCGCTGGGCTGGAACGGGATGATCACCTTCGGGATGCTCTATTTCCTTGTCCCCAAACTGTGGAACCGTGCAGGCCTTTACAGCCTGAAACTGGTCAGCTGGCACTTCTGGCTCGCCACCATCGGCATCGTGCTCTACGCCGCGTCGATGTGGGTCACGGGCATCATGGAAGGCCTGATGTGGCGCGAAGTTGACGCGCAAGGCTTCCTGGTGAACTCGTTCGCCGACACCGTGGCCGCCAAGTTCCCGATGTATGTGGTGCGCGGTATGGGTGGGGTTCTGTTCCTCACGGGTGCCCTGATCATGTGCTACAACCTTTGGATGACCGTGACGCGTTCGCCGGTGGCCGAGACCGCCGATGACGCCCAAACGGCTCCGGCAGAATAAGGAGGGAAGGACCAATGGGAATTCTCGACAAACACGTTGTTCTTGAAAAGAACGCAACGCTTCTTCTGGTCGGTAGCCTTCTGGTTGTCACCGTGGGTGGCATCGTGGAGATCGCACCGCTCTTCTACCTCGAAAACACGATTGAGGATGTGGAAGGCATGCGCCCCTACTCGCCGCTCGAGCTTGAGGGGCGGAACATCTATGTGCGCGAAGGCTGCTATGTCTGCCACAGCCAGATGATCCGCCCGATGCGTGATGAGGTTGAGCGTTACGGCCACTATTCACTGGCGGCGGAAAGTCAGTATGACCACCCGTTCCAGTGGGGATCGAAGCGGACCGGGCCGGACCTGGCCCGCGTCGGTGGCCGGTATTCGGACGAATGGCATGTGGATCACCTGAAAGATCCGCAGTCGGTCGTGCCGGAATCGGTGATGCCGAAATATGCCTTCCTGGCGGATCGCCTGATCGAGCCGACCTATATCCAGGACCTGATGAAGGCCAATCAGATCGTGGGTGTGCCATACACCGACGAGCAGATGGAAAACGCCGAAGCCGACTGGTTGGCCCAGGCGGATCCTGACAGCGACTATGATGGGCTTCTGGCACGCTATCCGAAGGCGCAGGTGCGCAACTTCGACGGTGCGCCCGGTGTTTCGGAAATGGACGCCTTGATCGCCTATATGCAGATGTTGGGCACGTTGGTCGATTTCTCGACCTTCACACCTGACGCAAGCCGGTAAGGAGCTGGGACGATGGACACCTATTCTCTGCTCCGCGAAATCGCTGACAGTTGGGTGCTTCTGGCGATGTTCGTCTTTTTCCTTGGCGTTGTTGCCTGGGCGTTTCGCCCGGGCAGCCGCAAGGTGCATGACGACACGGCCAACATCCCCTTCCGCCACGAAGACAAACCTGCCGGTGACCGGGACGAACCCGGGCGCTCAGCTCAAAGGGAGTTGCGGCAATGAGTAAAAAACCTGTTGAAAAGAAAGAGCCCGAAACGACCGGCCATGAATGGGACGGTATCAAAGAGTTCAACAACCCGCTGCCACGCTGGTGGGTCTGGGTCTTCTACCTGACCATCATCTGGGGCGTCTGGTACACCATCGCCTATCCGGCCTGGCCGATGATCAAAGGGGCAACCGCTGGTTATCTGGGCTATTCCACCCGTGCCGAAGTGGCCGCCGAAATTGATCGCTTCAGCGCGATGAACAGCGAGTTGGAAGCCCAGCTTGCCTCGGCCGATCTGACGGCTCTGGAACCGGGCACTGACCTGCACAACTACGCTATCCAGTCGGGCCGCGCGACCTTTGCAACCTTCTGTTCGCAATGTCACGGTTCGGGTGCCGCGGGCAACGTCGGCTATCCCAACCTGTTGGACAACGACTGGCTCTGGGGCGGCACGCTGGAAGATATCCAGTACACGCTGCGTCACGGCATCCGGTCCGAGGATGACGACGACACCCGGTATTCCGAGATGCCCGCCTTTGGCGACGATTATCTGAGCGACGAAGAGATTGCACAGGTCGTCCATTATGTGATGTCGCTGTCCCCTGTCACCCAGGCGGATGCCGACATGGCGCTGGCGGCTGACGGGGAAACCGTGTTCGCGGACAACTGCACCTCGTGCCATATGGAAGACGGCACCGGTGATCGCAGCCAGGGCGCGCCCAACCTGACCGATGCCATCTGGCTTTACGGCGACAGCGAAGAGGCCATCACCCAAATCGTGGCCACCGGCCCGTTCGGCGTGATGCCGGCCTGGAGCGGCAAGCTGACCGACAGCCAGATCAACGCCGTGTCAGCCTATGTTCACCAGTTGGGCGGCGGCGAATAAGCCACTGGCCAACCAACCACGAGTTCCGGGGCCTCACTCCCCGGTCAACGGCACCGACCCCTGATCCTGTTCGCGCGTTTCTCCGGGGTCGGTGCCACCTAACTCAAAAGCCCGGTTGCCAGACAGCGACCGGGCTTTGTCACAGACGCGGTGCTGTTTCCTGTTTCGCGAATGATTTGATAGGTGATCCGGGGTGCGGCCATTTGCCCGACTGCGACGGGATGGCGCTGTGACAATATGGAAACTTGATAATAATCAAGGACTAATCACATATCCCATGAATGGCGCGGCCAAAATCTTTGATCCACATCAAGGCTGCACTGTAGAATAATTCTTAATTCCCGGATCAACCGAAAAGCAGGATTGGAATCTCTCCATGTCTGACGCCCCCGAACAGCTGTACGCCCCGCGCGAACCCGTTTTCCCCAAACGGGTGAAAGGCACGTTTCGCAGCCTGAAATGGTGGATCATGGGGATCACGCTGGGCATCTATTATCTTGCCCCGTGGATCCGCTGGGACCGCGGCCCCAACCTGCCCAACCAGGCCATCCTGGTCGACATGGCCAACCGCCGGTTCTATTTCTTCTGGATCGAGATCTGGCCGCATGAATTCTATTTCATTGCGGGGCTTCTGATCATGGCGGGGCTTGGGTTGTTCCTGTTCACCTCAGCGGCGGGACGTGTCTGGTGCGGATATGCCTGTCCGCAGACAGTCTGGACCGACCTGTTCATCCTGGTCGAACGCTGGGTCGAAGGCGACCGGAACGCGCGTCTGCGCCTGCACCGACAAAGCTGGAACGCCGAGAAGGTGCGCAAGCGCCTGATCAAGTTTGCACTCTGGATTGTCATCGCGGTCGCCACGGGCGGTGCCTGGGTGTTCTATTTTGCAGATGCGCCGACGCTGTTGGTGGATCTTGTGACGGGGAACGCGCATCCGCTGGCCTATTCGACGGTCTTGGTGCTGACCCTGACAACGTTCATCTTCGGTGGCATCGCGCGCGAACAGATCTGTATCTATGCCTGCCCGTGGCCGCGCATTCAGGCGGCGATGATGGACGAGGATACGATCACCATCGCCTATCGCGACTGGCGGGGCGAACCGCGCGGCAAGGGCAAGGTGCGGGACGATCTGGGCGACTGCATCGACTGCAACGCCTGTGTGAACGTCTGCCCGATGGGCATCGACATCCGCGACGGGCAACAGATGGAGTGCATCACCTGTGGCCTCTGCATCGACGCCTGCGACGAGATGATGGACAAGGTCGGCAAACCGCGCGGCCTGATCGATTATCTGGCGCTGAAAGACGAGGCCTATGAACGCGCCGGGAACGAGAAAATTCCGGTCATCAAGCATCTTCTGCGTCCGCGCACGATCCTTTACACCACGCTTTGGGCGCTGGTCGGGGTCGCGCTGACTGTCGCCCTGTTCATCCGGCCGGACGTGGATGTGACCGTGCATCCGGTGCGCAACCCGACCTATGTCACGCTGTCGGACGGCTCCATCCGCAATACGTATGACGTGGGCGTGCGCAACCGGCACGGCGAGGAATGGCCATATTACTTCTCGCTGACCGAGGGCAGTGATATGGTGATCGAACTGGAAGGCAGCGAGGAACTTGTGCTGGTGGCACCGCCCGATACGGAAGCCAAGCAGCGGGTCTATGTCATCGCGCCTCCGGGATCCGAAGCCGCCCGCGACGCGCGGACCGAATTGCGCCTTTGGATCATTGACGGCATCACGGGCGACCGGGTGCATGTGGACACCGTGTTCAACGGCAGGGGGCGTTAGGGAATGGCCAATCCGAGTGAGAAGAAAGAGTTCGAACTGACCGGCAAACATGTTCTGGCCATCGTCGTGTCGGCCTTCACGGTGATCATCGGCGTGAACATCTTCATGGCTTATTCCGCCATTGGCACGTTTCCGGGGTTGGAAACAAAGAACTCCTATGTCGCCAGCCAGCAATTCGACACGCAGAAAGCCGCGCAAGAGGCGCTGGGCTGGGACGTTACCGTCGATGTGGATGGCGAGACGCTGGTGCTTGATATCAGCGACAAGGCTGGTGATCCCGTTACGGTCAAATCCATCTATGGCCTTCTTGGGCGCGCAACCCATGTGAAAGAGGATCAGGAGCCTGCGTTCAGTCAGGGGTCCAACGGTGTCTATCTGGCGCAGGTCGGACCGCTGGGCGAAGGCAACTGGAACCTGCGCCTGAATGTGATCGCCGAAGATGGCACCAGTTTTCAGCGTCGCATTCCCATCTTCATCTCGGGCAAATAGCGCCACATCGAACGCAGACAAGGAACCGCAGTCATGGCCACCCCGATCTCTGCCTGTCCCGCCTGTGACGCGGCCCCGCTTGCTGAAGCGCAAGCCGGTAAAGGCTATCACGGCAACGGGATGGAGGCACAGCGCATCATGCTGTCCTTGCCTCAGATCTACTGCGCCGCCTGTATCGCCGGGGTCGAGCGCAGTCTTGCCGCGCAGCCCGGTGTGCGGGCCGCCCGTGTGAACCTGACGCTGAAACGCGCAACCGTTGATGTCGATCCGGGGGTCGAGGCGCAGTCGCTGGCGGACTACCTGACCGGGATCGGTTTCGAGGCCTATGAGTTGGATCCGGGGCAGCTCACCTCGACCGCGACGGACAAGCAGGGCAAGGACCTGCTGATGCGTCTGGGTGTGGCGGGCTTTGCCATGATGAACGTCATGCTGCTGAGCGTCGCGGTCTGGTCGGGCGCCACCGATGCCACCCGTGACCTGTTCCACTGGATCAGTGCGGCGATTGCCATTCCGACCATCGGGTTTTCCAGTCAGGTGTTCTTCCGCTCGGCCTGGTCGGCACTGCGGGTGGGGCGTCTGAACATGGACGTGCCGATTTCGCTGGCGATCCTGCTGGCCTTGGGCATGTCGATTTACGAGACGATGCATTCGGGCGAACATGCCTATTTCGATGCGGCGCTGTCCTTGACGTTCTTCCTGCTGGCCGGGCGGTATCTGGATTATCGCACCCGCGCCGTGGCACGTTCAGCGGCCGAGGAACTGGCCGCCCTTGAAGTGCCTCGCGCGGCTCGCGTGGTCGACGGACAAGCGGATGAGCAGGTCGCTGTGTCCGACCTGTCGCCCGGCGATGTCGTGCGCGTTGTGCCGGGGGCTCGTGTGCCGGTGGACGGGATCGTCCTGACGGGCGAAAGCGAATTGGACCGCTCGCTTCTGACCGGGGAAAGCCTGCCGGTCGCCGCCGCGCCCGAGACCATCGTGTCGGCAGGCGAGGTGAACCTGACCGGTCCCTTGACCGTGCGGGTAACGGCGGCGGGGCGTGACAGTTCTCTGCACCGGATGGCGGACCTTGTTGCGATCGCGGAAACCGCGCGCAACCGATACACCTCGCTTGCCGACAAGGCGGCGGCGGTCTATGCGCCGGTGGTGCATCTGCTGGCACTGGCCGCGTTTCTGTTCTGGCTATGGTTTTCCGGCGATTGGCGCATGGCGATGAACATCGCGGTCGCGACCCTGATCATCACCTGTCCCTGTGCGCTGGGCTTGGCTGTGCCCGCTGTGACCACGGCGGCGTCAGGGCGGTTGTTCAAGCAAGGCATGTTGTTGAAATCCGCCACGGCGATGGAGCGGCTGGCCGAGGTTGATCACGTGGTGTTCGACAAGACCGGCACGCTGACCGAGGGCAAGCCTGCCTTGGGCGACCTGTCCCGCCACAAGCCGCGCGATCTGGAGATAGCACTGGCCCTTGCAGAAGGGTCCAGTCACCCGCTGGCCCAATCGCTTGTGCAGGCGGTGCGCGCCGCTGGGGTTCAGCCTGCCGATGTGACACAGCTACATGAGGTGCCGGGCAAAGGGATCGAGGGCAAATGGCAGGGCAAGATCGTGCGTCTGGGCCGCGCTGAATGGCTGGGCGCCAACGCAGTTGGTCAGACCGCGACCTATCTGGCGGTGTCCGGCGCAAAACCCGTGGCGTTCACCTTTACCGACGCGCTGCGCCCCGGGGTAGAGGCCGCGATCACTGCGTTGAAATCAAAAGGGATGGGCATCACGTTGATTTCGGGCGATGTGCCCGCTGCCGTGGCCGACATCGCCGGACGTGTGGGGATCGAGGATTGGAAAGCGGACACCCTGCCCGAAGACAAGGCGGAATACGTCGCGCGTCTGGGCAAGGCGGGCAAGAAGGTTCTGATGGTTGGCGACGGGTTGAACGACACCGCGGCGCTGGCGGCGGCGCATGTCTCGATCTCGCCTGCATCCGCGCTTGAAGCGGCGCGCGTCGTGTCCGACATCGTGCTTCTGGGCAAGTCGATGGAACCGTTGGCAGACGCGATTGATCTGTCCAAATCCGCCACCCGAAGGATCAAGGAAAACTTTGCCATCGCAGCGGGTTATAACGCCATTGCCATTCCGATTGCGCTGATCGGGCTAGCAACGCCGCTGGCAGCCGCGCTTGCCATGTCGACCTCGTCCGTGACAGTGTCGTTGAACGCGCTGCGACTGAGAAAGGGCTGATCCATGAACGTGCTGGTCTATCTGATCCCTGTCTCGCTTTTGCTGGGCGGTCTTGGACTGGCCGCGTTCTTCTGGACCCTGAAAAGCGAGCAATATGAAGACCCGGAAGGCGACAGCCACCGCATCCTCAGCGATCGCTGGGACGACGCCCCGCCCAAGGACTGACCGGGATCAGACCAACCCGCGATCCCGCGCGATCATCGCCGCATGGGTCCGGTTGCGCGCGCCCAGTTTGCGGATCACCGACCGCATATGCATTTTCACGGTCACTTCCTGTATGCCGAACGTATGGGCGATTTCCTTGTTCTGCTGCCCGTCACACAAAAGCGCCAGGATTTGTGCTTCGCGGCGCGACAACAGGTTTTCCGCGCCAGCAGAGGTCAGGCTGCCGTGAGGCAGCACGATCAGGTCGCTCTGGCCTTTCGCCAGGTGAAGGGCGGCTTTCAGGTCCGCGTTCGTCAGAACCGCCGGAATGCAGGCCGTCACGCCAAGACGCAGGGCCTGGCGCGCAACGGTCAGCGACGGGGTGTGCATCAACAACACCACCGGCACATCCGAACGGGCTTTTGACAGCCGGGTGATCGCCCGCAGTCCACCCAGCCCCGGTGTGCCGAAATCTATGACCAGCATGTGCAGGCCCGGCTGGCTGCGCAGAAGGGTTTCCGCCTCTTGCACGGTTGCACAGGCGTGCAACCGAGCGTCACCGCCCGGCTTCAAAACAGATGTGAACCTGCGCTGGATCGCATGGTCTTCTGTCACCAACAGGATTGTCACAGCGGTGCTCCGCTTCACGATTTGTGGCCGTTTTGGCCAAGGCCAGTTTCAGGCGCGCAACAATCGCACAGCGAAGGAAGGGCGAATAGGTGTCACTAGGGATAGGTTTAAGGCCCGAAACCTGTCTGAAAGTGAGGTCTGGACGCCGAAGGTCCACGATGCGCCGTGTTTCCTGGCGCATCGGATGACCTAGGCAGAGCGTCCGTTGCCTAGGGCAGCACCGTCACCACCGCCGGTCCCAGCGCGTCCACGATCAACGTCACGCCTTCGGCGGTCGGGTGCAGCCCGTCGGACTGCAGATATTGAAGCGCATCATTGGCCGATCCCGCGGCATCCGTCAGACCGGCCAAAAGGCTGGGGTAAAGCGGCACATCATGCTGCTGCGCAAGTCGCTCGAACACCCCTTCGAACGCGGCCTTGTAATCGGGGCCAAAATTGGCGGGACCGGGCATGCCGATCAGCAAGCCGGGCAGGTCACGCGCTGCCAGTTCGGACAGGATCGTATCAAGGTTGGTATAGGTCGTTTCCGGGTCGATGCCCCGCAGCATGTCATTGGCGCCCAAGGCAACCAGCACCAGGTCGATCTCATCGGTCAGCACCCAGTCCAGCCGCGCGGCCCCACCTGCCGAGGTGTCCCCGGACACGCCCCCATTGACGACCTTTGCATTGATGCCATGATCTGTCAGCCAGCTTTCGAGTTGCGGCACGAACCCGTCCTGCTGCGGCAACCCGTATCCGGCGGTCAGACTGTCACCAAGCGCCAGGATCGTGACGGTGTCAGCCCGCGCCGCCCCTGACAGAAACATGATTGCAACCAAGCACTTGAGAAACCCGGCCCAAACCCCATATCCACGTGATATCTTCATGCCTTACCCCTTACAGGAAATCCCATGTCCAAGCCGATCATCGCCCTGACCGACGCCCGCCTGACGCTTGGACATAATGCCGGACGGACCGAGATCCTCAAGGGGATCGACATGCGTGTGATGGCGGGCGAAACGCTGGGGCTGACAGGGCCGTCGGGGTCGGGCAAATCATCTCTCCTCATGGTGCTGGGCGGGCTTGAACAAGCCAGCAGTGGCAGCGTGACCGTGTTGGGTCAGAACCTGAGCGCGATGGGCGAAGACGATCTTGCCCGGTTCCGCAGGGATCATATGGGGGTGGTGTTCCAATCTTTCCACCTTATCCCCACCATGACGGCGCTGGAGAACGTGGCGACGCCCCTGGAACTGGCCGGTGTGCGGGACGCGTTCGAACGGGCCGAGGAAGAACTGACTGCGGTCGGCCTGTCGCATCGGCTGGATCATTATCCAAGCCAGATGTCGGGCGGGGAACAACAGCGGGTGGCACTGGCCCGGGCGGCCGCACCGCGCCCCGAAATTCTGCTGGCGGATGAGCCAACCGGCAATCTGGACGGCAAGACCGGTGCGGCGATCATGGACCTGCTGTTCGGCCTGCGCGACCGCCATGGTGCCACCCTGATCCTTGTCACCCACGCGCCCGAACTGGCCGAACGCTGCGACCGGATTCTTCAGATCCAGGACGGGGTGCTGGTATGATGCAGTCGCTGAGCATGGCGCTGCGTCTGGCCCGGCGCGAGATGCGCGGCGGCACGCGCGGGTTTCGCATCTTCCTTGCCTGTCTAGTGCTGGGCGTCGCCGCGATTGCCGGTGTGGGCAGTGTGCGCGAAGGGCTTCGGGCAGGGTTGGCTGCGCAAGGGGCGGTTCTGCTGGGGGGCGACGCGTCTGTGTCGTTCACCTATCGGTTCGCCGACGCCGCCGAGTTTGCGGTTCTGACGTCCGAAAGCGACAAGATGACCGTGATGGCCGATTTCCGGTCCATGGCCGTGGTGGGGGATGAGCGTGGGCTGACACAGATCAAGGCCGTCGATGACGCTTATCCGCTGGTCGGGGTGGTGGAACTGGACCCACCGATCAACCTGTCCACGGCGCTGGATGGTCAGAACGGGCGGCCCGGAGCGGTGATGGATGATCTTCTGATCAACCGGCTGGGCCTGTCCTTGGGTGACTGGTTCCAACTGGGCGAGACCGAATTTGTCCTGATGGCCGAATTGGTGAAAGAGCCGGACAATGCCAGCGGCGGGTTCAGCCTTGGCCCGCGCACCATCGTGCGGCGGACGGCGTTGGACGGATCAGGTTTGCTGGCCGAAGGCACGTTGTTCAACAGCCAGTACAAGATGCGAATGGCGCCGGGTCAAAACCTTGATCAGCTTTATGCCGCAACCATGCCGACGCTCGAACCAAACGGCGCGCGGTGGCAGGATGCCCGCAATGGGGCGCCCGGCATGCGGCGTCTGGTCGACCGGCTGGGCGCGTTTCTTGTGCTGGTCGGATTGGCCGGGCTGACCGTCGGCGGGGTCGGGATTTCGGCCGCTGTGCGTGCCTATCTGGACGAAAAAACCAGCACAATTGCGATCTTGCGCGCGTTGGGTGCCGACAAACAGACGATCTTTCTTACATATTTCCTGCAAATCGGCATTTTGACCCTAATCGGCCTTTCCCTGGGTTTGTTTTTCGGGACCGTGGTGCCATTGGCGCTGGCGCCCCTGATCGAAGACGTGTTGCCCATCACGGCCGAGATCAAGATCTATGCCCGCCCTCTGGCCGAGGCGGCGCTTTATGGCGTGCTGGCGGCGCTGCTGTTCACCCTGTGGCCACTTGCCAGAACCGAGGATGTGAAGGCCGCGGCGCTGTTTCGCGATGCTGCCCTTGGTAGCAATCGCCTGCCACGCCCCTTGTTCATCGGGATCTGCCTGGCCTTGCTGGCGCTGCTGATCTGGTCGGCGGCGACCTTGTCCGGGATGCCACGCCTGGCGATGTGGAGCTTCATCGGTCTGGCGGGCGCTTTCGCTGCGCTGGTGCTGACCGGGCTTGGGGTGCGCTGGGTGTCGCGCTGGGTCGGGCACCGCAAAGCCATGCGCGGGTGGCCCACCCTGCGGATGGCCCTTGGCGCGGTTGGCGGTCCGGGTGGTGAGGCCGGAGCGGTTGTGCTATCACTGGGGCTCGGCCTCGCGGTGCTGGCCGCGGTGGGGCAGATCGACAACAATCTGCGCGGCGCGATCGCCCGCGACCTGCCCGACGTGGCGCCCAGCTTTTTCGTGGTCGACATCCAACCCGACCAGATTGACGGTGTGAAGACCCGGCTTGAAGGTGACCCGTTGGTCAGTCGCATCGACACCGCACCCATGCTGCGTGGCATGATCACCCGGATCAACGACCGCCCGGCGCGCGAGGTGGCCGGTGGCCATTGGGTGGTGCGCGGGGATCGGGGCCTGACCTATTCCGATACCCCGACCCGCACCAACGTCGTCGAAGGTGAATGGTGGCCCGAAGATTACCAAGGCCCGCCGCAGATCAGCTTTGCCGCGGAAGAGGCCGAAGAGATGGGCATCGGCCTTGGCGACAGCCTGACCGTGAACATTTTGGGGCGCGACATCACCGGCACGATCACCAGCTTGCGTGAGGTCGATTTCAGCCAGGCCGGGATGGGGTTTGTGATGACCATGAACCCTTCGGCGCTGTCGGGCGCCCCGCACAGCTATATAGCGACGATCTATTCCGATGCGGACGGAGAGGCGGCGATCCTGCGCGACCTGGGCCGGACCTATCCGAATATCACGCTGATCTCGGTGCGGGATGCGATCACGCAGGTGACGGGGATCATGGGGCAGGTGGCCGCCGCGATCACCTATGGTGCGCTGGCGACCCTGTTGACCGGGTTCGTCGTCTTGATGGGGGCGGCGGCGGCGGGGGAGCGTGCGCGCACCTATGAAGCGGCGGTGCTGAAAACCCTTGGGGCAACGCGCCCTGCGATCCTGACAAATTTCGCCATCCGCTCGGCGGTGCTGGGGGCAGCTGCGGGGGCTGTGGCGGTGCTGGCGGGTGGGCTGGCTGGATGGGCGGTCACCCATTACATCATGGAAGAACGGTTCGTCTTTGACGCCGCGAACGCCATCGCCATCGTGTCAGGCGGAGTGGTTGCCACCGTACTGGCCGGGCTTGTCTATGCCTGGCGTCCGCTGTCTGCGCGACCGGCACGGGTGCTGCGCGCGCGCGAATGACCCCGTCAATGATACTGGCCATGTGCGGCGCGATGCAACTTGCGGATGACCAGTTTCAAACCCGACCAGATGTCGTCCACGGCGCAAACCTTTACGTCGACAAGTGTCGTGCGCAGCGCGAGATCGCGGATCACATCCTCGGTCATGTCCGTCGGCTGTTTTGATGCTTTCTTGGGCCATGAAATCCAGATCATGCCGTCCTTTTGCAACGCTGCGAGCAGGCTTGGCAGCGCAGCCTCGAAAGCAGCCCGGCTGTCGGTAAACATGTGGATCAGATCATAGGGCCCGCGCAGGGTGCCTGTGGTGCAGTCCTCGATCGTGGCAAAGGCGCGGCTTTTCACAAGGTGGTCCAGCGCCGCAGGGCGGTTCAGCCACGCCACCCGCTGGCCGTCTTTCAAGCCGAGCTTTTTTGCCAAAGATGTGCCGGAATATCCTGTCATAGGGTCAGGATATGCCCACCCAGCCCGAAGGCAAATCCCAGTATCGCCCCAAGTGGCGGGGACCAGTGTCGGTCAACCGGCACTTGCGGCGCGATGTCCTGGAACATCAGATAGAGGATACCGCCTGCCGAAAACAGCATCAGCCCGCCCAAAACTGTTGGAAGGCTTGAGAACAGCGTGATGCCCATCACCGCGGCTAACGGTCCCACAGGCACAAGGGCAAGAAACAACAACAGGCGTGTCTTGCGCGAAGTACCTGCGGATGCTGCAAGTTCCCGATCCGCATTGAACCCTTCGGGCATGTTCTGCGCCCCGATCAGGACCGCCAGCAAAACCGCAAGGTTGGGATCGGCGGTCAGGATCGCACCCATGGCGATGGCTTCAGGGATGAAATCCATCAGCATCGCCATGAATTGCGCCTTGGACCCGCCCCGACGTGACAAGGCAACATCCGCCGCCAGTGCCGCCACGGCCCCCAGGACCAGCGGCAGCAGGGCAACAAGACCGGGCACCCGTTCGATCCCTTCGGGGATCAGCACAAGAGCGACGGCGGACAGAAGCGCGCCCGCACCGAACGCCATGACCCAGTGATTGGCTTCGTTGCGCAACGTGCCGGGCAGAAGGCGGTCGAACCCTGCAAGCCACGCCCCAAATGGAATGGCCGCCCCGGCAAGGGCGGCCAACAAAATTGCATGAAGGATGTCGCCCATCACAGCGTGCGTTCGACCATCATTTTCTTGATCGACGCGATGGCCTTGGCCGGGTTCAATCCCTTCGGGCAAGTCTTGGCGCAGTTCATGATGGTGTGGCAGCGATAGAGCTTGAACGGATCTTCCAGTTCGTCCAGCCGTTCCCCGGTCGCCTCATCGCGCGAGTCGATGATCCAGCGATAGGCATGCAGAAGGGCGGCGGGGCCAAGATACCGGTCCCCGTTCCACCAATAGCTGGGGCACGAAGTCGAACAACTGGCGCACATCACGCATTCATACAGCCCATCCAGCTTCTTGCGATCCTCGATCGACTGCTTCCACTCTTTCGCCGGGCGGTTGGTCTTGGTCTCGAGCCACGGCATGATCGAGGCGTGCTGCGCATAGAAATGCGTCAGGTCCGGGATCAGGTCGCGCACCACAGGCATGTGCGGCAGAGGATAGATTTTCACATCGCCCTTCACCTCGTCCATGCCATAGATACAGGCCAGCGTGTTGATCCCGTCGATGTTCATTGCGCAGGACCCACAGATGCCTTCGCGGCAGGACCGGCGGAAGGTCAGGGTCGGATCAATCTCGTTCTTGATCTTGATCAGCGCGTCCAGAACCATCGGGCCGCAGGTGTCCATGTCGACGAAATAGGTGTCGACGCGCGGGTTTTCGCCATCATCCGGGGTCCAGCGGTAAATCTGGAACTTGCGGATATTGGTCGCGCCTGCGGGCTTCGGCCATGTCTTGCCGGTGCGGATGGTCGAGTTCTTCGGAAGTCTGAATTGAACCATATCGTGTCCTCCTTAGAACGTCCGCGCTTTGGGCGCGATTTTCTTCAAGGCGATGCCACCTTCGTTCTCGGTGGTCAGCGGGTCGGTGATGACGGGGCGATAGCTCAGATCAACCTTGGTGCCATCGACGCGGCTGACGGTGTGCACGCGCCATTTCTTGTCGTCGCGCTCGGGGAAGTCCTCGTGCGCGTGGGCGCCGCGGCTTTCGTGGCGGGCTTCGGCGCCGTGGATGGTGGCCAGCGCGTTGGGCATAAGGTTGGTCAGTTCCAGCGTCTCCATCAGGTCCGAATTCCAGACCAGCGACCGGTCGGTGACGGCAAGATCGTCCAGCTTGGCAGCCACCTTGGTCATCTTCTCGACGCCTTCCTTGAGGGTCTTGGCGGTGCGGAAAACGGCGGCGTCGGCCTGCATGGTTTTCTGCATCTCAAGACGAAGCTCGGCGGTCGGAACCGCGCCGCTGGCATTGCGCAAACCGTCAAAACGATCGAAGGCCTTGTCAACGGACGCCTGGTTCAGAACCGGGTTCGACGCTTCTGCATCCACCACCTTGCCTGCACGGATCGCGGCGGCACGGCCAAAGACCACAAGGTCGATCAGAGAGTTCGACCCAAGACGGTTGGCCCCATGCACCGAGGCGCAGCCCGCTTCACCCACAGCCATCAGGCCGGGCACGACCGCGGTCGGGTCGTCCTTGGTCGGGTTCAACACCTCGCCCCAATAGTTCGTGGGAATGCCGCCCATGTTGTAATGCACGGTCGGCAGAACCGGGATCGGTTCCTTGGTCACGTCGACACCCGCAAAGATCTTCGCACTTTCCGAAATACCGGGCAGGCGTTCAGCCAGCGCCTCGGCGGGCAGGTGATCGAGGTGCAGATAGATGTGATCTTTCTCGGCGCCCACACCACGGCCTTCGCGGATTTCCATGGTCATCGAGCGGGAGACGTAGTCACGCGGGGCAAGGTCTTTGTATTGGGGCGCGTACCGCTCCATAAACCGTTCGCCTTCGCTGTTGACCAGATAGCCGCCTTCGCCACGCGCACCTTCGGTGATCAGGCAACCCGAGCCGTAGATGCCGGTCGGGTGGAACTGCACGAACTCCATATCTTGCAAGGCCAGACCTGCGCGCGCCACCATGCCGCCACCGTCGCCGGTGCAGGTGTGGGCCGAGGTCGCCGAGAAGAAGGCGCGTCCGTAACCACCCGTGGCCAGTACGACCATCTTGGCGTTGAAAACGTGCATCGTGCCATCGTCGAGCTTCCAGCAGACAACGCCCTGACATTGCCCGTCTTCGGACATGATCAGGTCGATGGCGAAGTATTCGACATAGAACTCCGCGTTGTTCTTCAGAGATTGCCCATACAGCGTATGCAGGATTGCGTGGCCGGTCCGGTCGGCGGCCGCACAGGTCCGTTGCACGGGTGGGCCGTCGCCAAATTCGGTGGTGTGGCCGCCGAAGGGACGTTGATAGATCTTGCCTTCTTCGGTGCGCGAGAAGGGGACGCCGTAATGCTCAAGCTCGTAAACCGCCTTGGGGGCTTCACGGGCCAGATATTCCATCGCGTCGGTGTCGCCCAGCCAGTCCGAGCCTTTCACCGTGTCATACATATGCCACTGCCAGTTGTCCGGGCCCATGTTGGACAGGGACGCGGCGATGCCGCCCTGGGCTGCAACCGTATGTGAGCGGGTCGGAAAAACCTTGGTTACGCAAGCGGTGCGCAGACCTTGTTCGGCCATGCCAAGCGTCGCGCGCAGACCAGCGCCGCCGGCACCGACCACGACCACGTCATATTCGTGCGTTTCGTATTCGTAAGCTGCCATTTGGGTTGCTCTCCGGTCTTAAAAGGCGATGCGGGCCAGACCATAAAGGCCAACCGCAAGTGTTGTATAGGCCAGCGCCGTGCTGAGGATCACGAGCGCCTTCTTGGTCACGCCGCGCGAATAATCCTCGATCACGACCTGAATGCCGTGACGGAAGTGTACCATCGCGGTCACAAGCGTCATGGCGGCGATGATGGCGGGGAAGGGGCGGTGGTAATAGGCCACGGCCTCTTCATACGGCAGCCCAAGCGCGCTGCCGAAGGTCAGCGCGAACAGCGGCATCAGGATCAGAAGGCCAACGGCGGAAATGGCCTGGCCCCAAAAATGTTCGGTGCCAGAGCCGGAAGCCCCTTTGCCCTCGGCACGTTTGCGGTCGGTCAGGTAATGCATGTCTGCCCCCTTACACGATGATGGCGACAATGATCGCCAGAATGACGGAACCGAAGATGACGCCAAGGCCCATCTTCTCGGCGGTGTCGACCTCCAGCCCGATGCCGATGTCCCAGATCAGGTGTCGCAGGCCGGACAAGGCGTGGTAGCACAAAGCCCAGAGCGCCAGGAACATGATCACATCCCCGATGAACGAGGTCATGAGCCCGTTCACAAAGTCATAGTACCCAGGGCCCATCGCCGCCGCGAAAAACCACCACACGACCAGGATCGCTGCCCCCAAAAGGGCGACGCCGGTGATCCGGGCGAAGATCGAGGTCATGGAGGTCAGCTGCGGGCGGTAAATCTGCAGATGCGGGGAAAGGGGGCGATTGCCCCTATTCACGTCGGCCATGGCGGCCTCCTTCTGTCTGTTGCGACTGTTGAGACAGGAATAGCGCCATTTGCGGTGCAGAGTCACGCTTTAAGGATGGCAAAACGGGCTGAATTTGCGCTAACACGCCTGAAATTTGCACCTTGTGATCACAAAAATTAATCTTGTGATCACAAGAGGCGTGGCTGTATATCCGACCGAAAATATAGGGCAATCCGACGAAAATGCTGCAAAGCGGCATGCGCGCCGAACCGGTTTCGCAATGCGTCCCCTATTTCGGCATCAAGGCCCAGTAATCAAGGTCCAGCATCACGTCGGGGTGGTATTTGCCATCTTCACCTTTCAGCGAGAATGCCGGCGCACCGTGCTTTGCTGCCACCAACCGAAGCCGCACGGCCCCCACGCCCGGTGCGTCGGTGTCGGCCTTGTCCAGAACTTCGGACCAGGCGCGGATCGTGTCGCCCGCGAAGCAGGGGTTTGCATGTGCCCCGCCATTCAATCCGACGATCATCTGCGCATTCGCCAACCCGTTGAAGGACAAGGCCCGCGCCATCGAAATCACGTGACCGCCATAGATCAGCCGCTTCCCGTCTGGCCGGAAGGTGGCGTCGAAATGGACCTTGGCCGTGTTCTGCCACAGGCGCGTGGCCAGCATGTGTTCCGCTTCTTCGACGGTCACACCGTCCACGTGGTCGATCTTTTCGCCAATCTCATAGTCGCCCCAGCGATGCGGTTCACCGGCCAGCGTGAAATCATAATCTTCGAAAGACAGCCCGGCGGGGATCACAAAATCGCCCGCGTCCAGCGTGGGTTTCAGATCGGGGATCACCGTGTCGGGCGCGGGCGCATTCAGGTCGCCCTTGCGCACCATCACCCAGCGCACATAGTCCAACACCGGTTCGTCCATCTGGTTCACACCGCGCGTGCGCACCCAGACCACGCCCGATTTCCCGTTGGAGTTCTGTTTCAACCCGATCACCTCGGATGACGACCGCAGCGTGTCACCCGGATAAACCGGCTTCAGCCATCGGCCTTCGGCATAGCCAAGGTTCGCCACTGCGTTCAGTGAAATGTCGGGAACGGTCTTGCCGAACACGATGTGAAACGCGATCAAGTCGTCGATCGGCGACCCATCCAGCCCGCAATTGCCCGCGAACTCGTCCGAGGAATAGAGCGCATGACGAGCCGGATACAGCGCGTGATACAGCGCACGTTCCCCTTCGGCCACGGTGCGCGGCACCGCGTGGTGGATCACGTCGCCCAGCTTGTAATCCTCAAAAAAGCGGCCGGGGTTGGTTTTCGCCATCAGTAATCTCCCAGTTTCGTGTCGGGCGTGTAGTCGCCGGGGACGACCTTCACCACCGCTTGCGCGCAGCGCATCTTGCCGGTCGCGGCATCATGGGCATAGGCGGGGTCGCCATGCAGTTCCCACCCCTTGTTCAGGGCGGCGGTGACTTTGTGGCAGAAGGCCGAGGTGTCATCTTCGGTCAGCAGGCGATAGAGTTTCATGGCTCACATACCGAAAGGCGACGGGCCAACAAGCCCGTGAATATAGCCGATGATCAGCGTCAAAACCACGGACGCGCCAAGGAACATTCCATCCTTCGCGATGGTGCCCTTGGAGTTGGGTGTCCATTCCGGCTCGGCCCGGTTGATCACGATGATCTCGGCCACCGCCCAAATCGTCAGCGCGCCGAACAGGATGATCGAGGCTGGGTCTGGGTTCACAACGATATGCGCGACGGCCCAGATGATGAATCCGGTCAGCATTGGATGGCGCATCTTGTAAAACAGCGCGCCTTTCGACGGGCCGGGGCTCATGAAATAGATCGCGATCAAGATTGCCAGGTTGTTGATATGTTTCAGGAAAGAGGGGTAGGCAAACAGGTCATAGCTTTCGACGCTGCGATACCCGATCACCATCAGGATAATGCCGACCACAAGGATCAGGGCCGAAACGCCCTTGGCTTTGTCCCCCATCGCTGCGTGGCGGGCGGGCAGGGCGCGTTTCCAGAAATGCCCGGCATACCAAAGGGCGATGCCGATGATCATGATGGTCATGTGTGTTCTCCGCGTTAGCCGGCCATTTTGGCAATAGCGTGTGCCTTGGCCAGAAGTCCCTTTGCCGTCACAACATGCAGGTTTTCGACGATTTTACCATCCACAACTGCGACGCCCTGGCCCGAGGCTTCGGCTTCTTCGAAGGCGGCGATCTGGCGGCGGGCCAAGTCGATTTCGGTGTCGGAGGGCGCAAAGGCGGTGTTTGCGATCTCTAACTGAGCGGGGTGGATCAGGGTTTTACCGTCCATCCCCATGTCGCGGCCCTGATCGCATTCCGCCTTCAGCCCCTCGTCGTCCTTGAAAGCATTATAGACGCCATCCACGATCACCACGCCATGCGCCTTGGCCGCCAATAGGCACAGATGCAGCCCGCCCATCATCGGCAAACGATCAGCGCGGAACCGGGTGTTGAGTTCCTTGGCTAAGTCGTTCGTGCCCATCACGAACCCCTTCAGGCGCGGGTGGGCGGCGATCTGGGCGGCGTTCAGCATGCCCAGCGGCGTTTCCATCATCGCCCAGAGGTCCACATCGGGGATCAGACTGGCCAATTCGTCCAGTTGCGCCGGGCTGTCCACTTTCGGCATCAGGACCGCGTCGATATCGGCCCCGACAAACGCCGCCACATCGTCTTTGCCCCATGCCGTGTCAAACCCGTTGATCCGCACGATCTTCGCGCGATTGCCGTATCCGCCTTTGTCCAGCTCGGCTTTCAGAGTCGCGCGGGCCTCGATTTTGGCGTCCGGCGCGACGGCGTCTTCCAGGTCAAATATGATCGCGTCAGCGGGCAGGGTACGCGCTTTCTCCAGCGCGCGCTCTTTCGAGCCGGGGATATACAGGACGGAACGATAGGGACGAGTGGACATGATTCTGAGCCTCCGCAATATTGTTGCGCAAGGGACCACATCTGCGCACCATTCCGCAAGGGTGGATTTGCCGCATCGCAGAAATTTCTTGGAGCCGCGTACCTCGGACGGTTACGTCAGACCATCCCAGATCAGCTTCGTGCCAGTGATGATCAGGAACAGATAGGTTAAGGCAAAGAAGCCCCTCTCGGACAGACGATGGTGCATGTGAACACCGATCCAGACACCAAGTATGGCAAAGGGGATCAGGAACAGATTGGCCTTGGCTGTCTGCCAGGTAAATATCCCCAACGCGAAATAAGGCACGAATTTCATAAGGTTGATCGCCCAGAAACTGATCACGGTCGTGGCCTGAAACGTGGTTTTGTCCAACCGACGTGACAACAGGAACACCGCCGCAGGGGGGCCGCCCGCATGGCTGATGAAACTGGTAAACCCGGCGATCAACCCCCAAAACCCGCCAAGCCCGGTTGACATCGGGTGGGATGCGGGCGTGATAAGACCCCGCGCGCGGGCGGCCTGAAACGCGACGAAGCCGACCGCGATCAGGCCAATCAACAGGCGGAACACATCCGGGTCCGCGATGGAATACACGAGCGCGCCGATGGCCACACCCGGCACGGCGCCCAAGACCAACGCCTTGGCCGATGGCATGTCCCACTTGCGCCAATAGGGTTTCAGCGCAGTTACATCCATCAGCATCAACAGTGGCAACATCAGCCCGATCGCCGCACCCGGTTCCAGAATCAGAGCCAGCAACGGCGTCGCCGCGAAGGCCGCGCCAGAGCCGAAACCACCCTTGGAAATCCCCGCAAAGATCACTGCGGGGATCGCAAAGACAAAGAAGGTGAGGTCCAGTACCTCGGGCATGGCGCGTCCCTCAAGCCGCTGGAATACGAGTGTTTTAGCGCTATCGCGAATGACGCATTGGGGCAAGCGCAGCCTTATGCCGCAACGCGGCACCCTTGCGCGGACGCAGGATAAGGACTACCCATGCGCCCGAAAACAACTGATCGGAGATCAACCTCATGGCCAGACCAAAGATTGCGCTTATCGGCAGCGGCATGATCGGGGGCACTCTTGCCCACCTTGCCGCCCTGAAAGAAATGGGCGACGTCGTTCTTTTCGATATTGCCGACGGCATCCCGCAAGGCAAGGCGCTGGATATTGCCGAAAGCGGCCCCGTCGAAGGGTTCGATGCAGCACTGTCGGGCACCACATCCTACGAAGATATTGCTGGCGCTGATGTCTGCATCGTCACCGCCGGTGTGCCGCGCAAACCGGGCATGAGCCGCGATGATCTTCTGGGTATCAACCTCAAGGTTATGAAGTCGGTCGGCGAAGGCATCAAGGAACACGCCCCGAACGCGTTCGTGATCTGCATCACCAACCCGCTGGACGCGATGGTTTGGGCGCTGCGCGAATTCTCGGGCCTGCCGCACAACAAGGTGGTCGGCATGGCCGGCGTGCTGGATTCGGCACGTTTCCGTCACTTCCTGTCGGTCGAATTCGATGTGTCCATGCGCGACGTGACCGCGTTTGTTCTGGGTGGCCATGGTGACACGATGGTGCCGCTGACCCGCTATTCGACCGTTGGTGGCATCCCGCTGCCGGATCTGGTGGACATGGGCTGGACCAGCCAGGAAAAACTGGACGCCATCGTTCAGCGCACTCGTGATGGCGGCGCCGAGATCGTGGGCCTTCTGAAAACCGGGTCGGCCTATTATGCCCCCGCAGCTTCGGCAATTGAAATGGCTCAAGCCTATCTGCACGACCAGAAACGCCTGCTGCCCTGCGCGGCCTATGTGGATGGCGCATATGGGCTGGACGGCTTCTATGTCGGCGTGCCAACCATTATCGGTGCCAACGGAATCGAAAAGGTCATCGACATCAAACTGGACAAAGACGAACAAGCCATGTTCGACAAATCCGTTGATGCCGTCAAAGGCCTTGTGGAAGCCTGCAAGGGGATCGACAGCTCGCTGGCTTGATCTGACCTGTGAAACCAAGTCGGGGCGTTCCGTTCAGGGACGCCCTTTTTTTGTTTTCCCGACACGCCTTTAGAATCAGTTGTTTCGGCGGTTGTAAGCAGGTGAAGTGTTTTGTGATCACAGCATTTTGGCGTGTGATCACAAAAAAGCAGGTTTAGCGCAAAAAACCCCTGTTTCCGCAGAAAGTGTTTTTGAACGACCAGTCAATTGTGCATGGTGTCCGCGACCAAATGGACCAACTGGATAGGATGATTTCATGAACATTCATGAATACCAGGCGAAAGCCCTTCTGAAATCCTACGGTGCCCCTGTTTCTGACGGGCGCGCTGTTCTGAGAGCAGAGGAAGCCAAGACCGCCGCAGGTGAACTCGACGGCCCCCTTTGGGTGGTGAAAGCGCAAATCCACGCAGGTGGCCGTGGCAAGGGTTCCTTCAAGGAAGCTGGCGCTGGCGAAAAAGGCGGTGTGCGCCTGACCAAATCGGTGGAAGAAGCCGCCGAGGAAGCCAAGAAAATGCTGGGCCGCACGCTGGTTACGCACCAGACCGGACCGGCCGGCAAGCAAGTCAACCGCATCTATATCGAGGCCGGGTCCGGCATTGAGCGTGAGCTTTACCTCGCTCTGCTGGTTGACCGCCAAACCTCGCGTATTTCGTTCGTCTGCTCGACCGAAGGCGGCATGGACATCGAGGAAGTGGCAGCCGCCACCCCCGAAAAGATCCTGTCCTTCTCGGTTGACCCCGCAACGGGTTACCAGGGCTTCCACGGTCGCCGCATCGCGTTTGCGCTGGGCCTTGAAGGCGCGCAGGTCAAGCAATGCGTGAAACTGATGGGTCAGCTTTATCAAGCCTTCGTCGAGAAGGACATGGAGATGCTGGAGATCAACCCGCTGATCGTGGCCGAAGGTGGCGATCTGAAGGTGCTCGACGCAAAGGTCGGCTTTGATGGCAACGCGGTTTACCGCCACCCGGACATCGCCGAGCTGCGCGACGTGACCGAAGAAGACCCGAAAGAGCTGGAAGCGTCGAAATACGACCTGAACTACATCGCGCTGGACGGAGAAATCGGCTGCATGGTGAACGGGGCCGGTCTGGCCATGGCCACCATGGACATCATCAAGCTTTACGGGGCCGAGCCTGCCAACTTCCTTGACGTTGGTGGCGGTGCGACCAAAGAGAAAGTCACTGAAGCTTTCAAGATCATCACCTCGGATCCCAACGTGAAGGGCATCCTCGTGAACATCTTTGGCGGCATCATGCGCTGTGACGTCATCGCCGAAGGTGTTGTCGCGGCGGTGAAAGAAGTCGGCCTGCAAGTTCCACTGGTCGTGCGTCTGGAAGGCACCAACGTGGAAGCCGGTAAAGACATCATCAACAACTCCGACGTTGATGTGATCGCTGCCGACAACCTGTCGGATGGCGCAGAGAAAATCGTGAAAGCGGTGAAGGGGTAAGACAATGGCAGTCCTCATCGACGAAAATACCAAGGTAATCTGTCAGGGCTTCACTGGCTCGCAGGGGACCTTTCACTCGGAACAGGCCATTGCGTATGGCACCAAAATGGTCGGCGGTGTGACGCCGGGCAAAGGTGGGCAGACGCATCTGGACCTTCCGGTCTTCAACTCGGTGCACGAGGCGAAAGCCAAGACGGAAGCCAACGCGAGCGTCATTTACGTGCCGCCGCCCTTCGCAGCAGACTCGATCCTTGAAGCGATTGACGCCGAGATGGAACTGATTGTCTGCATCACCGAAGGCATCCCGGTTCTGGACATGATGAAGGTGCAGCGCGCCATCGAAGGGTCCAAGTCGCGCCTGATCGGCCCGAACTGCCCCGGCGTGATCACGCCCGATGCGTGCAAAATCGGCATCATGCCCGGCCACATCCACAAGCGTGGCTCGGTCGGCGTTGTGTCGCGTTCCGGCACCCTGACCTATGAGGCTGTGAAGCAGACTTCGGACATTGGCCTCGGCCAGTCGACGGCGGTTGGCATCGGTGGCGACCCCATCAAGGGCACCGAGCATATCGACGTGCTGGATATGTTCCTGGACGACGACGAGACCGAAAGCATCATCATGATCGGTGAAATCGGTGGTTCGGCCGAAGAAGAAGCCGCCGAATTCCTGGCGGACCAGAAGAAAAAAGGCCGCTGGAAGCCGGTCGCAGGCTTCATCGCGGGCCGCACGGCGCCTCCGGGTCGTCGCATGGGCCACGCGGGTGCCATCGTTGCCGGTGGCAAGGGTGGAGCCGAGGACAAGATCGAAGCCATGCGTTCGGCTGGCATCGTCGTTGCCGACAGCCCCGCCACGCTGGGCGAGGCCGTGCTGGAAGCGATCGGCAAGTAAATATCAAGGCGCGCGCCCCTGGACGCAGGGGCGCGTGTTCTCTCATTTTTCAGGTGAACCCATGACGGATCAAAGCCCCAACGACCTTTTCCATGCGTCAAGCTTCATGCAAGGTCACAACGCTGAGTATCTTGAACAGCTCTACGCCCAATATGCGAAGGACCCGAACGCGGTGGACGCCGCGTGGCAGGCGTTTTTTGCCGAGCTTGGGGATGATGGCGGCGACGTGACCGCCGAAGCGGCCGGGCCGTCCTGGGCGCGCACCGACTGGCCGCCAATGCCAACGGGCGACCGGGTTCACGGGTTGGACGGCCAATGGCCCGAAGAACCGGTGGCCGAAGCGAAATCGGCAGGTAAGAAGATCGAAGCGAAGGCGGCTGAAAAGGGCGTTCAACTGTCTGATGATCAGGTCAGGCGCGCCGTGCTGGACAGTATCCGGGCCCTGATGATCATCCGCGCCTACCGGATTCGGGGCCATCTGGTCGCGGATCTTGACCCGCTGGGCATGCGCGAGACGACACCACACCCCGAGCTTGATCCCGCGTCCTATGGGTTCACCGAGGCGGATATGGACCGCCCGATTTTCATCGACAACGTGCTGGGGCTGGAAGTCGCCTCGATGCGGCAGATCCTGGCGATTGTGAAAAGCACCTATTGCGGCACATTTGCGCTGCAGTACATGCATATTTCCGATCCCGCCCAATCGGCTTGGCTGAAAGAGCGGATCGAGGGCTTTGACCGCGAGATCAAGTTCACCCGCGAAGGCCGTAAAGCCATCCTGAACAAGCTGGTCGAGGCCGAGGGCTTCGAGAAATTCCTGCATGTGAAATATATGGGCACCAAGCGGTTCGGTCTGGACGGAGGCGAGGCCCTGATCCCCGCGATGGAGCAGATCATCAAGCGCGGCGGTGCGCTGGGCCTGAAAGACATCGTGATTGGGATGCCGCACCGTGGTCGTCTGTCGGTTCTGGCCAATGTGCTGCAAAAACCCTACCGCGCGATTTTCAACGAGTTTCAGGGCGGCAGCTTCAAGCCGGAAGAGGTCGATGGCTCTGGCGATGTGAAGTACCATCTTGGTGCCAGCTCGGACCGCGAATTTGACGGCAACATTGTCCACCTCAGCTTGACCGCGAACCCCTCCCACCTTGAGGCCGTGAACCCAGTCGTGTTGGGTAAGGTGCGCGCCAAGCAAGAACAGATGAACGACAAAGACCGCGATCAGGTGTTGCCGATCTTGTTGCATGGTGATGCGGCGTTTGCCGGTCAGGGTGTTGTGGCCGAAGGCTTTGGCCTGTCTGGTCTGGTCGGTCACAAGACCGGGGGCACAATGCATATCATTGTGAACAACCAGATCGGCTTTACCACAGCGCCGCATTTCAGCCGTTCGTCGCCCTATCCAACGGATATCGCGCTGATGGTGGAAGCGCCGATTTTCCACGTGAATGGTGACGATCCCGAAGCCGTGGTTCACGCCGCCCGCGTCGCGACCGAGTTCCGCCAGAAGTTCCACAAGGACGTGGTTCTGGACATTTTCTGCTATCGCCGTTTCGGTCACAACGAAGGCGACGAGCCGATGTTCACCAACCCGCTGATGTACAAGCGGATCAAGAAGCACCAGACAACGCTTCAGATCTATACCGATCGGTTGGTCAAGGATGGTTTGATCCCGGCGGGCGAGATCGAGGATATGAAAGCTGCCTTCCAGGCCAAGATGAACGAAGAGTTCGAGGCCGGGAAGGAATACAAGCCCAACAAGGCCGACTGGCTGGATGGGCGCTGGTCGCATCTGGAACGCGAAAGCGATGAATATCAGCGCGGCAAGACCGATATTTCTTCGGACACGCTGGCCGAGGTCGGCAAGGCGCTGACCACGGTTCCCGAGGGCTTCCCGCTGCACAAGACCGTGGGCCGCCTGCTGGATGCCAAGAAAGAGATGTTCGAAACCGGCACCGGCTTTGACTGGGCCACCGGCGAGGCGCTGGCGTTCGGGTCGCTTCTGACCGAAGGGTTCCCGGTGCGGCTGTCGGGGCAGGATGCCACGCGCGGCACGTTCAGCCAGCGCCATTCCGGTCTGATCAACCAGGACACGGAAGAACGCTATTATCCCCTGAACCACATCCGCGAGGGTCAATCGCGGTATGAGGTGATCGACTCGATGTTGTCGGAATACGCGGTGCTGGGCTTCGAATACGGCTATTCGCTGGCCGAACCCAACGCGTTGGTGATGTGGGAGGCGCAGTTCGGCGATTTCGCCAACGGTGCGCAGATCATGTTCGACCAGTTCATCTCGTCCGGCGAGTCAAAATGGCTTCGGATGTCCGGCCTGACCGTCCTTTTGCCGCATGGCTATGAAGGGCAGGGGCCGGAACACAGTTCGGCCCGTCTGGAACGCTTCCTGCAAATGTGCGGCGGTGACAACTGGATCGTGGCCAACTGCACCACGCCTGCCAACTATTTCCACATTCTGCGCCGCCAGTTGCATCGCGGCTATCGCAAACCGTTGATCCTGATGACGCCGAAATCGCTTCTGCGTCACAAGCTGGCGGTGTCGGATGCCAAGGACTTCACCGAAGGCTCCAGCTTCCACCGCGTATTGTGGGACGACGGTGATCGTGACAATGGCACCGGCCGGTCCGAGGCCAAACTGGTCACGGACAAGAAGATCAAGCGCGTCGTGATGTGTTCGGGCAAAGTCTACTACGACCTCTTGGAAGAACGCGACCGCCGCGGCATCACCGACATCTATCTGCTGAGGCTTGAGCAGTTCTATCCCTTCCCCGCCATGTCGGTGGTCAAGGAACTGGAACGCTTCAAACAGGCCGAGATCGTCTGGTGTCAGGAAGAACCCAAGAACCAGGGCGCCTGGTTCTTCGTCGAACCGAATATCGAATGGGTGCTGACCCGGATCGGGGCCAAGCATACGCGGCCCGTCTATGCCGGGCGTCCGGCATCGGCGTCACCCGCCACCGGTCTGGCATCACAGCACAAAGCACAACAAGAGGCGCTCGTCGACGCGGCGCTGAACATGGAAGGAAATTAAGCCATGAGCATTGAAGTAAGGGTCCCGACATTGGGCGAAAGCGTCACCGAAGCGACCGTCGCAACCTGGTTCAAGAAACCCGGTGATGCGGTGGCCGTGGACGAAATGCTCTGCGAGCTTGAAACCGACAAAGTGACGGTCGAGGTCCCGTCCCCCGCCGCCGGTGTGATGGGCGAGATCGTCGCGGCCGAAGGGGAAACGGTGGGTGTCGACGCACTTCTGGCCACGATCAGCGAAGGTGAAGGGGCCGCCCCTGCGCCTGCTCAGGACGCCAAAGCCGACAGCAAACCCGCAAGCTCTGACGCGCAAGCCGTCGATGTGATGGTGCCAAGCCTGGGCGAGAGCGTGACCGAGGCGACCGTGTCCAGCTGGTTCAAACAGGTCGGCGATACTGTCGCGCAGGATGAAATGCTGTGTGAGCTGGAAACCGATAAAGTGTCGGTAGAAGTGCCGGCCCCGGCAGGAGGTGTCCTGACCGAGATACTCGCCCCTGAAGGCACGACCGTCGATGCGTCGGCCAAGCTGGCGGTGATCAGCGGCAGCGCGGATGGCACCGTTGAACCCGCGCCCAAACCCGCCGCGGCACAGGCCTCCGCCACGACCGGCAAGGATGTCGAAGACGCCCCCTCCGCCAAGAAAGCCATGGCCGAGGCTGGTTTGAAACCGGGCGACGTGCAGGGCACGGGCCGCGATGGTCGCGTGATGAAGCATGACGTGGCCGCCGCCGTTGCCGCGCCGAAAGCCGCTCCGGCCCCGGCTGCCGCGCCTGCCGCGCCACGCCCCGCCGGGGATGCCGCGCGCGAGGAACGCGTTAAGATGACGCGTCTGCGTCAGACCATCGCGCGCCGCCTGAAAGACAGCCAGAACACCGCCGCCATGCTGACCACCTATAACGAGGTGGACATGACCGAGGTGATGGCCCTGCGCAACGAATACAAAGCCGAGTTTGAAAAGAAACACGGCGTGCGTCTGGGCTTCATGTCCTTCTTCACCAAGGCCTGCTGCCACGCGCTGAAAGAAGTGCCCGAAGTGAATGCGGAAATCGACGGCACCGACATCGTTTACAAGAACTACGTGAACATGGGTGTCGCCGCTGGCACGCCCACGGGTCTTGTGGTTCCGGTGATCAACGATGCTGATGCGATGTCCTTTGCCGCGATCGAAAAAGCGATTGCCGAAAAGGGCCGCAAGGCCCGCGACGGCAAGCTGTCGATGGAAGAAATGCAGGGCGGCACCTTCACCATCTCGAACGGTGGTGTCTATGGCTCGCTCATGTCCTCGCCGATCCTGAATCCGCCGCAATCGGGCATCCTTGGCATGCACAAAATCCAGGATCGCCCGATGGCGATCAACGGCGAGGTCGTGATCCGCCCGATGATGTATCTGGCCCTGTCCTATGACCACCGGATCGTGGACGGCAAAGGCGCCGTGACCTTCCTTGTGCGCGTGAAAGAGGCGCTGGAAGATCCGCGTCGGTTGTTGATGGATTTGTGATCAAACCGGGTAACATAGGGCGGCGTCCGACCGCGGGTGGGCGAGAAGCGCCCGCCCATGGGGGCGGTCGGGCGCTGCCCGGCGATGCCGGGCGGTAGGAAGAAGCGAAGATGACCCCCGAACTCACCATCCTCGCCCTCGCGGCTCTGTTTCAAGTGGTCCAGTTCTGCATCTACTCCGTGCTGGCACAGATGCAAGTGGGGTCAAAATACGCGGCCTCTCCCCGTGACCGACCGCGTGAGTTGACGGGCAAGGCGGGTCGTGCGCAGCGGGCGTTGAACAACCATTTCGAAGGGTTGATCTTGTTCACCGCCGCTGTGGTCGTGGTCACCGTATCGGGGCAATCCACCGCGACGACCCAAACATGCGCCTATGTCTATCTGGCCGCGCGGCTTTTGTATCTTCCCGCTTACCTGTTTGGCTGGTCGCCTTGGCGGTCGCTGATCTGGTTCGTGGGCTTCGTCGCGACGACCGTGATGTTGATCTCGGCGCTCATATGAATATCACTAGGCAAGACTACTCCGGGGTAAGCGGGCCGATGGCTGATCATCGCCACGCCCAGACCTCAAAGGAAAGGAACACGACACATGGCAGACTATGACGTAATCATCATCGGCGGCGGTCCGGGCGGCTATGTCTGCGCGATCCGTTGTGCGCAACTGGGTTTGAAAACCGCTTGTGTCGAAGGGCGGGAGACGTTGGGCGGCACCTGCCTGAACGTCGGCTGTATTCCGTCCAAGGCGCTGCTGCACGCAAGCCACAGCCTGCACGAGGCTGAGCACAACTTCGCGAAAATGGGCCTGAAGGGCAAAAGCCCCTCGGTCGATTGGAAGGCTATGTTGGCCTATAAGGACGATGTGATCGGCCAGAACACCAAGGGCATCGAGTTTCTGTTCAAGAAGAACAAAGTCGACTGGATCAAAGGCTGGGCGTCAATCCCCGTCGCCGGTCAGGTGAAGGTGGGCGACGACGTCCACAACGCCAAAAACATTGTGATTGCCTCTGGGTCCGAGCCATCCAGCCTGCCGGGTGTGGAGGTGGACGAAAAGGTCGTCGTGACCTCGACCGGGGCGCTTGAGCTGTCGAAAGTTCCCAAGAAAATGGTCGTGATCGGGGCTGGTGTGATCGGGCTTGAGATGGGGTCCGTCTATGCGCGATTGGGGTCGGAAGTCACGGTGGTCGAATACCTTGATATGATCACACCGGGGATGGACAAGGACCTTGCCAAGACTTTCCAGCGTTCATTGAAGAAACAGGGACTTAAATTTGTCATGGGCGCGGCGGTTCAGAAGGTGGATGCCACCAAGACCAAGGCCAAAGTGCATTACAAACTGCGCAAGAATGACGCGGAAGAGATGCTGGATGCAGACGTCGTTCTGGTCGCCACAGGGCGTCGTCCGTTTGTGGATGGCCTTGGTCTGGACGCGCTGGGTGTGAATATGACCGAGCGCGGGCAGATCGCCACCGACCATTGGAAAACCTCGGTCGATGGCATCTGGGCCATTGGCGACGTGATCGAAGGCCCGATGCTGGCGCACAAGGCCGAAGACGAAGGCATGGCGGTCGCCGAAGCCATCGCCGGTCAGGCGGGCCATGTGAATTACGACGTCATTCCGGGTGTCGTCTATACCGCGCCTGAAGTTGCGTCTGTCGGCAAGACCGAAGAGCAGCTGAAGGACGAAGGCCGCGCCTATAAGGTCGGCAAATTCAGCTTCATGGGCAATGGCCGCGCGAAGGCAGTGTTCCAGGGCGAGGGCTTCGTGAAAATTCTGGCCGACAAAGACACTGATCGCGTGTTGGGCGTTCACATCATGGGCCCCGCAGCGGGCGAGTTGATCCACGAGGCCTGCGTGTTGATGGAGTTCGGCGGGTCAGCCGAGGATCTGGCCCGTACCTGCCACGCCCACCCGACCTTCTCGGAAGCGGTACGCGAGGCGGCGCTGGCCTGCGGGGATGGTGCGATTCACGCCTAAAGCCATCCCAACCCCAAAGAGAAAGCCACCGGACCGCTCCGGTGGCTTTCGTGTTTTTGGCTCTTTCGAGTGTCAGATTAGTGGAACTTGCGAATTTCCCCTGACTTGAGGCGTGACAGATAGCTGTTCAGCTCTGTCTTCACGATGGGCATCAGGCAATACAGCGCCACGATGTTCACGACCGCCATGGCGAAGATCGCCGCGTCCGAGAAGTCGATGACGGGTCCAAGGTTGGCCGAGGCACCGATCACCACGAAGATGCAGAAGATCACTTTGAAGACGATCTCTTTCGTGTGACCTTCGCCGAACAGGAAGGTCCAGGCCTTCAGGCCATAGTAGGACCAGCTGATCATGGTCGAGAAGGCGAACAGGATCACCGCGATCGCCAGCACGTATTTGAACCAACCGAAGGTCGACGAGAACGCCGCCGAAGTCAGCGCCACGCCCGAATTGCCGTCGATGGTCTGAATTGTCGTTCCGCCTTCATTCAGCAGGTACATACCGGTTTCAGGGTCGCTGACCAACTGGCCGGTGATGATGATCACAAGCGCAGTCATGGTGCAGATGACGACGGTATCGATGAACGGCTCCAGCAGGGACACAAAACCCTCGGTGATCGGTTCTTTGGTGCGCACGGCCGAGTGGGCAATGGCGGCCGAACCAACGCCAGCCTCGTTCGAAAACGCGGCCCGCTTGAAGCCCTGGATCAGCGCGCCGACCATGCCGCCGGCAACACCAAGACCGGTGAAGGCGCCTGCAAAGATCTGTCCGAAGGCCCAGCCGATCATGTCGGCATTCATCAGAAGGATGACCACGGCGGTCAGCACATAGAGCACACCCATGAACGGCACGACTTTCTCGGTCACGCTGGCGATGGATTTCAAGCCGCCGATGATGACCGCGAACACGATTGCGGCAAACACGATGCCGGTAATCCAGCCGGGGAAGTCACCGACCACATTGGCGATCTGTGCGTGAGCCTGATTGGCCTGGAACATGTTGCCGCCTCCCAACGCGCCGAGGATACAGAAGACCGAAAACAAGACCGCCATGAATTTGCCGGCGGGCAGACCGCGTTCGGCAAAGCCTTTGGTCATGTAATACATCGGGCCACCAGAAACGGTACCGTCTTCATATTCGTTCCGGTATTTCACGCCCAGCGTACATTCGGTGAACTTGGACGCCATGCCCATCAGACCCGCAAGGATCATCCAGAACGTAGCCCCCGGCCCACCGATGCCGACCGCGACCGCAACACCCGCGATGTTGCCAAGCCCCACGGTGCCCGACAGGGCGGTGGCGAGCGCCTGGAAGTGGCTGACCTCGCCCGCATCATCGGGGTCGGAATAATCCCCTTTCACCAGCGAGATCGAATGCGGGAAGGCCCGAAACTGGATCAGGCCGAAATAGACCGTGAAGATCGTGGCCGCGATCACCAGCCACGCCACGATCCAGGGGAAGGATGTGCCGGGGAAGGGGCTGAAGATGAAGTTGACGAACCAGCCGGTTGAGCTGGCAAAGGCGTCATTGATTTTCTGGTCCATGGATTGGGCCAATGCGGGCGCCGTCGCTGCCAGCATGACCGGTGCGGCCCATGCCGCTTTTTTGAAACTGTTTCTCATGACTATCCCTGTTCGCATTGTTTTTTAAGGAACGATGGTGACCGGCACCGGCGAAATCTGCGCCAGCGTGCCCGCGACCGAGCCGAAGATGCGCGATGACAGGCCTGAATGGCCGGTGCGCCCGACCACCACCTGCGTGGCGCCCTCGGCTTCGACGATGTCACACAGCGTGTCGGCAATGCCGCCATATTTCAGCGCGGTTGTCACCGTGACGCCGCTGTCAGCCAGCCCTTTGACGACCGGGGCCAGCACGGCGGTTTCGGCGCGCTCCAGCTCCTCGGCCCGCCGCTTGTGGCGTTCCTCGAGTTCGTTGGGTGTCAGGAACGAATAGGGCGACCATTCCAGCACATGGGCCACGACGATGGCCGCGCCCTGCGATTTGGCCAGCCCGACGGCGAAATCCAGCGTCGCTTTCGAACTGTCGCTGCCATCGTATCCGACGACGATCTTGTTGGACATTTTCTTCCTCCCTTGGGTGAACGTGTCACGTGTTAAGCAACTTCAGTCTAGCAGTGGTTTGCTTGAAAAGGTTCCTTATTTTCTTGCGTGAAAGGATAATTTACGTAAAAACTACGAACCAGATCAGAATTTTCGGAAAATATACGATGGATAAGCTGGACACTAGAATACTTTCCATTCTGCAAAAGGATGGCGCGATCTCGATGTCGAATCTGTCTGACCAGGTGGGGCTGTCCATTTCCGCCTGTCACCGGCGGGTCAAAATGCTTGAGGCAGACGGGCTGATCACCAACTATGCGGCGCGCCTGAACCGCAAGGCGATCGGCTTTGAAATCCAGGTGTTCATCGAAGCGAAACTGGTCAGTCAGCGGCGGGAAGATATTCAGGCCTTCGAAGCGGCGATACTGGACATGCCAGAGGTGCTGGAATGTCACCTGATTTCGGGTGATTTCGATTATCTGCTGCGGGTGGCGGCGCGCAATACCGAGGATTACGAGAAGCTGTATCGCGAGCGACTGTCCTCGATCCCATCCTTTGCGCAGATGAAAACGCTGCTCAGCCTGTCAACGGTGAAAGAGTTCCGGGGCTTCCATCTGGGTTAGTCGGGCGTCAGTCCGCCACCAGCATTTTCAGCCCCTGCGTGACGTCCGTACGCACGGCCAACCGCAGGGCAGGCTCATCCCCCGCGGCCAGAGCCGACAGGATCATCCGGTGATGTCGTTGCAGATCGGTGCGCTGACGCCGGGCATAAAGGGCGCGCATGGTGGGGCCAAGTTGCAGCCACACGGTTTCGGCCATCGCAAGGATTGCCGGGGCCTGCGCGCGCAGATAGAGCGTGCGGTGAAACTCCAGATTGGTGCGCAGATACCCGACCGCATCCTGTTTGGTCACGCATTCCGACACCCGAACATTGATCGCCCGCAGCCGGTCGATCAGCGCCATATGGGCGCGGGGCAGGGCGCGCGCAGCCAGTTCCGGTTCCAGCAAGGACCGCAACGCAGCCAGTTCCTCAATCCGCTCCGCCGTCAAGTCGGGGGCCGATACGCGACCCGAACTGGACAGGGTCAGCGCACCCTCGGCGGCCAATCGGCGCACGGCTTCGCGGGCCGGGGTCATCGAGACCTCGTATTCCTTGCCGATCCCCCGGATGGTCAGGCTTTGTCCCGGATCCAGTTCGCCATGCATGATACGCGCGCGCAGGCTGCGATACACGCGTTCATGGGCGCTGGAAGTGTCGGTTTGTGGACGGGTCTGGGCCTGCATGACGCGACTGTGATCACAAATGCACGCGGCGTCAACTGCCCCAGTGATCAGTCGCGAAAACGATAGCGTTGCAGGTCGCCACCATGGTCGCGCAGCCATTTGCGCGGGGCCTTGTAGTCCGGGCAGATCACCGCGACTTGCGCCCAGAAGGCGGGGGAGTGATCCATGTGCACCAGATGCGCGACCTCGTGCGCGGCGACATAGTCCAGCACCGGTTCGGGGGCCATGACCAGCCGCCAGGAATACATCAGGTTGCCCTGCGAACTGCACGAGCCCCAGCGCGAGCGCGTATCGCGCAAGGTCAGGCGGCCAAAGTCGCGGCCCACCCGCGCGGCATAAAAGTCGCTGGCGCGGGCCAGCCGGTCACGTGCCTCGCGTTTCAAAAGCGCCTCGATCCGGGCGGTGGTCTGGCGGTCGTCGCCTGGCGGCACAAGGATCTTGCCGTCACGGATCCGGGCTGCGCGCAGGGGGGCCTTGCAAATCAGGTGGGGCTGGCCAAGATATGGCAGGGTGGCACCGATATGTGGGCGCTGCTCGGGCTTGGTGTCGGCCAAGTGCTTGCGAATCCAATCGGCCCGTTCGTTGACGAAACGCACTGCCTCGCGACGCAAGGCACCATGCGGAACGGTCAGGGTTACGCGGCCATCCAACTTGGACACCCTGAGCGACAGCCGCCGTGCCCGTGCCGACGGGCGCAACAGGACGGACACATCAGGGTTGCCCCCAAGGTCAATCCGTTCGGCTTCGGTCAGCCGACCTGCCTGTTTCGACCAGAACATGCGGTCCCTTTTATCCTTACAAATGCCCGGCGATCCGCCCATAAGGGGAAAAGCCTTTGACACCTCTGCACACATGTGGCAGTTGGCGGCAAATCTCGCACGACTTAGACAGAACGGAAAGGGTTTTAGATGCCCAAGGAAGAATGGGGCGTAAAGCGTGTCTGCCCCACGACTGGTAAACGGTTTTATGACCTGAATGCCGACCCGGTGGTCAGCCCCTATACGGGCGAGGTTGTGAACCTCGAAACTGGCAAGGCGTCGCGCACGATGGTGGCCGACAAGGAAGACAAGGCAACAATGAAGGACGATCTGGTCGATGACGCAGATGCAGTTCTTGAAGATGATGAAGATGTCGATGTCGATCTGGGTGACGATGTTCTGGACGATGACGACGAAGAAGATGTGTCCTTGGACGAGATCGCCGATGTCGCCGCGGATGACGACGACTAAGCGGTACTGAAATTTTGGCAAAGGCGCTTTTTTAGGCTTGAACCCCAAAGCGCCTTTGCATAAATACCGCGCATTGACGGCGGAAACGCCATCGGATGGGGCCTTAGCTCAGTTGGTAGAGCGCTTGCATGGCATGCAAGAGGTCAGCGGTTCGACCCCGCTAGGCTCCACCATTCTTTCTCACATACATTCCCGACGATCCTGTGAATGGGTCGGTCAATCATCACATATGCTGCTGAGCGGCAATGTGCTTGACGCCTGTGCCGGTGGGCGGTTTGTCGCCGTATTGTCGTGATAACCCCTTCGTTCATCGTCAGTCCCGGTCACCAACTGTCTTGTAACGGAACTCAACGCAATGTGCTGCGTTGAAACAGGAATGATTTATCGAACACGACCAGTTGGAGATCGCAGATGCGGAAAACTTGGAAATCGACGACGGCCTTGATCGCCACCTTGTCCCTTGCCTTCCCCACGCCCGGTGTGGCTCAGGCCAAGACCAAGGGCGAGGTTCCGAAGTTCATGTGCATGGATGGGACCGAGACGCCTTGTGAAAAGGGTGTGAAGAAAATCAAATCCGACAAGATGATTTGTGAAGACGGCGCACCCTTGCCTTGCGCCGAAGGTGTGCACGCCGTCCCGAAAACCGCAATGATATGCGACGACGGCACAGATCTTCCTTGTGCTGACGGTGTTGCCGCAAGCCTGCGCCCCGAAATGGCCGAGCAGTTGGAAGCCATGCGCAAAGGTGTCGTGACCGAGGAAGCGGTCGAGGCTGCTCCGGCCCCGACTGACACGGACGCCCCGGCTGCGGAAGCGGAAGCCGAGACGAACACAGAGACGAACGCTGAGGCCGCTGTCGAGGCCGACGTCACCCAAGAAGCTGCCCCGGCAGAAGCGCCTGCCGAAACCCAAACGACTGCTGAAGCCGACGCACCGGCAGAGGAAGCGCTGGCAGAGGAAGTACCGGCAGAGGAAGTACCGGCAGAGGAAGCGCAGGTAGAAGAAACGCCCTTGGAAAACGCGGAGGCTGCGCCAGCCCCGGAAGCTCCAGCGGAAGAAGCACCTGTCGCTGAACAAAGCCCGCAAACGGATGAGATCGTTCAAACCGAGCAGGCTGCCGATGCCACTGCCGAGGCCGACCCCGCACCCAGCGACGAAGCTGCCGCTGGTTCCACGCCTGCACCGGGTGGCGACGCTGTCGCCGTCGAAGCGCCCGAGGCTGACGGGCAGGCCGAAAGCGCGACCGAAGCAGATGCCAACGCTGACGCAACCGCACAAGACGGCACCGCGTCGGTTGCCGATGACACGACGGCCGAAGCACCTGAAAGCGAGTTGACCTCGGAAGAGGAAGCGGCGTTGGCTGAAGCCTTGGCCGAAACTGAAACCGTGGAAGAAACCGAGGAGCAGGCAGAGCCGGTGCCGGACCTTCCCGTCCAGCCCGAAGCTGAAAGCGGGGAAGCCCCTGTGGCCGCCGCCGCCAATGCCTCGGCAGATGCCGAAGCCGACGCAGAGGTAAGCGAAGAAGTCGTGACCGAGGAAACGGCCCGGTCCTCGGACGAGGATTTCGCGACCAAGATCACCGAAGCACCGAAAGACGCGTCCGAGAACAATCCGGACGCCAAAATGTCCGATGACAAGGAAGGTGGCCTGACCAAAGGCGAGAAAGCCATACTGCTTGGCCTTGGGGCCGTGGCGGTTGGTGCCATGTTGTCCAACAACCGCGAAGTTGCGCTGAACTCAGGCGATCGGGTTGTGGTCAGCCGTGACGATGGCACCTACGAGGTTATCAAGGATGACAACGCGTTGTTGCGTCAACCCGGCACGAAGATCCGGACCCAAACCTTTGGTGATGGTTCAACCCGCACGACCGTGATCCGCCCTGACGGCACCGAAATCGTGACCATTCGCGATCCTGAATACCGCGTGCTGCGCCGCGTTTACGTTGCCGCTGATGGCACGGAAACCATTCTGATCGATGATACTGTGGACGTGGAGCCGGTCGACGTGGCGTCGCTGCCTGCCCCGGCTCCGCAACCTGAACTGACTGCTGATGCGGACGAAGAGGCATTGCGCGCCGCCCTGGCACGTGAAGCCGAACTGGACCGTCGATTCAGTCTGGCTCAGATCCGCCACATTCCTCAGGTTCGATCCCTGGTGCCGGTGATTGACCTGGATGCGATCACGTTTGAAACCGGCTCGGCCGCGATCCGCCCAGATCAGGCCAGGTCTCTCGCCCGTCTGGGTAAGCTGATCCAGAGCTATATCGAACAGGATCGAAACGAGGTGTTTCTGATCGAAGGTCACACCGACGCAGTTGGTGCGGCCGCCTACAACCTGGCCTTGTCAGACCGCCGCGCCGAATCCGTGGCGCTGGCGCTGACCGAGTATTTCGATGTGCCGCCGGAAAACCTGATCGTTCAGGGGTACGGCGAGGAGTTCCTGAAGATCGAAACCCAGGACGCTGAACGGGCAAACCGCCGCGCCAGCGTGCGCCGGATCACCCAGTTGCTGCGTTAGGCGCTGACTGCCTTGCACAAATTTCTCACCCGTCCGCTTCTTGCGGGCGGGTGTGTTTATTGAAACACGGACAGGTCAACGAAGGATCCGATGGCGCTGGCCAGGATCGGCGACGCGATGGCGATCATGGATTTGAACGCGTCCATGCTGGCGATGCGTCTTATGTCGAACCCCTCCAGCCTGCGGCCGAGTGTGGTTTCACCAACTGATGCGCTGGCCTGTTTGAACCGTTCGATCCGCACCTTCAGGATCAGGCTGACCGGCATATAGAACGACAAAATCAGCACCGTATAGGTGACGCCGCGAAACATCGACAGCGAACTGACCACCTGATCATGCGCGTGGCGCAGGTCCGGGTCGGCGATCATCGGGCCCGGCCATTTCATCCAGGACAACATCAGCACCATTCCGGTGGTCAGAAGCACACCGGCGCAATACAGGTATCGCTGGGTGCTTTCCTGCGCGTTTTGCAGGGTCATTGCCTCGGAAATCAGCGCGGATTTGCTGCGGCGGTCAAGGCCCACGGGTTGTGCCAGTGACAGGACCATGCCAGCGATGATCGCGGCGGCGGCCAGCGAGGTCAGGATATTGACGTGATCCAGCAGGTATTTCATGGCAAAAAACGCGCCCATACCGTCGCAGGCGGCTTCAAGCGCACCCCCCGGAAGGCAGCCGGGCAGATTGCCAATGCCAAGCGCGGTGTGAAACAGGTCTTCACCCAGCAGCGACTGGCTTTCGAAACTGGCAGGCATCCAGTCCGGTTCGAACGTCGAAAAGCTGAGCGAGACAAGGATCACGCCGACAATACCGACCAGCGTAAAGCAGATCGATCGCTTCGTGTGGCGCGCATAGAGTTCGAACGAGAACATGGCGATCAGTGTGATCGTTACCGCCACGAACAGAAACAGAGCCGCAAGAAACTTGTAGCGCCCGTTCAGTTCGATCAGCGGGGCCATCGGCGCAAGCTCGACCCCCGGCAGCAACAGGCTTGTGTCGCCGAATGTGCCCAGCAGGTATTCGGACGCGGTCAGTACCGCCACCGGCAAAAGCAGGATCAGCAGATACCGTGGCGCAATCTGCAACTTTGCTGACATCACCGGTTGCGGCAACGGTTCTGCATCGCCCTGCGGCGGCGTTGGAGTGGGCGCGTCCGTCATCCGATGTCGATATCCGCGATCAGGGTTTTGCGCGTGTCCGACAGCTTGTCGCGAATGATCTCGCGCACATCGGCATAGATCGTCGGGCTGAGCGATACCTTTTGCGCGGACAACCAGTATTCAAGTTCGTTCTTGCCCCAGGACACGAACAGGATGTTCTGCTTCTTGTCATTGAAGGTGAAGTTGAACGCCCCCAGCGCCATCGAAATCACATCGCCCGACGCTTCGGCGCTGCCGATCTGGAAGTTGCCACCAGTGGATGATGAGGTTTCGAAATCGAACAGTTTAATTTTGCCATCATCTACCGCAAGACCGCGCAACGCCTCCATCGCGCTTTCAACGATCTTGAACTGGTTGCCGGTCGCCACCTGCGCCAGCGTGGCCAGGATCACCTTGTCGAAACTGCCATTGCCTTTCATCTTCTGGCTGGCCTCGAACGGGGCGGCTTCGCGCGTCCAGCCCATCAGGCTGAGCATGTCCATGTAAGTTGCCTGCCAAGCCTCGCGGTCCTTCACCGGGTCAGCCTTTGCGTCCGCTGCGCGCTGGGCAAAGAGGGTCGAGAGAAGCACATCCTCTTTCTGGCTGGGGGTCAGGTTCTCGACGAACGAAATCACGCTGGAGGCATTGACCGCCGCTTGCAGCGATTGCTGGTGTGCGGCGTTTTCCGAGGTCGGATCGAAGTCGTCGCCCGAGCGGCTGACCGGATCGGCAAAGGCCGAACTGCGCGATTTGGCGCCCGGAACGGAGCGTGGTTTCGCCAGCATGGTCCCGATCAGGATCGCGATGCGTTCGGCCAGGTCGCGCGGCTCGCGTTTCTTCAGGGGCGATGTACCGGACAGTTTCGTGTCGCGAAACGCGGGCGGCCAGGTGGCGTTCACGCCGCGCGTGTCGATATGGGTGAAACTGTTGTAGCGCCCAATGCCGCCGGTGAAGAACCCTTCCTTGTCGCGCAGCCAGCGCAAGGCTTTCGCCGCTTCGGGGGCGGGCATGCCGGACACTTTGAAGTCCAGCGCGCAGAATTTCATGTGCTGGCTTTGTCTGGCGCCACCGATACAGGCATTATAGGCCGGGCCGCGATAGGCGTTGGTGATCGCAATGGGCTTGCCGATCCGGTCGCGGAAATGGTCCAGAGCCTGCGCGGTCTTGGCGATATTGGTCCACAGCGCGCGCGGCGGATAGGTGTTCTTGCCCTGACATTTCCCGCCGGGGGTGGAGTGCCCGCCGCCAAGGATCAGGAACTCATCCGTGCTGAAGTTTTTCAGACGCAGCGACCGGATAAACCCGTCGAAATCCGCGTAATCAGCCCATTCCAGCGCGGCTGTCGCACTGCGAAACCCAGCGCCTCGGGTTTTGGCCGACAGGATCGCGTCCACCTCGGCATCTGGCAGAAGATCGTTTTCATCGCCTTCATCTGCGTCCTCGGCCACGGTGGCTGGCGGGGCAGAACGAGATTTCGTGGCGCTGCTGCAGGGACTGGCCGCCATGCCTTCGGGTTGCAACGTAAAGGGCCGGTCCAGCACGAAATTCGGGTCGCGCAAAAGCCGCTCGAACAGTTGCGGCGTCTGGCTGTCGCTGCCGATTTCTTCGTCAATGGCCGTGCGGAAGGCGCGGTAGTCGCCGCTGAACCGCCCGTTATCCCAGACCTTCAGAAGCGCGCCGGTGAAAGCGCCGTTTTCCGGCCCGTCCATCGCATATTGCGTGTCCTTGCAGGCGCCAAGGTTCAGGACGGACGCCTGAATCGGGCCGCTCAGCGGCGCGGTCATCACGCTTTCCTTCATCGCGCTGTAAGATTTCGAGGCTTTGCGATACGCCGCTTCATTGGCCCGCCACACCCTGTCCTCGACATAAAGCGGCATGGCGCGGATCCGTGGATCCTGCGGCATGGCCCGGCCGAACAGTTCGGCCGGTGCGGTGGGGCCAAAACGCGCCATCGACCCGGAATGGCAGGTGTCGGGCATGATCAGCACCCGCACACCGTCCTTGAACTTGGTCCACAGCATGTAAAGCTCATCATCGGCAATCTGGAAATCATACAGGCACAGGGTTTCGTCCATCCGCTGGCTGTCGTCGTCGTGGTCCTCGTCCTGATTGAAATCAGGCACCCGCCCGCCATGACCCGATACGGTGAACAGGAACATATCGCCCGGTGACAGGTCTTTCGCGGCGCGTTCGATCTGGTCGACGACGTTTTGCCGGGTGGCGTCGCGGGTCAGCAGAAGCTGGGGTGTGAAGCCCTCGGCCTCGGCGATGGTCCGCATCGCCAGGGCGTCGGCCTCGCAGGCGGTCAGTTGACCGTCCCAGCCGTCATAATGGCCGGGGTCCACGGTGTTGACACCCACATGCAGGGACATGCCCTTGGCGGGACCACCTGCGATCAAGGGCGGGGTTTGAAGGGCGCGAGACAATTCGGTGGCGGACCCGAACGGGCCGCTGATTACCTTGGGCGGGCCGCTGCGGGCATTGGCGATGCGATTGATCTCGCGCTCGAACTTGCGCGCCACATCGCCATAGCCTTCGCCGGTCGGGTGCAGCCCGTCAAACCAGCGGTGATTGCCCACCACGCCCCGGCAGTCGATATAGGTGACATGCGGCATGGAGCGTGCCAGCCGGCGCAGGCGACGGTTGAACTGGTCCATCATCTCGGCGGCGATGGCCATTTGCAGGGCGCGGTCGCGGATGCCCCGGCTTTCCATCGGTTTGCCCAACCACTTGTCCTTGTTGGGCACCGGATAGTCATAGCCGTGGCACAGGATGCTGACATAAGGAAACTTCTGATGCACCTGCCGGAACATCCGGCCATAATGGCCAAGCGCGTCATCCAGAAGCGCCTGGAAGGACGGCAGCAGATAGTCGGCGGGGGCAAGGTCAGGGTCGAACGCCTCAAGATGGGCAGCCAGCGCGCCACCGGCGACCAGATCGTTGCCACCACCGGACAAAAGCAGGATCTCGGCACCCGTTTCTTCCAGCGCACGGATGTATTCCTGCTGGTCCGCCATCCGTTTCAGCAGATCCCCCGCCGCGCCCAGAGAATAGACCGCGTAAGTGTGCATAAGGTGGTCGATCGTGTCCCGCAGGCGGATTGGATACTGGAACCAACTGTCACCTTCGGACACGACAATTGGCCCGTCATATCCCCGCGCCAGCTTTTGCTGGAACACATTTCTGCGGCTCATCCGCGCAAACCAGTTGGCCGAGTTCATCAGGGCCGCCGTGCGCTGGGCCGCATTCGGCCCGCGTGGGATCTGAACCGTCGCCGGGTTCAGTTTGAATTTCGGAGAAAAAGGACCTGATCGTTCCTCGTCCAGTATGAAATACTCGGCGAAATCGCCTTCATCGGCGTTTATGTCCGCCATTTTCGACATCAGTTCTTCGACGGTGATCTTGGTCACGGTTCTTCTCCTTTATGCGGCGTTCAGTGTCCCTTTTCCTGAAATCCTCGTATGCATTCGAAAATGCTGTTGGTGATGGTGGGGTCGTCGTTCAGGACCGATTGGGGGATGCGGTCCAGATCGTGTTTCTGTGCGGCGATCCGGTTCAACCGGAACACGGCGTTCTGCACCGGAGAGGCAGAGCCGTCCGGCACCCCGGACATGCCCAGGAAAGGGCGCGGGCGCAGCAGATAGGGGGCTTGGGTGTCATCGGCATTGCGCGGCAGGGGGTATCGGTCTTCAAAGGCGCGCGACACCAGATGCAGGATGGACTTGCCATAGGCGCCGAAATTCACCCGCTCCTCCAACTCGGGCGTCGGCACATAGACGCGGGCGCGGGGTGGGGCTTCGTATTCCAGATATGCTTGCACCACCGGCTTGCGCGATGATGTCTTGCGCTTCTTCTTGCCCTTGGCTGCGCCGTTCATCACGTTGATCAGGGGCACCAGACGCTTCTTTGCGCGCGGCATTCCGATGGCCGGATGGATCAGGTGCAACGTGTCGAACCGGTCCATGCCGCCGGGTTTCAGGGATGCGGGATCAAACCAGTGTGTTTTGTGTGCCAGAAGCGACAGCATTTCATGCACCACCAGCGCGCCGGCCCCTTCCGCCACGATGTGCAACTCGCACCCGGTGTTTTTCTTCAGGTCAAGCAGGTCAAACAGCAGATCGCCGACAAAGCCGGTCTTGATCTTGTCCAGTTCCTCGTTCTCGAAATCCTCGTAGGGCAGTTCTTCCGTGCCACGCAGCGCCCGCCGGGCACCCAGTTCGATGTCGCGCCAGAACGCCCGCCCCACACCGCGCACCCGGTTTTCGATCAACTCGTCCAGATGGGCTGCGTTTTCGCCGGCCTGTTCTTCGCAACTGTCAAACAGGCTTTGCAGCACCTCAAGCGACTTTTCAACGAAGCTGTTGCACCAGAAAATCGTGTATGGATACAGGCCCAGATCCTTGATCAGCGTCTTGCGACCGACCGCGTCGGCAAAGGCGGGTTTGATCCCTTCCAGACTGCCCGGGATCCAGATCAGGACGCCGCGATACTGATTGTCTTTGTTGGCCGGGTCGGCCTTCGGGTCCAACCGCTCGGACAGGTATTCACGGGTGCGGGTCCAGCCGTTCTTGAAAGACGGATATGACCCGGTCGCTACGTGATAGCCATCATCCAGATGCATGTAGTGACCCACCAGCTCAAAACACGGGGTCGATCCGGACTGGATCGGGCTGCCGTCGCCCTTGGTGCCTTTCTCGCCCACCGATGCACCGAAGGCGGAGGGCGCGAACACGCCCAGCCGCAGCACCCAGCTGTCGACCACATTCTGCGCCCAGTCGGCATAGGACCACAGGGCAATTCCGGCCTGCCCCTGATAGCCACCCCATTTCGGCCCCCAGGAGTTCAGGACATGGAACCCGTTTTCGTCATAACCGGTGATGACGAAGGCATGGGTGCCGGTCTTGCCCAGGGCAGGGGGCCAGATGATCCGCCCACCGTTGTCCGGCGTTGCGCCCAGCCAGCCGTCATGCACATTCGCCGTGGTCAGGATCGCCTCGGCATCGTTCAGGGCGGCGTGAAAATGGTTCAGGATTGACGCCAGTCTGAAATACGCGCCCAGCCCGATCTCGCGCGCTTTCTTGGCCTGCCCGACGGTGGTAAACCTGCGCCCCTTGTCCGGCCCATCGGTCAGGTAACATTCGCTTTGCCAGCGCCCTTCGTCGGTGCTCGCTTCCCCAAACGGCCAGTCGCGACAGACCCCGTGGTGATAAAACCCCTTGATCGCGGATCTGAGCGTCAGGATGCCTTCTTCGGCCGTGACCTCGCCGTTTTCCAGTTCGGGATAGCGGTCGTGAAAGGACGCCATGCGATACAGCATATCGGCGCTGACAATGTCTTTCTGCACCTCGGACAGATCTGGTTTGGGCGCGTCGCTGATGCTGGGCGTGCGGCGCAGATGTTGCAGATGGCGCTGAATGTCGATCAGGTTGGCCAGCGCAAACCCCACGCAGCGCCCGCTGTTGCCCTGGTTGCGCGCGCCAAAGATCGGCACCTGCAACCCTGTGCCGGGATCAGCCGTCAGCAGGCGCGGGTTCAACGACACCGTGTCCCGCAGCACCGTCAGATTGGGCACATAATCCTGATCACGCAGGTCCACCCAATCGGCGCGCACGCCGGTATCCTTGATCAGGGAACGCGCAAAACTGGTCATCGAAACAACCGTCCCTCACAAACCAAATTGGTATTAAAAATCAACTAAACTAAGAAATAAGAATGCTTTACTCTATCAGATTATTGTGCCGAATACAAAAACACTCTGTTTCCTGGCGGATACCGGCCCGAGGGACAGGCAGGGCCATCCACTGTGCCTCATGTCAGGTGGTGGCATTTGGGGATGTCATCCGGTCGGGGATGGCGATAGGTTTTCCGTTGATCGATACCATGCGCCGGAGGGGTCTTGACGCAGCCTGTTTCAGACGAACAACAGACGAACACGCCCGTGATCTGCACGGCCGGGGTGGATGGGGTCGTGGTGCGCTTTGCCGATACGCTGAGCGAGGCTGCGAACCGGGCCGCGCTGGCCTTTCGCGCCGCGGTCGAGGCTGCGCAGTGGGGCGGGGTGCAGGAAACCTCGTCGTCGCTGGTATCAACCTTTCTGCGCGTTGATCCGCTTGTCGTGGACCACGATGTGCTTGTGAAAGACCTCCGAACCCTGCTGAACAGCCGTGACTGGTACGCGGCCGGACTGCCCGAGGGTAGGCGCCTGTGGCGTATCCCTGCCGTGTTCGGCACGGACCTTGCCCCGCAGCTTGCCCAGGCCGCCGCGCAGGCCGGCATGAGCGAGGATGAGGCCGTTGCCTCGCTGACGGCGACACGGTTGCGGGTGCAGACCATCGGCTTCGCGCCGGGTCAGCCCTATCTGGGCACGTTGCCCGACGCCTGGGATATCCCCAGACAAAGCCAGTTGACCGCACGGGTACCCGAAGGGGCGCTGGCGGTGGCGATCCGACAGCTCGTGCTGTTCTCGGTTCCGACACCGACGGGGTGGCACCACGTGGCACAGACCGCCATGCGCCTGTTCCAGCCGGAAGCCCCGGACCCGTTCCTGCTGCGCGCGGGTGACGAGGTGCAGTTAACCCCCACCACGCCCGAAAAATTGCACCAGATGCGCCGGGATCCGAAGGGCGGCGCGACCGTAACGGTGATCGGATGAGCGAGGGCATCAAGGTATTGTCGGCCGGGCCGGGTGTCACCGTGCAGGACAGGGGGCGCCCCGGATGGCTGAATGCAGGGCTGTCCCGCGGCGGGGCCGCCGATCCGCTGGCTCTGTCCGAGGGTGCCGCACTTCTGGAACACTCCGACGATTTGCCCGCACTTGAAATGGCCGGGATGGGCGGCGCATTCGTGGCCCAGACCAATCTGCGCCTTGCCCTGACCGGCGCCCCCATGCAGGTGACGTTGGACGGCGAACGGCTCGCCTGGAATGCCAGCCATCACTGGCCCGCTGGCGCGCGTCTGTCGGTTGGCGGCACAGTGTCGGGTGGGTACGGATACTTGCATGTGGGCGGCGGCTTCATGGGCCACGCGCAATTGGGCGCGTGCTCGGTGCATTTGTCGGCGGGAATCGGGCGGGCGGTGCAGGCGGGCGACGCGCTTGCGGTGCGGTGCGATCCGGGCGGGCCGGTTGACCTGGCGCTGCCCGTCGAAGATCGGTTCAACGGCGGCATCGTGCGGATTGTCGAAAGCCTTCAGACCCACCTGTTTGCACAGAACGAACGCGACAGGTTCACGGCCACTACTTTTCGTCGCGACACACGCGGCAACCGGATGGGTCTGCGACTTGTGCCGCCGGAGGGCGGGTTCCACATCGACAGCGGTCGCACCATCCTGTCCGAGGTGATCGTGCCGGGGGATATCCAGATCACCGGCGACGGCACGCCCTTTGTGTTGCTGTGCGAATGCCAGACCACCGGCGGCTATCCCCGCATCGGCACGGTCCTGCCCTGCGACCTGCCCATCGTGGCCCAGGCCCCGGCAGGGGCGCCGCTGCGGTTCCGGTTCGTCGGGTTGGACGAGGCGACAGCTGCCGAGCGCAAGGCCGCGTCGGCGCGCCAGACCCTTGTGAGAAACCTCAGACCTTTGATCCGCGATCCCCATACGATCTCTGATCTGCTATCTTATCAACTGATCAGCGGCGTCACCGCAGGGTATGCCGACATCGGCGAGAAGGAAGACACAGATGGCACGGGCAATTGATCTGAATGCAGATATGGGCGAAGGGTTCGGGCCCTGGTCGATGGGGGATGACCGGGCACTTCTGGACATCGTGACCTCGGCCAACATCGCCTGCGGCTTACATGCCGGGGATTGGGACGTCATGGCCGCTACGATGAAGAATGCCGTAGCCAAGGGCGTCGGCATCGGCGCACATCCGGGATTTGCAGACCTGCATGGTTTTGGCCGACGTCGGATGGACCTGCCGCGCGAGACATTGCAGAATCTCGTGCGCTACCAACTTGGGGCGGCGCAAGCGATGGCGGCGGCGGCCGGCGGGAAAGTGCGCCATCTGAAGCTACATGGCGCGATGGCAAACATGGCCGCCGAAGATGCAGATATGGCGCGCGCGTGTTACGAGGCCGCGCTGTCCATTGCGCCCGATCTGATCATCATGGTGCTGGCAGGAACTGCACAACAGGGCGCCGCCCATGACCTTGGGTGCGCGACGGCCTGCGAGATATTTGCCGACCGTGCGTACAGCGACGATGCAACGCTGGTTGATCGCAGCCTGCCGGGCGCGGTGATCCACGACCCCGATCAAGCGGGTGCACGGATGGTCGAGATGGTGCGCGACGGCGCGATCATCACCGAAAGCGGCAAGCGCATTCCGACCCGGATCGACACGATCTGCCTGCATGGCGATACACCAGCCGCCGTGGCAATTGCCACTCAGGTGCGGCAGGCCCTTCAGGACAGCGGGATCCGGCTTTCACCTTTCAAGGGCACACCCGTTTAGCGGCTAGTAATCACTCGGCGGGTTGCGCAGCCCCTTTGGCGACCGCCCGTGTCGCGCGCTTCTCGCCCAGCACCAGCATTGACGGCGTGACGATCAAGGTCAGCACGGTTGCAAAAACCAGCCCGCCCGCGATGGCACTGGACAGTTCGGTCCACCACTGGGTCGATGGCGCACCATAGACGATCTTGCGCGTGAAAAAGTTGATGTTAAGGCCAATCACCATGGGCATCAGACCCAGTGCCGTCGTGACCGAGGTCAGCACCACCGGGCGCAAACGCTGCGCGCCAGTGCGCAGCGCGGCCTCATAGGGCGACGCGCCCGCAGCTTTCAACTCGTTGTAGGTGTCAATCAAAACGATGTTGTTGTTGACCACGATCCCCGCCAAGGCAATGACCCCGATCCCGCCCATGACGACGCCGAAAGGCCGCCCGGTGATCATCAGCCCCAAAAGCACCCCCGCGATGGAAAAGACGATGGCCGACATCACCACGAAGGCTTGCCAGAAGCTGTTGAACTGGGTCAGCAGGATCAGGAACATCAGCCCGATGGCCGAGAAGAAGGCGGCAATCAGAAAACTCATCGCTTCGGCCTGTTCTTCCGCTTCGCCGCCGAATTTGACTTCGACGCTTTCGGGCATGTCGATCCTGTCCAACTCTCCCTGCAGGGCCAGGATCTGGTCGTTCACCAACACGCCCGGTTCCACATCCGCCGAGATCGAGATGACGCGTTCCTGATCAATCCGCGTGATGACCCCGCTGCGCGGTGCAGCCTCGAAGGACACGAAATTCGAAATCGGCACCAGCCCGGCGCTGGTTGGCACGCGCAGGTTCTGCAATTCGGCAAGGGTGCGGTCGACGGCAGGGAAACGGACCACTATGTCCACCTCGCCATCCGTGTCGGCGGGACGATAGTTGGCGACCGTGATGCCCTGGGTCAGAAGCTGCACGGCCTGCCCCAGGATTGCCACATCGGCGCCGGCCCGCGCGGCCTCGGACCGGTCGATTGCGATCTGCCATTCCACACCGGGCGAGGCGCTGGTTTCCACGATATCGGTAAAGCCCCCCAGCCGTTCCATCGCGTCGACCAGCAACGCGACCCCTGCCTTCTGATCCTCCGGCGTGTTGGACGCCACCTCAAGGTTCACGGGCTTGCCACCGCCGGGACCGGCCATGGCGGTCTGAACCTGAACGTCGATGCCGGGAATGGTGGCGACATCGGCGCGGATGTCCTTGGCGATGGCGGCCACGGGCCTGCGCGTGTCCCATTCGGCCAGTTCCAGTTGCAGAAATCCGATCGCGTCGCTGCCGTCGCGCCCGCCACCCGAGCGGGCATAGATGCTGGCGATCTCGTCATAGCCTGACAGCTTGGCCTCGACCTGGCGCACCAATGCGTCCTGTTCATAGACCGAGAAGTTGTCCTTCGCGCGCACTTCGACCTGCGCGTAGTCCGGTTCGACCTCGGGAAAGAAGGTCAGGCCGTTGCCCAACGACCCGTAGGCCGCGAACGAGGCGACCAATGCGATCACCGCAAAGCTCAGCGTGACGCCGGGGCGTTTGATCGACCATTTCAGAATGTTGACATAGACCCCCATGAAACCGGTCATGCTGCGCGGATCGCCGCGTTCGGCGGCATAATGCTGGGCCTTCGATTTCGCCGATTGGCGTTGCTGCTTGCCGATCAGACCGCCCACGACAGGTATGAAGATCAGCGCCATGAACAGGGATGCCGCCAGTGTGATAATCACGGTGATCGGCAGGAATTTCATGAACTCGCCGACCGTTCCCGACCAAAACAGCAGTGGGAAGAAGACGCACAAGGTGGTGGCGGTCGAGGCGATGATCGGCCAGGACATACGCTTGGCGGCCTCGGCATAGGCCTGTTTCGACGACTGTCCTTCGTGCAGGTAGCGATCAGCCAGTTCAACCGTCACAATCGCCCCGTCGACCAGCATCCCGACCACCAGGATCAGCGAGAACAGAACCACGATATTCATCGTGTAGCCCATGAAATAAAGCCCAGCGACCCCGGTCAGAAAGGCACCGGGGATCGCCAGCCCCACCAGCAGGGACGACCGCAGACCCAGCGCATAGACCACCACGATCATCACCAGGATGATGGCGGCAATCACGTTCGCCTCAAGGTCCGACAGCATGGATTTCACCTGCTCGCTTTCATCCAGCGTATAGCTGATATGAACGCTGTCGGGCCAATCCGCCTGCGCTGTGCCGATCACCTCGCGCACTTCGGCCACGGTTTCGATGATGTTGGCGCCGACGCGCTTTTTGATCTCGAGCGCAAGCGCGGGCTGGCCGTCGATGCGGGCGAACCCGTCGGGGTCTTTGAAGGTGCGTCGAATGGTGGCGACATCGGCGAAGGTCACGACCGTCTGGCCGCGCACCAGCACCGGAAGCTCCATCACATCCGCCATATCCTCGATCAGGCCTGGCACTTTCAGCACAAGCCGCCCGGCTTCGCTTTCGATGGCCCCGGCGGCGATCAACTGGTTGTTGCGGGTGACCGAGCCGATCAGCTCTTCAAACGTGATGTTATAAGTCTCGAACACCGTGGGGTCGATCAGCACTTCCAGCAATTGTTCGCGCTTGCCGCCGATGTCGACTTCAAGCACCCCGGCCAGGGCTTCGATGTCGTCCTTCAGATCATCCGCCAGGTCGTTCAGGGTGCGTTCGGGCACCGGGCCGGACAGGATCACGGTCAGGATCGGAAACAGCGCGGTGTTGATCTCGGTCACCGTCAGGCGCGCGTCCTGCGGCAGATCATTTTCCGCCTTGTCCGCCGCTTCGCGTACCTTTTGCAGCGCCTCGTCCGCGTCGAAACCCGGCTCAAACTCCAACTGGACACTTGCATGGCCTTCGCTGGCGGTCGCGGTCATGGATTTCAGCCCGGTGAGCGAGGCGAACTCGGTTTCCATCGGGCCGATCAGAACATCCTCGGCATCTTCGGGCGAGATCCCTTCAAGCCCGGTCGAGACATAGACGATCGGGATCGGTATCTCGGGATTGCTTTCCTTGGGAATCGCGTAATAGGCAAAACCGCCGATGGTCAGAAGGAACACCAGCAAAAGCTGCACCACTTTGCTGCGATTGAACGCGGCTGTGATCAGCGGTTTCATTGCGTGACCTCGGCCGTTTCCGGGGCCGGCGTCGCCGGGCGCGGATCGACCGTGTCGCCTGCGTTGACGAAGCCCTGACCCACCGTGATGATGTCGGCGCGCTCGGGCAGGCCAGTGATCCAGATGCCGTCGGTCTGGGCGCGCACGATCGACACCGGCACGAACTGGACGACATCGTCCTCGGTCACGATCTTGACGCCCAACTCGCCATCCGTGCCCAAGGATAAAATCGCTGGCGAGATGAAATGCCCCCGTGCGCTGCCGGTCGGGATGGCGATGCGGGCGCTCAACCCGGCGGGCATTTCGCTGTCGGGATTGTCGACGGTGATTTCGACCCGGAAGGTGCGGGTCTGGCTGTCGGCATTGGCGCCAATGAAGGCAACGGTGCCGTTGCGCACCTCGCCGGTGATGAATGAGACCTGGGCCACCTGGCCCTTCTTCAGGCGAGACAGGGCCTGTTGCGGCACCTGCACGACGATCGACAAGGGGTTGTTGTCCAGAACCTCGGCCACCACATCGCCGCTGTTCACGAACTCGCCTTCGTCCAAGGTCAGATCGTTCAGGCGCCCGGCAAAGGGCGCGCGGATCACGGTGTTTTCCAACTGCTCTTTTGCAGCAGCAACCGCGGCTTCGGCCGAGGCTTTGGCCGCACGGGCCTGAAGCACGCGATCTTCGGTGGTGATGCCGCTGCGCTGCAGGGATGTGGATTTTTCAAGATCACTGGTGGCCTGGTCAAGCTGCGTTTGTGCCTGAACAAGCTGGGCTTCGATGGTGGCGGCATCAAGCCGCCCGATTTCCTGCCCGGCCGACACAAGGTCGCCGCGGTCGGCCGAGACAGACACGACCTCGCCGCTGACCTTGGAGGTGATCATTGTGTCGCGATCCGGGATTGACTGCCCTTCCGAGAACAGCACAAGCTCTACATCTTCCGCTTCGGACGGCATCACCGCCACGGCCACGATGCGGGCGGCGGGTTTTTCTTCGGTTTCTGTCGCCGGTTGCGAAGGCAGGATGTAGCCGCTGCCCATCCAGCCCACCAGAACCAGCGCAAACAGGGCCGCCAACCATTTCGACCAGCCAGCGCCCGGATCGTCCTGAAACTTCAGCTGCCCGTTCAGATCAGGCAAGATGTCCTGCGGCATGTTCCTGTCCTTGTCAGCCCGTGCCTTAGCCCCGTGTCACGGCAAGCACCTGTGGTCGTGTGAACATGTTAACTAGGTTCACACTGACAGGTTTACCAGACTCGTGCGCCGGAAAGTGATCCATCATGCGTCACTGCGCAAATATTATGTCAGGTTGCCGTTACGGCACTTTGTCGGGCGCAGGACCGGGTGGCTCCTCAGGCCCGGGGTGGCAAATGGCGGATGGCGTCGCGCACCGCCCGGACGCGATCCGCATTGTCTTTGGCCACCCGGCCGTCGGAATGTACCCGCGCGTTTTCGAAGCCGACGCGGCATTTTCCGCCACATCGTGCGGTATAAACCAAAGATTCCGTTTCCCCCTGACCGAAGGCGCAGACGGCCCAGTCGGGCGTCAGTTTCTGCGTTTTCATCCAGTCCAGAAACGGGTCCAGATCCTGCGGGTCGGAGTTCTGATCCGCTGCATAGCGCCCCAGCACGAACAAGAGTTGCAAGTCGGGCGCGGTGAGCAGATCTTGGGGCAGCGTTCGTGCCAGAAGCTCTGCATCGTCCCGGTCATAAAGGATGTGCTGGATCGCAATGTCCTGATCCGCGCAATCCCGGTAAAAGGCCTGCGTGACATCTTTCTTGTCGCGACACAGCTCGCGCACAGAGGCCGAAACCATGGACGCCCCCGCGTTCATGGCAACCCGCCGTTGATGGGGTGGGTCGTATTTTCCGACCGCCTCAGTGGTGATCTGAACGGCGATGTCAGGCACCTGAGCGGTCAGTTCCTGCACCGCCTCGCGATAGGCGCCAGCATCCAGCAGGTGGCCTCCATCCGCATCACGAAGGTGCAGGTGCAAGCCGTCCGCGCCCGCTGCGTGGCAATCGCGCGCGGTGGCGATGATCTCGGGCAGCGTGATCGGCAGGGCCGGGTGGTCCGCCTGCGTCAACCGCGCCCCGTTCGGCGCCACCATCAGACGCGGCAGCGCCATCACAAAACCGCGTCAAAGGTTTTGGACAGTTTGTCGACAAGTTCGCCAATCTGATCGTCGGTGATAATGAACGGGGGCGCCAGCAACACATGGTCGCCTTGTTGCCCGTCGATCGTCCCTGCCATCGGATAGCAGATCAGCCCGTTGGCAAAGGCCTGCTTCTTCAGCTTCGCCGCAATGCCTTTTTCGGGTGCAAACGGGGCTTTGGTGTCGCGGTCCGCAACAAGCTCCAGCCCGCGGAACATGCCGCGCCCGCGAATGTCGCCGATATGGGGGTGCTGGCCGAAGGCGTCGGTCAGGGCGGCCATCAGTGTCTCGCCCATCTGGGCCGACCGCGCGACCATGCCGCCCTCTGTCAGTTTGCGCACCACCGCGTCGGCGGCGGCACAGGCCGTCGGGTGGCCGACATAGGTATGGCCGTGCTGGAAAAAGCCACTGCCGTTTTCGATCGCCGCATAGATTGCGCCCGAACACAACATCGCGCCGATGGGCTGATACCCGGCGCCCAGCCCCTTGGCGATTGTGATCAGATCCGGCGCAACGCCATCCTGCTCGCAGGCAAACAATGTGCCGGTGCGCCCCATGCCGCACATGACCTCGTCCAGGATCAGCAGAATGCCGTATTGGTCGCAGATCTCGCGGATGCGCTTGAAATATCCCGGCACGGCAGGAACGGCGCCAGCGGTTGCGCCCACCACAGGTTCCGCAATGAAGCCGATGACGTTTTCCGGCCCCTGACGCAGCAGTTCCGCCTCAAGCTCGTTTGCCGCGCGCAGGGCATAGTCTTCCTGCGACTCCCCCTCATGGCGCAGCCGGTATTCGTAGCAAGGCGAGATATGAGAGGCTGACACCATCACCGGGTCGAAGGGTGCGCGCCGCCAGGCGTTGCCGCCGGTGCCAAGCGCGCCCAGCGTGTTGCCGTGATAGCTTTGCCGGCGCGAAATGAATCTGGTGCGCTGCGGCTGGCCCGTTTCGATCATGTATTGGCGCGCCAGTTTCAACGCGCTTTCCACCGCTTCCGACCCGCCCGAGACGAAATAGACCCGCTCGATTCCATCCGGTGCGTGGGCGACCAGCCGGTCTGCCAGTGATTCTGCCGGCTGCGACGACAGGAAACCCGTATGCGCAAAGGCAAGTTGATCGACCTGAGTCTTGATCGCCTGGATGACATCCCTGTCCGAATGACCAAGGCAGGACACAGCCGCGCCGCCCGATCCATCCAGATATTTATTTCCATTGGAATCAATGATATATATGCCATCTCCTTTTACCGCGATGGGCGGGACGGCTTTGGTGTGACGGGGGAAGACGTGTGACATGGCGGCCTCTGATTTTCGATGATATTGAAACAAATATCCCGACATTTGACAATGCATGAAACAAAGAGAACACTGGAATCGTCCAGTCAGGGGGGCACATTGAACGAACGCTTCGAAAAGAGGCTTGCTTTGGCCTATGCCGATCTCAGCGATGCTTTGCGCAGTGCTGCGGATTTTCTGGTGGCCAATCCACTGGATGCGGTGACGCGACCGCTGCGCACTGTATCACGTAACAGTGGCGTGTCGCCCGCCGCCTTTTCGCGTCTTGCCAAGGCTCTGGATTACGAAGATTTCGAAGAGCTGCGCGAAGAACTGCGCGACAAGATTGACCAGCGGGTAAACAACTTCGCCGCGCGGGCCGGGGTCTTGCAAAAGCAGCATGACGACGGGCAGCACCGTTTCATCGACATGCATTTTGTCGCCTGCCAATCGAATCTGAACCACGCGCTGACCTCGTTGGACCAAAAAGACCTTGAGCATTGCGTCGAGGTGTTGGTCAATGCACGTAAGGTTTTGTTGCTTGGTGCGTTGGGATCGACGGGGATCGTGGAATATATGTCCTATATGGCGAATTTCTGCACGGATAACTGGCGCCTTGCGAATCGCATGGGGGCGTCACTGGGCGGCGCCTTGACCGGTCTGGACAGCCGCGACGCCTTGTTGATCGTGACAAAACCGCCTTTCGCGTCCAACGTGATCAAGTCCGCCAAGCTGGCCCATCAACTGGGCGTTTTCGTGATTGTCATCACCGACACCCATGCCTGTCCGGCGCTGGAATATGCCTCGGTCAGTTTTGTCGTGGCGGCGGACAGTGCGAATTTCTATTCATCCTACGTGACAACCTTGTTCCTGATCGAAACGATCGTCGGAATGGTTGTCGGGCGTTCCGGTGCCGCGGCACAGGAACGTATCGCAGAAGTCGAACTGCGCAATCGGCAATTGGCCGAGGTGTGGTCCGAATGACATCAGAACATCAACACAAGGGAGTATAGTGATGTTGAACAGGTTCAAACTTGCATTTGCCGGGGTTGCCGCGACGGCCGTTCTGGCCCCGGCCGCGATGGCCGAGGAGTTTATCACGATCGGCACCGGCGGTGTGACCGGCGTGTATTATCCGACTGGCGGTGCGATCTGCCGTCTGGTGAACAAGGGCCGCAAGGATCACGGCGTGCGCTGCTCGGTCGAATCGACGGGTGGATCGGTTTACAACATCAACACCATTCGCGAAGGCGAACTGGAATTTGGTGTGGCCCAGTCGGACTGGCAGTACCACGCCTATAACGGCACTTCGAAATTTGAAGAGGCCGGTCCCTTCGAAGGGCTGCGCGCCGTGTTCTCGGTGCACCCGGAGCCGTTCACCGTCGTGGCCCGTGCTGACAGCGGCATCAAGACCTTTGAAGATCTGAAGGGCAAACGCGTCAACATCGGCAACCCCGGTTCTGGTCAGCGCGGCACCATGGAAGTTCTGATGGATGCCCTTGGCTGGACAACGGGCGACTTCGCTCTGGCAACCGAGTTGAAAGCGTCCGAACAATCGGCTGCCCTGTGTGACAACCAGATCGATGCGATGGTTTACACCGTCGGCCACCCGTCCGGGTCGATCCAGGAAGCCACCACCGCCTGTGATTCCGTTCTTGTCGAAGTGGCAGGTGACGTGGTGAACAAGCTGGTTGAAGAAAACTCGTTCTATCGGACAGCCACCATCCCCGGCGGCATGTATCGCGGCAATGACGAAGACACCAAGACCTTCGGTGTTGGTGCCACCTTCGTCAGCTCGGATCAGGTGTCGGAAGACGCGGTTTACGCCGTGGTCTCGTCGGTTTTTGAAAACTTCGAAGACTTCAAGGGCCTGCACCCCGCTTTCGCAAATCTTGACCCGAAAGAGATGGCAACCGCTGGTCTGTCCGCGCCGCTGCACCCGGGTGCCGAGAAGTATTACAAGGAAAAGGGCCTGATCGAGTAAGCTGATCAGGGCATGCCTTTGTTGGGGGCGGTGCGCTGCCCCCAACACCCCTGACCCGGCGCAAAGATCGGGCAAGTGACAACGACCAGAACCAGTTTGGGCTGCCGCAAGATAACCCATGCAGCCGAGGGAGGGACAGATGTCCACTAAGGAAGAACGCGCGCTGAGCGAAGAGGAACTTCAGGAACTGGTTGCCGCCAGCGATACCGGCGCCCGCAGCCCGCATGGGCCAGTGGGGTTGATGATCGCCGGGGTGGCCCTGACCTGGTCGATTTTTCAGGTGCTTCTGGCCTCGCCGGTGGCGCCATATGTCTTGCCAGGCGACCTGATCAACAACTCGCGCCAGATCCACCTGGCCTTTGCAATCTTCCTGGCCGCGATGGCCTATCCGTTGTTCAAATCCAGCCCGCGCGACCGCATCCCGTGGTATGACTGGATCCACGGGATCGGCGGCGCGTTGCTCGCGCTGTATGGCTATTTCTTCTATCAGAAGATCGTCGGCAATGGCGGGCTGGCGGATGACACCGACGCTATCGTGTCCCTGATTGCGCTGGGCTTTCTGTTCCTTGCCGCCTATCGCACGCTTGGCCCGGTGATGGTCGCGCTGGCGGTGATCTTTCTGTTTTACGTCTTTTTTGGCTCGTCCGAGGTCGTGCCCGACCAGATCCGTTGGGCGGGTGCCAGTCTGCGCAAGGCGATGAGCCATATGTGGATCACGTCCGAAGGTGTCTTTGGCATCGCGCTGGGCGTGTCCACCAAATTCGTATTCCTGTTCGTGCTGTTCGGCGCATTGCTCGACCGGGCAGGGGCCGGGAACTATTTCATCAAAATGGCGTTTGGCGCGCTGGGCCACCTGCGCGGCGGACCGGCAAAAGCTGCCGTGGTCGGGTCGGCGGCGACGGGGCTGATCTCCGGGTCGTCCATCGCCAATGTCGTGACCACCGGCACCTTTACAATTCCGCTGATGAAGCGGGTGGGCTTCACCGCCGAAAAGGCAGGCTCGGTCGAGGTCGCGTCCTCGGTCAACGGGCAGATCATGCCACCCGTCATGGGCGCGGCTGCGTTCCTGATGGTGGAATATGTCGGCATTTCCTATGTCGAGGTCATCACCCATGCCTTCCTGCCTGCGATCATCTCGTACATCGCGCTGGTCTATATCGTGCATCTTGAGGCGGTGAAGAACCGTATGCCCACGATCGGCAACAAGGTCGTGTCGATGGGCAAGACCATCGGCGGCATGTTCGCCTTCTTCGCGGGCTTTGCGCTTCTGTGCTATGCCACGCAATATCCGGTGGGGTGGATCGTGTCGCTGTTCCCGTCCGGGTCCGGCTGGATCCTGTCGATCCTGCTGGGGATCATCTATCTTGCCCTGATCTATCTTGCCGCACAGGTGCCGGATCTTGAGCCGGACGACCCCAATGCCGAGGTGGTCGAACTGCCGGATGTGGCCAAGATTTACAAGTCCGGGCTGTATTATCTGATGCCGATCATCGTGCTGGTCTATTTCCTGATGATCGAACGCAAGTCCCCCGGCCTGTCGGCCTTCTGGGCGACCTTTCTTCTGTTCGGCATCCTGCTGACGCAGAAACCGCTGAAGGCCATGTTCCGGGGCGAAGGCAATCCGGTGGGTCGGTTGCGCGACGGGGTGATGGACCTGATCGAAGGGATGATCGACGGCGCGCGCAACATGATCGGGATCGGTCTGGCCACGGCCACCGCCGGGATCATCGTCGGCACCGTGTCGTTGACCGGGATTGGTCAGGTCATGGCCGATTTTGTCGAGTTCCTGTCCGGCGGCAACCTGATCCTGATGCTGGTCTTCGTGGCGATCCTGTCGCTGATCCTTGGGATGGGGCTACCGACCACGGCGAACTATATCGTCGTCTCCTCACTGATGGTGGGGGTCGTGGTCGAACTGGGTGCGCAATCGGGGCTGGTCGTGCCGTTGATCGCGGTGCACCTTTTCGTGTTCTATTTCGGGATCATGGCCGATGTGACGCCCCCGGTGGGGCTGGCCAGTTTTGCCGCCGCCGCCGTGTCAGGGGGCGATGCCATCCGCACCGGTTTCACCGCGTTCTTCTATAGCTTGCGGACCGTGGCGCTGCCGTTTGTGTTCATCTTCAACACCGACCTGCTGCTGATTGACGTGACATGGGTACAGGGGATTATCGTCTTTGTGGTGGCAACAATCGGGATCCTTGTCTTTACGGCAGGAACCATGGGCTTTTTCCTGACCAAATCGCGGATATGGGAAACCGTTGCCCTGCTTCTGGTGGCTTTTGCCCTGTTCCGTCCGGGCTTCTTCATGAACCAGATCCAGCCGCCCTTTGCCGAAATCCCGCCTGCACAGTTTGCAACGGCGCTGGAGCAGGCCGCGCCGGGGGATCAGCTTCGCGCAGTGATCCGTGGCCCGGATTTCGACACCCTGGACAGCAAGGACCTGACCGTCGTGCTGGATGTGCCCGAAGGGGACGACCCTGCGGCGCGGCTTGATGCGCTGGGCTTCATGATCCTGCCGGAAGGCGACACGATCCGGTTGGACGAACCGATGTTCGGCACATTCCTGTCGGACAAACTGGCCTCGTTCGATTTTTATGGTGACGAGCCGGTTCAGATCGCGGCGGTTCAGGCGCCGTCCAATCAACTGCCGAAAGAACTGATCTTCATTCCCGCACTTCTGTTGCTAGCCCTTGTGGCCTTCCTGCAATCGCGTCGGGCCGAACAGGAAACACTGCAAGGAGAACCGGCATGAGCAAGACAATTCTCTGCGCCGTCGACATCAACCGCCCCGAGGAAGAACGCGAGGTGCTGACCGTTGCAGCCAAGCTGGCCCGCATGGACGGTGCGCAATTGGACGTGATCACCGTGGTGCCGGATTTCGGCATGTCGGTGGTCGGGGCCTATTTTCAGGATCATCAGGTGGAACCGGTCAAGGAGCGTGCCAAAACGCTTCTGAAAGAGATGACAAAGGCCACGCTGGGGGCCGAGCAGGACGCCAATGTGCGCCACATCGTGGCGGTCGGCACGGTCTATGAAGAGGTGCTGCGCATTTCGAAACTGGACAAGACCGACCTGATCGTGATTGGGGCGCATAGGCCGGACCTGAAGGATTACCTGCTTGGCCCGAATGCCGCGCGCGTGGTGCGCCACTCGGATTGTTCGGTCTACGTGGTGCGCCACTAGATCCTGTCTGCCACCCGGCGCCATTGGGGCCGGGTGGACACAGCGCGCCAACAATCACCTGCGCTGGATCGACAGCAAAGCCCGCAGCCCCTTGGCCCCGGCGTCAAAACGCAAGGTGCCGCCATGCTGTTGGGCCACCGTCGCGACGATGGTCAGACCCAGCCCGAACCCGGCAATGTTCATCGTGTTATCGCCGCGCTCAAACGGGGCCATCATGTGCTCGATTTCGGCGGCGGAGTAATCCGATCCTTCATCCTCGACAATGATCGTGGCGGTTTCGGCATCGGTGTGCAGCTCGACCATGGCGCGGCGTCCGTATTTCAGCGCGTTGTCGATCAGGTTCGAGATCGCCCGCTGAAGCGAGATGGGGCGCGCGGTGACCAACACCCGACGTTCATCCGGCATATGGCTGTGCCCCCGGCGCGACATGAACACGGACGCCCCGCCCTCGATCACCACCGGGTCCTGATGCCGAAGCGACACCGGTCGACCGGTGTCCTGATAATCGGCCACAAGGGCTTCGACCAGCGATGTCAGCGACAACTGGCGCGGTTCTTCGGCGTTGATTTCCGACCGCGTATAGGTCAGCACGCTTTCGATCATATCGGTCATCTGGTCGATATCCGCTTCCAGCTTGCCGCGCAGGTCGGCGTCGTTGATCAGCGCCGCGCGCAGCCTGAGCCGCGTGGCCGGGGTGCCCAGATCATGGCTGACCCCGGACAGCACCATGGCCCGCTGGGCCAGTTGCGCGCGCTCTGCCTGAAGGTGGGCGTTCACGGCGGCCACGATGTCGCGCAATTCAGTCGGGCCTTCGATCTCATAGCTTTCAGGGCCGCCAAAGCGTCGGCGCACCCGAAGCGCCCGGGCGAACGTTTGGAAACTGGCGGTGGTGTTGGCCACATGGGTCAACAAGGCCGCCAGGGCGATTACTGCGGCCAGGGCGGCCGGCACGCGCAGATCTTTCGGGGCGGCGTCGCAGCCCCAGACGGCGGCACCGTCGATGCGTTGCCAGGGTTTGTCGGCATAACGCGCGAAGATGATCGGCGTGCTGCAATAGGAGGCTAGAAGCCGGGTCACCTGGCCCAGACGCCCCGCCGGAATCGGATCGCCGCGCACGACGATGTCCGAGATCGGATAGACCAGTTCATCCGACACAATGCCAAGGGTCAGAACCGCGCGATCCGTCGGGGACGCAGGCCGGATCAGGATCGAGATATTGGTGACATAGGCGGGTCGCGGCGTGTCGGGCAGTCGCGCAAATTCGCCCCGCGTGGCCATCGCGGCATTGTCGGGGGCAAGCGGCGTAATGGTCACCCGGTCGCCGGGCGGCACATCCTGCCGCAGGGCTTCATAGATCGTGAACCCCGCCGCATAGGCTTGCAACAGGTGACGGTCCCAGGCGCGCACCGATCCCAGCCACAGCGTGGCCGCGATCATCCCGGCGGCAAAGGAAAGAAGCACCCACGCCCCGCCAACCCGGCGCAGGGACAGCCCGCGCGACATCACGTGTCCTCGACCGTGACGTCAATCGCAAAGACGTATCCGGTGCCCCGTTCGGTTCGCAACATCTGCGGGTCTTTGGGGTTCTTTTCGATCTTTGATCGCAGCCGTCCCACCAGAACGTCAATCGCCCGCCCCGAGGCCTCGGGCTGGTCGCCTTCACCGGTCACGTCCAGGGCGGCGGCGATCTCGTCCCGGGTCAGGGGAATGTGGGGGTTGGCCAACATCACCTTCAACAGCGCGGTCTCGCGTTGGGACAGGGCGACCTGAAACCCCTCGGGCGACACGATCTCATTGCGCTTTCCATCATAGACCCAACCGCCGAAGCGAAACACGGACACCCGTCGACGATAGGCCAGCGACGGTGTGCGTTGGGCCCGCAATAACACGGCACGCACCCGCGCCAAGAGAAGCTGCGGGTTGAACGGCTTGGCGATATAGTCATCCGCCCCGACCTCGTATCCCGCCATGCGCTGATGATCGGCGGACAAAGCCGACACCAGAATGATCGGCACGTCCTGTTGGGCGCGCAGGCGGCCGCAGATCTCGACCCCGTTTTCATCCCCCAGCATCACATCCAGCAGGATCAGGTCGATGCGCCCGGCGTCCAGATGGCCCCTGATGTCACGTTCCGAGGCCGCGGGCAGGGCGACAAAGCCATTCTGGTGCAGAAACTGCGTCATCATCGACCGCATGTCAGCATCGTCATCGACAACAAGAAGGCGTGGGATGGTCAATATGCACTCTCTTTTTTCTGGTTCAGGCAGGCGCGGCGGCTGGCTCGCCCTGTGCGCTCCCTGCTCCAGCCAATGTAACAACAGGCAACAGAATCAAGGATTAGGTAACAAGCTGTAACAGATTGACCGAAAAACTGCATATCGCCGCGCGAGATGCCGTGGTTGACCGTTGCTGCGACTCGGCGCGCAGGCGCATGCTGACATTATCACCGCCAATGAGCGCGGCAGATTATGGGAGGATTTTTAGATGAAAAGAACCGCTTTCGCGGCAGTGTCCGCGTTTGCCGTCATGGCAAGCAATGTTGCCGTGGCTGAGCCGCAAGCCGAAGTGCTGCACTGGTGGACCTCGGGGGGTGAAGCCAAGGCCGTCGCCGTGTTGCAAGAGGAATTTGCCTCCAAGGGTGGCACCTGGACCGACATGCCCGTGGCCGGCGGTGGCGGCGATGCCGCCATGACCGCCCTGCGCGCCCGCGTGCTGGCTGGTAATGCGCCCACCGCCGTTCAACTGAAAGGCCCGGCCATTCAGGAATGGTACGAGGAAGGCGTGCTGGCCGATATCTCGTCCGTGGCGGACGCAAATGGCTGGGCCGAGGTGCTGCCGGAGTCGATTGCAAACCACATGAAGTGCGAAGGCACATGGTGCGCGGCCCCTGTCAACGTGCACCGGATCGACTGGATCTGGGCAAATGCGGACGTGCTTGAGGCCAACGGCATTACCATGCCGACCACGTGGGACGAGTTCAACGCGGCAGCCGAGAAACTCATGGCGGCTGGGGTGATCCCGCTGGCCCATGGTGGCCAGGCCTGGCAGGACGCCACCGTCTTTGAAGCCGTCGCGCTGGGTATTCTGGGCCCGGAGGGGTTCAGGAAAGCCTTTGTCGATCTGGACGCCGACACGCTGACCTCGGACGGCATGGTCGCGGTGTTCGATCAGATGCGCAAGATGCGTGGCTATGTGGATGACAACTTCTCGGGCCGCGACTGGAACCTGGCGACCGCCATGGTGATGAACGGCGAAGCCGCCTTCCAGATCATGGGCGACTGGGCCAAGGGCGAGTTTCTTGCCGCTGGCAAAGTGCCGGGCGAAGATTTCCTGTGCCAATCCACGCCGGGTGACGGGTTCCTGTATAATGTGGACAGCTTCGCCATGTTCAACGTGGATGGCGACGACAAGAAAGCCGGGCAAGACCTGCTGGCCGAACTGATCGTCGGTCAGAACTTCCAGAAGGTGTTCAACCTGAACAAAGGCTCGATCCCGGCGCGGGTCGACGTGGCACTGGACGAGTTTGACAGCTGCGCCCATACCTCGGCCGAGGATATGAACGCCAGCGCGGCCAACGGCTCGCTCCTGCCCAGCTATGCCCATGGCATGGCGCTGCGTGGGGCGCAGGCCGGTGCGATCACTGATGTTGTGACCGCGCATTTCAACTCGGACATGTCGTCGGCTGACGCGGTCCAGATGCTGGCCGACGCTGTCGCCAACAGCATGTAAACCGACCCTTCGCCCCCGCCCGTTGTCAGGTCGGGGGCGAAACCTTCGGGGGATCGATCAGATGACAAAATGGCTGGAAACGCACCTGCCCAAGATGGTGCTTGCGCCCTCATTCATCGCTGTTTTGGTGTTTGTATACGGGTTCATTGCCTGGACGGCCTGGGTCTCGCTGACCCGTTCACGCCTGCTGCCGAAATACGAGATCGAGGGTCTCATCCAGTACAAGCGCCTGTTTGCCTCGCCGCGCTGGGATACGGCGATGAACAACCTGTTTATCTTCGGCGCCTTGTTCATCATCATCGCCATGGTTTTGGGGCTGCTTCTGGCGATCCTGCTGGATCAGAAGATCCGCACCGAAGGGATGATCCGCACGATCTATCTTTACCCCATGGCGCTGTCGATGATCGTGACCGGCACAGCGTGGAAATGGATCCTGAATCCCGGTTTGGGTATTCAGGCGACCGTTCGCAGTTGGGGGTTTGAAAACTTCTCGTTTGACTGGTTGATCGACCCCGACTTCGCGATCTACACCATTGTGCTTGCCGCCGTCTGGCAAAGCTCGGGCTTCGTGATGGCCTTGTTCCTGGCCGGACTGCGCTCGGTGGACGAGGAGATTATCAAGGCCGCGCAAGTGGACGGCATCCCCACCTGGCGCATCTATTCCGCGATCATCATCCCGTCGATGGGGCCGATCTTCATGTCCGCCTTCATCGTTCTGGCGCACCTCGCGATCAAGAGTTTCGACCTTGTCATTGCCCTGACCGGTGGTGGCCCAGGTTACGCAACCGACCTGCCTGCAACCTATATGTACGCAATGGCGTTTTCACGCGGTGACATCGGTCAGGCGGCGAGTTCGGCCATGATCATGATGTTGGTCGTGTTCGCGATTGTCGTGCCTTACCTCTATTCGGAACTGCGAGCCAAAAATGACTGATCTTGCACATCCCCCCGCGCGCAAAAGTGGCGCATTCGGCAAGATTGTTCTGCGCTGGGTGCTGTACATCCTGCTGGGCCTGTTCGCGCTTTATTATCTGATGCCGCTTTTTGTGATGGTCACGACCTCGCTGAAAAGCCTTGAGGAAATTCGCACCGGAAGCCTTGTGGCCCTGCCGCGCGAGGTCACGTTCGACGCGTGGAAAACCGCGTGGTCCGGGGCTTGTACGGGCATCCAGTGCGAGGGGCTGCGGCCTTATTTCTGGAACTCTGTGCTGCTGGCAGTGCCGGCTGTCGCACTCTCAACCTTCATCGGGGCGCTGAACGGATACGTGGTGGCGCAGTGGCGATTTCCGGGTGCGAACATCATCTTCTCGCTGATGCTGTTTGGCTGCTTCATCCCCTTTCAGGTGGTGTTGCTTCCCATGGCGCGCCTCTTGGGCCTGATGGGCATCGCGGGCACCATTCCGGGGCTGATCTTCGTCCACGTGATCTATGGGATCGGGTTCACCACGCTGTTTTTTCGCAACTACTATGTGTCCATTCCGTCTGAGTTGACCAAAGCGGCCAAGGTGGACGGGGCAGGGTTCTTCCGCATCTTCTGGTCGATCTTCCTGCCACTCAGCCTGCCGATCATTGTTGTGACCGTTATCTGGCAGTTCACCCAGATCTGGAACGACTTCCTGTTCGGCGTATCGTTCAGTCAGGCGGGCACGCAACCCGTAACCGTTGCCCTGAACAACATCGTCAATTCGACCACCGGCGTGAAGGAATACAATGTCGACATGGCCGCCGCGATCATCGCCGCCGCCCCGACACTGCTTGTCTATATCGTCGCTGGCAAATACTTCATCCGCGGACTGACCGCGGGCTCTGTAAAGGGATAAGACCGATGGCCCCAATTCTTGAAATCCAGAACCTCTATAAGAATTATGGTCCGGTCGAGATCCTGAAGGATATCAACATCGCGATCGAGCCCGGAGATTTCCTCGTGCTGGTCGGCCCGTCGGGATGCGGCAAATCCACGCTTCTGAATTGCATTGCGGGGCTTGAGCCGATCACCAGCGGAGATCTGATGATCGGCGGCAGAAACATGACCGATGTCAGCCCCAAGGACCGCGACATCGCGATGGTGTTCCAATCCTATGCGCTGTACCCGACGATGAGTGTCGCCAAGAACATCACCTTTGGCATGAAGGTGCGCGGTGTGGATCAAGCCACGCAGGCGCGCAAACTGGACGAGGTGGCAACCCAATTGCAGATTGAACAGCTTCTGAATCGCCGTCCGGGGCAGTTGTCCGGTGGGCAGCGGCAGCGGGTCGCGATGGGTCGCGCACTGGTGCGAGACCCCAAGCTGTTCCTGTTCGACGAACCCCTGTCGAATCTCGACGCCAAGCTGCGGGTGGAGATGCGGTCCGAAATCAAGAAACTGCACCAGACCCTTGGCGCGACGATGGTTTACGTGACCCATGACCAGATCGAGGCTATGACGCTGGCCACCAAGATCGTGGTCCTGAAAGGTGGCGTGATACAGCAGATCGGATCGCCGTCCGAGATCTATAACCGTCCTGCCAATCTGTTTGTCGCCGATTTCATGGGGTCGCCTGCGATGAACCTGATCCCGGCCAAGGTACGGGCCGATGGCGCAGGCGCGCGGATCGAGATTGCCCGCACCAGCGGCACGCCGCTTGTGCTGATCGACGAACATGCCCCCGCCTTGCCCGAGGATGTGATCCTTGGCCTGCGCCCCGAAGACATCGCCGAGGCCGGATTTCGCGCCGGCGCCGATGTGCAGGATGCCAGCTGCCTGATCGACATGGTCGAACCCGCCGGGGCAGATACTTATGTGGTGTCCGAACTTGGCGGCAAGCCGGTCACGGCGCGGTTGCATTCGGAAACCGTTGCGACGCCCGGCGAGATGCTGAACCTGTCGATCGACATGAGCAAAGTGTCCTATTTCGCGCCGGACAGCGGGCAGCGTCTGAACTGATCGCGCGTTATGGGCAAGTTGACGAAGGCCCGCGATACGCGGCGATCAGGCCGCTCAGCTCCAGATTGACATCGTTCAGGTGTCGAACGGCGACGCCCTGTGCCTCCAATGCTGTGGCATAGGCTGCGGCCATCGGGGCGTCTGCCGGGATCGCAACGTTCTGGCCCAGCCAATAGGGCTTGGCCGCCGCCAGTTCAGCGCCGATCAACACGGCCAGCAAGCGTCCGCGCGCAACGTCTGCGCTGCGCGCGTTCAGTTCGATGTCGGCGTAGACGGAAAAGATTTTCGCGGCCAGATCAGCCGGACGCACCAAGGTTTCGGAAAGCGTCTGTTCAAACACCGCGTGATCCCAGCCTTCAGCATTCATGGCAGATCGCAACATTGTGTCGCGCGACAGAAGGTCGAACAGCTCGCCCGTCATGAAGGTGCGAAAGCTGACAATCTCGCCGGCGCTGATATGCACCCATTTCATTTGCGGTCCGGGCAGGCACAATATCCCATCAAAATTCGGATCAAATGTCAGCAGCCCTGCGACCTGCATCTCCTCGCCCCGCATTAGGTCGGGCGGAGCCGCCTGCTTTACCCCCGGCAAGAGAGACAGTTCAAACCCCCTCATCTGATATGGCGTTGCCTGTGCGATCGTCGGCGGCGCGCAGGGGGTTGATAAATACGCATCGGTGGCGGGCGAAACAGCGGGATGCCTCATCCCACACACGACAATCGGGACGCTGCTATCAGGCAAAACATCAGATAGCAGGTCGCGCAGCCTCGTCTCGAACCTGTCCCCGGACATGCTCGTTTCGGATTGTCTGTGCTGCAGCACACTATCGTCTGCGCCCATCAACCAGACCTGCAGGCCGGTTTGATGGGATTCCACGGCAATCCAGTCGGGTTTTTCTGTGGTCATCGGCGCCTCGCGCAGTTTTTTGCTGAGATCGTGATAGCCACCTGATTTGTCCGGGTCCAGTCGGGGGAGTGGCTTTCGCAATGGGTAAGGGGACAATCGCAGCGCCGCCGGAAGGGCTGGCGCGCCTGCCTGTTCCTGCGCATAGTGTGCGCAATCGAATTGGGAAGGATCGAGATGTGAGCCCTGATCGCTTCAGGCAGGAGGTCCAAACCTCCGTCCGGGTGCCGGGTGACGGAAAATCGGCCGTGGGATCAGCCACGGCGCGGGCGCTGGAAACGGTCGTCGACCTGCTACGCCGGGGCAAAAGCCTGTCTGTGACACAGGCCGGTGTCGGGGCGGCAGAGCAGACCGGCGCGGGCCAGTGGCTGCTGGTGCAAAGCGCCGGATCGACCGGCGTGCCGAAGATCATTCGCCGCAGTCCGGCCTCGTGGCGGACCAGTTTCGAGGTGACGCGCGACCGGTTTGGTGTCGGGCCCAAGGCACCCTATGCCGTTCTGGGGGCGATGTCCCATTCCCTGACGCTTTATGCCGTGCTGGAGGCCTTTCATATCGGCTGTGACCTTTCGGTTCTGACCGGCCTGCCCCCAAGATCTCAGGCCCGCGCTCTGCGCGAAAACGGGGTGCAGGTGCTCTACGCAACGCCAACCCAGCTTCGCCTGTTGGCTGCGGCGACCGAGGCCCCCAATCAAAACCTGCGCTGGGTCTTCTGCGGTGGGGGGGTGCTGGATGCGTCGACACGCACAGAGATCTGCGAGATGTTCCCCCTGGCGACGGTGCGCGAGTTTTTCGGCGCGTCCGAGACGAGCTTCATGGCGATCAGCGATGCGCAAACGCCACCTGGCGCAGTCGGGCGTGCCTATCCCGGGGTGGAGCTTTGCATTCGCGATGGGCAGGGGCGGGATACAAGCGGAATCGGTGAAATCTGGGTGAAAAGCCCGTACATGTTTGACGGGTATGCCATGGGCAACAGTCCCGACACGCGCTGGCAGGGCGATTTTCTGAGCATTGGCGAGATGGGGCAGCTGGATCGAGGCGGAAACCTGACCGTGCTGGGGCGCAAGAGCCGGATGGTGACGGTGGCAGATCAGAACGTGTTTCCCGAAGTGGTCGAGGCACAGATGCGCGCGGTGCCGGGTGTCGGGCCATGCGCGGCCATCCCGGTGCCGGATCCAACTCGCGGGCAGGTGATTGTCGGGGTCGTGGAAGGGACGCAAGATGATGCCCTTGCCGGCCGCCTGCAAGCCCACTGCCGCAATGTTCTGGGCGCGCATGCTTGCCCCCGGCGCATCGTTTTTGTCGACCGCCTGCCCATGCTCAGTGCCGGTAAGACCGATCTGGTGGCGCTGGCCCGTAATCTGGGGCAACGCGCATGACCGGTGCCCTGATCATCGCGGCACGGCGCAGCGCGGTTGCCCCGAAGGGGGGCGGTTTGGCCCATTGTGACATCCACGATCTGGCCGCCCCTGTCATTCAGGCGGTGCTGGCGGATGCGGGTCTGGATGGCGGGGAGGTGGACGAGGTGATTCTGGCCAACGCGCTGGGCGCAGGTGGCAACCCGGCACGTCGCGCGGCGCTGGCGGCCGGCCTGCCGGAGCGTGTCGCTGGTCTGTCCGTGGACCGTCAATGTTGCGGCGGGCTGGATGCGGTGCTTCTGGCGCGGGCGATGGTGATGTCGGGGCAGCACGACGTCGTGATTGCGGGCGGGGCGGAAAGCTATTCGCGCCGTCCTCTCAGATCACGAACCTTTGCCGATGGACGCCCGGCCGAACCCTATGAGCAGGCCCCTTTCACCCCATGGCCGGACCGCGACCCCGACATGGCCGAGGCGGCGGACGCGCTGGGCCGACAACTGGGGATTTCGCGGCGCGATCAGGATGACTGGGCCATATCCAGCCACGCCGAGGCCAGACGCTGGCAAGCCCACCCTCAAGTCGAGATCGTGGCCCTTCAGGGCCTCAACCGCGATGCGTTCACTCGCGATTTGACCCCGCGTCTGTGCGCACGTGCGCCGGTCGTGACGGGCAGCATCACAGCGGCCAACATGGCGGTGGCGGCGGATGGGGCGGCGTTCTGCCTTGTGGTGTCAGGGCAGGTGGCGCGGCGCATAGCCCGCCAGTCGGTGCGCCCGGCGATCAGGATCGTGTCAGGGGCCACGCTGGGTGGCGATCCGACCCTGCCCGGTCTGGCCCCTGTCGCCGCCATCGAAAAATCGCTTCGGGATGCCGCGCTGGCACCGACCGATCTGACCTGCGCCGAGATCATGGAGGCTTTTGCCGTGCAAGCCATCGCCTGCCAGAAGGGCGCGGGTCTGGCGCGTGACATCGTCAATTCCGATGGCGGCGGGCTGGCGCGCGGTCATCCGGTCGGAGCATCGGGCGCGATCCTGGCGGTGCGCCTGTATCATCGGCTTGCGAGGCAGGGCGGGGCGGGCGTGGCCGCCATTGCCGCAGCGGGTGGGCTGGGCACGGCCCTTGTGCTGCGGCCGGATTAGGCAGGGTCGTCGAACCCGCGAAAGCTCGCGTAGTCCTGAAGCTCTGCGCGCGCGGTGCGGAACTGGTTTTCCGGGGCGGATGTGTCGGCCACACCGACGGCGATCCCGCACACCACCATTTCCTCATCGGGCAGGTTCAGGTGATCGTGGACAAGAGGGCCATAATTGGCAAGCGCCCCGATCCCTGTGGCGCCAAAGCCCTGATCTTCCGCAGACAACAGGAATGCCATCAGCGACATGCCAAGATCCATGAAACACCCCTTGCCCATGTCGCGCCGGATGGTCACGACGACACCGACCGGCGCCCCGAAAAACGCATAGTTTCGGGCAAACTGGGCGCGCCGCGCCTCGACGTCGCGACGCCCGATACCCAACGCCGTGTAAAGCGCATAACCCGCCGCCCGCTGCCGGGCCTTCAACATCTCGGGCATCGGCGACGGAAAATAGGAATATTCGGCCGCGTGTGGGATCCCGGCCCGAACCGCGTCTTGCAAGGCGTCGACCAGCCCGCGCAGCGCGGATCCAGTCAGCACGAGAAACTGACCCGGTTGCAGGTTGGCCCCGCTGGGCGCAGACCGGGCGGCGCGGCACATGCGCTGGACGGCATCCCGCGGCACAGGGGTCTGGGTAAAGGCGCGGACGGACCTGCGCGCGCGCAAAAGATCTTCTAGTGAACCGGTCATGAGCCACCGCAGATTGTTCTTCGTCCTTGGTACGGGATCGCATCTGCCACGTCCACAGTGCGGGGGCTGTCCGGTCCGGACCGTGCGGCGCCTTCACCGACCCATGCGACAGATCCGAGGGGGGTAGATTCTCGATCCTTCGCATCGCCTTCGGCGGGAAAGCTGCCGCTACGGCCACCTGCGCAAGATTGTTAGCGAAAACTCGGCATGAGCTTTTCAGATCATGCGACGCGGCCTTCACAGGCAACTGTCGGCAGTTCTATGGAAAATTCACCATTGAAGTAAAAAATTTACAGCCATCATGCGGCACTGTTAAACAAATTTACAAAAAAGTTGTTGTTTGCCGCAGGCTTGTCCCATTATTTTCAGCATCAACGGAAATCCGTCTGTTAAGGCGCTGACGTTTCGTGGACCGCGCGATGAGCGCGATCCGGAGGATTAAATGGGAGGACCCTGCATGTCGTCGGAAAACACGGCCGATAAAACTTATGCCCCGTCAGCTGAGTTTGTCGCGAACGCTCATATTGATGCTGCGAAATACAAGGAAATGTATGCCGCTTCGGTGAACGACCCGGAAGCGTTCTGGTCCGAACAGATGAGCCGGCTGACGTGGTCCAAGACCCCGACCAAGATCAAGAACACGACGTTCAAACACCCGGACGTGTCGATCAAGTGGTTCGAAGACGGCGAGTTGAACGTGTCCGAGAACTGTATCGACCGGCATCTGGACACGCGCGGCGATCAGGTGGCGATCATCTGGGAATCCGACGATCCCTCGCTGGACAAGAAGATCACCTATCGCGAGCTGCACGAGAATGTCTCGAAGCTGGCGAATGTGATGAAGGGCATGGGCGTGGGGAAAGGCGACCGTGTTGTTCTTTATCTTCCGATGATCCCCGAAGCCGCCTATTCCATGCTGGCATGTGCGCGGATCGGTGCGATCCATTCGATCGTGTTCGCAGGTTTCTCGCCCGAGGCGCTGGCTGCCCGTGTCGAAGGCTGCGAGGCGTCGCTGGTGATCACGGCGGACGAAGCGCCGCGGGGCGGACGCAACACGCCCCTGAAAACCAATGTGGACGCGGCGCTGGATCACGGCGATCTGGGCAACACGCCGGTTCTGGTGGTCGAACGCACGGGCGGCGATGTGCCGATGAAGGACGGGCGCGATCATTCCTATGCTGCGCTGATGGCCGAGGCATCTGCCGATTGCCCGGCAGAGCAGATGAACGCCGAAGATCCGCTGTTCATCCTCTACACCTCCGGCTCTACCGGTCAGCCCAAAGGCGTACAGCACTGCACCGGCGGCTATCTGCTGTATGCGGCGATGACCCATGAATTGGTGTTCGATTATCACGATGGCGACGTGTATTGGTGCACGGCGGATGTGGGTTGGGTCACCGGCCACAGCTATATCGTCTATGGCCCGTTGGCCAATGGCGCGACCACGCTGATGTTTGAAGGGGTGCCGACCTATCCGGATGCAGGCCGTTTCTGGGCCGTGTGTGAAAAACACAAAGTCAACCAGTTCTACACAGCGCCGACCGCGATCCGCGCCCTGATGGCGCGTGGCGAGGAGTTCGTGACCAAGTATGATCTGAGCGATCTGAAGGTGCTGGGCACCGTGGGCGAGCCGATCAACCCCGAGGCCTGGAACTGGTATAACGACATTGTTGGCAAAGGGCGTTGCCCCATCGTTGACACGTGGTGGCAAACGGAAACCGGCGGTCACCTGCTGACCCCGCTGCCCGGTGCCACGCCGACCAAGCCCGGTTCGGCCACCACGCCGTTCTTTGGCGTGCAGCCCGTCATTCTGGAACCCACCACGGGCGAGGAAATCACGACGACCGAGGCCGAAGGCGTCTTGTGCATGAAAGACAGCTGGCCCGGCCAGATGCGCACCATTTTCGGTGATCATGACCGCTTCGTGTCGACCTATTTCTCGGATTACAAAGGCTATTATTTCACCGGGGATGGCTGCCGCCGCGATGCGGATGGCTATTACTGGATCACCGGCCGCGTGGATGACGTGATCAACGTCTCGGGTCACCGCATGGGCACCGCCGAGGTTGAAAGCGCCCTTGTCGCCCACGCCAAAGTGTCCGAGGCCGCCGTGGTCGGCTTCCCGCACGACATCAAGGGGCAGGGCATCTATTGCTATGTCACGCTGATGGACGGCGAGGAATATACCGACGATCTGAAAACCGAGCTGCGCAACTGGGTCCGTCAGGAAATCGGCCCCATCGCCAGCCCGGATTACATCCAGTGGGCGCCCGGTCTTCCCAAGACCCGGTCGGGCAAGATCATGCGCCGCATCCTGCGCAAGATCGCCGAAGATGATTTCGGCGCGCTGGGCGATACCTCGACCCTGGCCGATCCGTCCGTGGTGGACGACCTGATCGACAACCGCATGACCAAGGACAAAGCCTGATGGATGCGACGACGAAAACAGCGGCACCCGTGCTGATCCTTCTTGGCCCTCCGGGTGCCGGGAAGGGCACGCAGGCTCGGATGCTGGAGGAAACGTTCGGCCTTGTGCAACTGTCCACGGGTGATCTTCTGCGCGCTGCCGTGGCGGCGGGCACCGATGCGGGCAAAGCCGCGAAAGCCGTGATGGAGGCAGGCGACCTGGTGTCGGACGAGATCGTGATCGCCATTCTGCGCGACCGTCTGGCGGATGCGGACTGTGCCAAAGGGGTGATCCTGGACGGCTTCCCGCGCACGACCGTGCAGGCGGAGGCGCTGGATGCGCTGCTGGCCGAGAGCGGTCAGAAAATCAACGCCGCCATCAGCCTTGAGGTTGACGACGCCGCCATGGTGACCCGGATTTCGGGCCGTTACACCTGCGGCGCTTGTGGCGAAGGGTATCACGACGAATTCAAGCAGCCCGCCAAGGATGGCGTCTGCGACAAATGCGGCGGCACGGAGATGAAACGCCGGGCCGACGACAATGCCGAAACCGTGGGAAGCCGTCTTGTGGCCTATCACGAACAAACGGCACCGCTCATTGCCTATTACAAGGGCAAGGGCAGCCTGAAAACGGTCGACGCGATGCTGGGCATCGACGAGATCGCGGGCAATCTGAATGCGATCGTGAAGGAGGCGATTGCATAAGAAAGGGACAGGCCGGGTCGCACAAGCCCCCGGCCAGTGGAACTTAGGGAGGTGGCTTCATGGCCGAAAACTCATCCAACTCCGCATATTGGTCCGCCAATGTGCGCATCATCTTGATCAGCCTCGTCATCTGGGCGCTGGTCTCATTCGGGTTCGGCATTCTGCTGCGCCCAATGCTGTCCGGGATCGCCGTCGGCGGGACCGATCTGGGCTTCTGGTTTGCTCAGCAGGGGTCGATCATCATCTTCCTCATTCTGATCTTCAACTACGCCTGGCGCATGAACAAGCTCGACCGTGAACACGGCGTGGACGAAGAGTAAGGGAGAGACATATGGATCAGTTTACGATCAACCTGCTGTTTGTCGGCGCGAGCTTCGCGCTGTACATTGGCATCGCAATCTGGGCCCGCGCGGGCTCGACATCAGAATTCTACGCCGCCGGGCGTGGCGTTCACCCCGTCACCAACGGGATGGCAACGGCGGCGGACTGGATGTCGGCGGCCTCGTTCATCTCGATGGCGGGTCTGATTGCCTTCACCGGCTATGACAACTCGACCTATCTGATGGGTTGGACCGGCGGCTATGTGCTGCTGGCGCTGCTGCTTGCGCCCTATCTGCGCAAATTTGGCAAATACACTGTGTCCGAGTTCATCGGCGATCGCTTCTACAGCCAAACCGCCCGGATCGTGGCCGTTGTCTGTCTGATCGTGGCCTCGGTCACATACGTGATCGGCCAGATGACCGGCGTGGGCGTGGCCTTCGGCCGCTTCCTTGAAGTGGACAACACCACCGGCCTTCTGATCGGTGCGGCGGTTGTGTTCGCATACGCCGTGTTCGGCGGCATGAAAGGCGTGACCTATACGCAGGTGGCCCAGTATGTCGTGTTGATCATGGCCTATACCATTCCGGCCATCTTCATCTCGCTGCAACTGACCGGCAACCCGATCCCGGCGCTGGGTCTGTTTGGCGATCACGCCGCATCGGGCGAGCCGCTTCTGGCCAAGCTGGATGCCATCGTGAAGGAACTGGGCTTCAACGAGTACACGGCCCATCATGGTGACACGTTCAACATGCTGCTGTTCACTCTGTCGCTGATGATCGGCACCGCCGGTCTGCCGCACGTGATCATGCGCTTCTTCACCGTGCCCAAAGTGTCCGACGCCCGTTGGTCCGCTGGCTGGGCGCTGGTGTTCATTGCCCTTCTGTATCTGACGGCCCCGGCTGTTGGTGCGATGGCGCGTCTGAACATCTCGGAAATGATGTGGCCCAATGGCGGCATCGAAGGTGGTGCCGTGACGCTTGAGCAGATCGAAAATGACGCGCGTTATGACTGGATGGACACGTGGCAGAAGACCGGCCTGCTGGGCTGGGAAGACAAGAACGGCGACGGTGCGATCCAGTACTACAACGACGGCAATGCCGAGCTTCAGGCGATGGCCGCGGAAAAAGGCTGGGCTGGCAATGAGCTGACCAACTTCAACCGCGACATTCTGGTTCTGGCCAATCCCGAGATTGCCAACCTTCCCGGTTGGGTGATCGGTCTGGTCGCAGCCGGTGGTCTTGCCGCCGCTCTGTCGACCGCTGCCGGTCTGCTTCTGGCAATCTCGTCGGCTGTGTCGCATGACCTGATCAAGGGTGCCATCAACCCGAAGATCTCGGAAAAGGGCGAGCTGTTGTCGGCACGTATCGCGATGGCGGTTGCCATTGTGGTTGCCACCTATCTGGGCCTCAATCCTCCGGGCTTTGCGGCGCAAACCGTGGCGCTGGCCTTTGGTCTGGCTGCGGCGTCGATCTTCCCGGCACTGATGATGGGCATCTTCTCGACCAAGGTGAACAACAGCGGTGCGGTTGCAGGTATGCTGGCCGGTCTGGTTGTGACGCTGGTCTATATCTTCCTGCACAAGGGCTGGTTCTTCATCCCGGACACCAACAGCTTCTCGGATGCTGATCCGCTGTTGGGGACGATCAAGTCGACATCGTTCGGTGCGGTCGGTGCGGCGGTCAACTTCGCGGTGGCCTATGTCGTGTCAGGTATGACCAAACCGACGCCGGCCCATATCCAGGAGCTGGTTGAATCGGTTCGCGTTCCGCGCGGCGCCGGTGCGGCTCAGGATCACTAAAAGGCTTGGGCGGGCGTCCCTGCGGCGCCCCGCCCCCTTCCAATCCTGTCCCGTCCGGTGCACACCGGGCGGGATATTTCTTTTCAGCAAAGGCGCAGTTGAATGCCGTTGACCCAGGACCAGATCCTTCGTTTCTTGCAATCCGTGCATCCCTATGACGCATTGCCCCAGGACACGCTGGACAGCCTGTCGGGGCAGATGACGTCCCGCGCCGTTGCATCTGGCGACCTCATTTATGATCTGGGCGATGAACTGCCCGGCATATTCATCATTCACGACGGCGAGGTCGAAGTTGCCGACGAAAACGGCGAGGTCGTCAGCCATCTGGGCACGCGCAACACTTTCGGCGAACGCGGATTGCTGCGCGAAGGGCGCGCAGTCACAAAACCACGGGCCGTGACGGATGCCACCCTGCTGATCCTGCCGGCCAAAGCGTTTCGGCGCCTGATTGACACCCATGACCCCGTGCACCGCTTCTTCGACCGGTCGCGCACTGACAAGCAAAGCAAGCAACGTCGACAAAGCCTGGCCACGACGCAGGTCGACACATTCATGGCCCGCGCCCCCATCACCTGCGCGCCGGAGGCGACGGTGCGGGACGCGGCGATCCTGATGCGGGATCATCGCGTATCGTCGCTGTGCATGACCGAGGGCGACAGGTTGGTCGGGATCCTGACCACCCGTGACATGGCCGGCAAAGTCGTTGCCGAAGCCTTGCCCAGCGACACGCCCGTCTCTGACGTCATGACGTCCAATCCCATCACGCTGGCGCCGTCATCCATCGGGTCGGACGTCTTGCATGTGATGATGGAGAAACGCATCGGTCACCTGCCTATCGTCGAAGGCGACACGCTGGTTGGGATCGTCAGCCAGACCGACCTGACCCGGTTTCAGGCCGTCAGTTCGGCCGAGCTGGTGCGCGAACTGGCGCAGGCTGCGGATGCCGAAGAAATGCGAGCCGTCACAAAACGGATCCCGCAACTGCTGCTGCAACTCGTGGCGGGCGGCAGTCCCCATCAGGTTGTCACCCGCCTGATCACCGATATTGCCGACACCGCCACCCGGCGGCTGGTTGCACTGGCCGAAGAGAAACTGGGCCCGGCCCCGGTGCCGTATCTGTGGCTGGCCTGCGGCAGTCAGGGGAGGCAGGAACAGACCGGTGTCTCGGATCAGGACAATTGCCTGATCCTGTCCGACGACGTGACAGACGCCGATCGCGATGGCTACTTTGCCGATCTTGCCAAATTCGTCTGCGATGGGCTTGACACCTGCGGCTATGTCTATTGCCCCGGCGACATGATGGCGATGAACCCGCGCTGGTGTCAGCCGCTGTCTGTTTGGCGCGGGTATTTCGAAAACTGGATCGCCAAACCAGTGCCCGAGGCGCAGATGCTGGCCTCGGTCATGTTTGACCTGCGCCCGATCGCGGGTGATGCGCGGCTGTTTGGCAACCTGCAAACCGAAACGCTGGCGATGGCGGCCAAGAACTCGATCTTCGTGGCACATATGGTGTCCAACGGCCTGAAACACACCCCGCCACTGGGCCTGTTGCGGGGCTTTGCCACCATCCGGTCGGGCGAGCACAAGAACCGGCTGGACATGAAGCACAACGGCGTCGTTCCCGTCGTTGATCTGGGGCGCGTTTATGCCTTGCAAGGCCAGTTGGCCGAGGCGAACACGCGCGCACGTCTGGTCGCTGCGATCAACGCGGGCGTGCTGTCCCAATCGGGCGGGCAGGATCTGCTGGACGCCTATGACCTGATCGCCGAAACCCGGCTGGAACATCAGGCCGAGCAGGTGAAAGCTGGGCAGGCCCCGGACAACTTTCTGGCCCCCGCTGAACTGTCGGAATTTGATCGGAGCCATCTGCGCGATGCCTTCGTCGTCGTGAAATCAATGCAAAGTGCCATCGGGCACGGTCGCGGCATGCTCGGCTGACGGGTGATGTGCGCAAGGGAAGGAAACTGAATGTTCTATGAAATCGTCGCCACGCTCGTGTCAGCCTTTGTCGGCGCCGGTCTTGTCCTGGCCCTGAACAAGCTGACGGGGGGGCGTCTGCCCAAATGGGCGATGCCGGTCGGGGCCGGGCTTGCGATGATCGTGACCACGGTCGCCAATGAGTATGCGTGGTACGAGCGCACCCGCGATCTCTTGCCCGAGGGCATGACCGTGGTGATGGAGGTCGAGAACAATTCGCTTTATCGTCCCTGGACCTATGTGGTGCCGTTTGTGGAACGCTTTGCCGCGCTGGATGAACAGTCGCTGCGCACCCATCAGGCACAGCCGGCCCTGCGCATGGTGGATCTTGTGTTCATGGGGCGTTGGTCGGCACCCGAAAAAATGGTGGTGCTGGGCAATTGCGACACCCACCAGCGGGCGCCCCTCATCGACGCGGTGTCGTTCGATACCTCGGGCGAGGTGTCGGGCGTCGACTGGGTGACAGTGCCCGCGGATGACCCGATTCTGACGGCCATATGCAAACTTGAGGTGACATCATGAAAATCCTGACCACCCTGTCCTTCCGCCTGCGAATTTTCCTGTTTTTCGCGCTTCTGGCTGTCTGCGGGGTGGGGGTCGTGCTGGCGGGGCTGGCCATCGGATATATCCGGGCGCAGGCCTCGGGCTCGGCGTCGGGATTTGTCTTTGCGGGCGTCTTGTCCGGGTTTGGCCTGTTGGCGCTGACGGCGGGGATCTGGTTTCTGTTTGACGAGAACGTCGCCCGCCCGATCGAACGACTGGCCACGGGGTTGCGGTCGCGCGCCCATGCCGGGGTGGGCGGGGTCGATAAACATGCGGCGCGCTATCTGGGCGATCTGGCCCCGGCGGCGGAAGCCGTGTCCGAGCAATTGATGAAAACCACCATGGATCAGGCGAGTATCGTTGCCTCGGAAACCGCGCGGCTGTCTGCGGACAAGGCGCGGCTCACGGCGCTGTTGTCCGAAATTCCGGTGGCGATGATCCTGGTGAACCCGGCGCATCAGATCGTGCTTTATGACAAACAGGCGGCGGGCGTGCTGTCACAGGTCTGCCCGCCCCGGCTGAATGCCTCGATCTTCGATTATTTTCAGAAAGGGCCGTTTCTGGCGGCGCACAAGAAGATGATCTCGACCGGGCTTGAGCAAAGTTTCACCGACCTGGCCGCGGCCAACGGGCTGGAATTTGACGCGCGCCTGAAACCCCTTGGCCCCGGCGAAGGGTATCTTGTCATTATTGATGACGCCCATACCAACATCGCCCCCGATCAAAGCCGCCCGGTGGTGTTCGACTTTGATCTGATGGAGGGTCAGGCCACCGACAACCTGATGGACATGCATCTGAACGATCTGACCTATGTGGTGTTCGATACGGAAACCACAGGGCTTCTTCCGCACAAGGACGAGGTGGTCCAGATCGGTGCCGTGCGGGTGGTCAAGGGCAAGATCGTGCCGGGCGAAACCATCAATCAACTGGTCGATCCGGGGATAAACATCCCGGCGGCCTCGACCAAGGTGCATGGTGTGACAAATGCCATGGTGGCCGGACAGCCGGGGATCGATGTGGCGGGCAAGCACCTGCACGATTTTGCGCGCGGATCGGTTCTGGTCGCGCATAACGCGCCATTCGACATGGCGTTCCTGCGGCGTCACGCAAAGGATTGTGGGGTGGAATGGACCCATCCGATCCTGGACACGGTGCTGTTGTCTGCCGTGTTGTTCGGCACGACCGAGGTGCACACGCTGGATGCGTTGTGCGAGCGTCTGGGCGTGTCAATTCCTGACGATCTGCGTCACACCGCACTGGGCGATGCCCATGCCACCGCCGAGGTTCTGTGCAAGATGCTGGCCTTGCTGCATTCGCGCGGGATCGAGACATTGGCAGGCGCGATTGCCGAGGCGAAGAAGCACAAGCGGCTGCTCAACGACCTGAATTAATGCGCCGTGTGGTTCAGCGACTTTCGTCTGCATTCATCTTTCGCTCCAACCAACGCACGCCGGCCGAGATGATCAGAACCAGCACCAGATATTCCAGGATCAGAAGCGTATAGATCTCCAGCGGGCGATATTCGGTCACAACCAACTCGTTCGCGCGACGGGTCAGCTCCGCCATCCCGATCACGGATGCAAAGGCCGACATTTTCACGATATAGATGAACTGGTTGGCAAGGGGCGGCAGGATGCGCCGCACCGCTTGTGGCAGGATCACATAACGCATCGCCTGCGCGCGGGTCAGCCCGATGGTTTGCGCAGCCTCAGCCTGACCGCGCGGAACGGCCTGAATGCCCGACCGGAAGATCTCGGCCGTGAACGCGCTGTCGGAAACGGCCAGCGTGATCACCGCGCCCCAAAACGGGTCGATGTTCACGTCAAGCCCGATGGACCGCAGCACAACCGGTAAACCATAGAACACCCAGAACAGCATCGGCAGCAGGGGGATGGCGCGAATGAACTCGACATAGATGCGGTTGGGCAGGCGCATCCACCGGCTTTGCGCAAAGGCGGGCAGGGCGACCAGCAGGCCGATGATGATCGACGCCACCGCCGCCAGCACCGAGATCTGGATCGTCGCTGAAAACCCGCGCAGCAGGAATGTTATGTTGGTCCAGCCCGCTTGGGTGGATGGGTCGATCACATACCAGCCCCAGGTGCCGGGCGGGGCCGAGCAGGCGGTGAGGGCAAAAAGCGACAGAAGTGCGAAGGGCAGGCGGATTCTGGTCATCGTCACCCCTTAGTGCTTCAGGATCTTGTCAAGGAACTGCGCGAACCGCGCAGATTTCGGCGCTGAGAATGCGACCTCGGGTGGCTCGACCTCGACGATCTCGCCAGCGTCCATGAACGCGATCCGGTCGGCTACCCGGCGCGCGAATCCCATTTCGTGAGTCACGCAGATCATCGTCATGCCATCGCGCGCCAGATCCTCCATCACCTCCAGCACCTCGGCGATCATCTCGGGGTCCAGTGCGGATGTCGGCTCGTCGAACAGCATCAGCTTCGGGTCCATGCACAGGGACCGGGCAATCGCCACCCGCTGCTGCTGGCCGCCAGACAGTTGTCCGGGCCGTTTGTCGGCCTGTTCGGGGATGCGGACGCGCTCAAGATAGGCCATGGCGCGGTCGCGCGCCTCTTGTCGGGGCATCCCCAGCGCGCGCATCGGCCCAAGGATCAGATTGTCCAGAACGCTCAGATGCGGGAACAGGTTGAACTGTTGAAACACCATGCCCACATCGCCGCGCCCCTGGGTATCCACCGGCTGGCCATAAAGTTCGATGGTGCCGTCCTGATGGGTTTCCAAACCTGCCAGCAGCCGCACGACCGTCGACTTGCCAGATCCTGACGGGCCGCAAATCACCAGCTTTTCACCGTGGTCAACCGTCAGCGTGATGTCGCGCAGCACCTGGAAATCGTCATACCACTTGCTGACTTGCGCCATGGTGATCGCGTGCTTGCCCTGGTTGATGTTCGCCACTTGTTCTTCTGCCCGCGATCTGTTCAACTGATCGTGAGGCACCCATCCATGCGCTGCCTCGATCCGTAATGTGTTTGTTAAGGTATATGAACACGCAACGAATTTGATAACCACCAAAAGGACACCGCGCGATGAACTTTCTGCGAACACTTGGGGCCGGGCTGCTGGCGATGGCGATGCTGACGGGCGGGGCGCAGGCCCAATCCGCCCTGAACGACATTCTTTCCGGCGGCGTCCTGAAGGTGGGCACGACCGGCGACTGGAACCCGATGACGATGAAGGACCCGGCCACCGACAGCTATCGTGGCTATGACATCGACATCATGACCGAGCTGGCCAAGGATCTTGAGGTCGAGCTGGAGTTCGTGCCGACCGACTGGAAGACGCTGGTGAACGGGATCGTGGCGGGCAAGTATCACATGACCGGTTCGGCCTCGATCTCGCCGTCGCGGATGAAGGTGGCGGGGTATTCCGAGCCTTACATCTCGGTGCAGATCCTGCCCTTCACCACATCGGACAAGGTGGCGAATTACGACGGGTGGGACGCGATTAACACGCCCGAGGTGAAGGTGGCGACCACGCTTGGCACCTCGTTCGAAGGGATGGTGCGCAGTTGGTTCCCGGATGCCGACATCAAGGTGGTTGAGGCGCCTGCGCGTGGCTATCAGGAGGTTCTGGCCGGTCGCGCCGATGTGTTCATCACCTCGAACATCGAAGGTGCCACGCTGACCGAGAAGTTCCCCAATGTGACCGCCGTACCGGTCGAGGCCCCCCGCGCGCCGACCCCGATCGCGATGTTGCTGCCGCAAGGTGATCAGGTTTGGATCAACTATGTGAACAGCTGGGTGAAGCTGAAGAAAGAACAGGGGTTCTTTACCGAAACAGCCGCGAAATGGGGGCTGTGACCCAAGCTGCATAACGGGACAAGGCCGCGCAATCTGTCCGGCCTTTTTCGTTGTTGTTACGACAGCTTGGCCGTCTGATACAGTTTCACTTTGGTGCCGCCATGATCGACCGGCGGGCCGGGGGGCAGGAAGGGCAGGCCGGTCGCTTTTGCCAGCCCGCCATCGCTTGTGATGATCGCGACGCGCCATCCTGAAAACCGCTCCAGCAGCACCTTTCCCAAAGTGCCATAAAGCGCAAACAGCAGTTTCTTGTTGCCGATCCGCCCACCATAGGGCGGGTTCACGATGACAAGGCCGGGCGTGGTGTCGGGACGCTGAAGATCGCTGATCGACCCTTCGGTGAATTGTGTGAGAGGGGCAACTCCAGCAGCCTCGGCATTCTGACGGCTGTTGGCAATCGCCCCGGCATTGCGATCTGATCCAAAATACTTGGGCGGCCCTGCGGGTGCCGCGACGGCTGACGCTGCTTTCAGTTTCGCGAAGGCGTCTGCGTCAAAACTGGCCAGATGCTCGAACGCGAAGTGGCGCGCGCGACCGGGCGAAAGGCCCAGCGACATCTCGGCCGCTTCGATCAGGAACGTGCCTGACCCGCACATCGGGTCCAGCACCGGTTCTTGCCCATCGTATCCCGCCGCCTCTAGAAACAGCGCCGCCAGCGTCTCGCGCATCGGTGCCTTGCCGGTGGCGGTCTTGTAACCGCGCTTGTGCAGGCTTTCCCCCGACGTATCCAGGCTGATCGTCACCAGATTGTCGTCGATCCGCACCTTCAGAACCAGGGCCGCGTCTTTGGAAATCGGTGCGCCCAGGGTTTCGCGGATTGCGGTTTCCACCCGTTGCGCGGCGGCCTTGTGGTGATAGATTTTCGACCGTTTGCACACCGCTTCGACCCGTACCGGCATGTCAGGCCGCAACACGTCACCCCACGGAAACTTGCGCGCGCGCTTGTCCAGTTGCGCCAGATGAAACGCGCGGAAGCTGCCCAGCCGCACCAGCACACGCGTGGCCCCGCGCAGCGTCAGGTTGGCGCGCCAGACCTCGGACCAATCGCCATGGATGGTCACGCCGCCGGGGCTGGCGGTCGGGGTGGCGAAGCCTGCCGCGCGTGCCTCGTCCGCCAGCACGGGTTCCAGGCCGGGCGGGGCCACAAGAAAGATCTCGTAAGTGTGGGTGTCAGTCATGGCCCCCCATAGCCCAACATCGCAGGCAGGGCGAGGGTGATTGTCAGACGTTCAGCTCTTTCGACGGGATGATCGGAAAAAACGCGCCGCTTGACCACAGGCCGAACCACTTTTCGCCCTCGTGTTCTTCATGTGCGCCCAGATCGACAAGACGATAGTAACTTTTTCGGTCAATCAGCGCCTCAAGATTGGCGCGCACCAGCACATAGGGCGACGGCTCGCCGGTGTCCGGGGCGCGCTCGACCCGGATGGGCGCGTCGGGCCCGGCCACGGTTTCGTCACCCACATTGGTGGTGAAGGTCAGCACCTGATCGCGCCCCTTGCCGGTGGCCTCAAAGTCGATGGCGACGAAAGGGGCGTCATCCACCGTGATCCCGACCTTTTCGACGGGTGTGACAAGAAAATAATCATCGCCATCCTTGCGAATGATCGAGGAAAACAGCTTCACCAGCTCGTGCCGCCCGATAGGGGTGCCAAGATAGAACCACGTCCCGTCGCGTGCGATCCGCATGTCCAGATCACCGCAGAAGTCTGGGTTCCACAGATGCACCGGAGGCAGGCCTTTCTTGCCCGCTTTCCGGGCGGCGTCGGCCAGCGCCTCGGTCATGTTCTTGCCGGTTGCAGCTTTTTCCGGCGATTTTCCGTCACTTGCCGTTTTTGTCATTTGTTCCCCCGACGTGTTTGGCCTTTAATGAAATGTAATAGCCGAGCGGAGGAATTTCCATGACCAACGATGCCATTCTGGACGAGATCGAAGCCCTTGGCGACACGCTGGCGCGCGCAAAGTCAGTGATCGCGCGCCGGATCATTGGTCAGGATCAAGTGGTTGACCTGACCCTGTCGGCGCTGTTGTCGGGGGGGCACGCGCTGCTGATCGGCCTGCCGGGTCTGGGCAAAACGCGGCTGGTGGAAACCCTGTCCACCGTGATGGGGCTGCGCGAGGGGCGCATCCAGTTCACGCCCGACCTGATGCCGTCCGACATTCTTGGTGCCGAGGTTCTGGAAGAAAGCGCCGAGGGCACACGCTCATTCCGGTTCCTGAAAGGGCCGATCTTCTGTCAGCTTCTGCTGGCGGACGAGATCAACCGCGCCAGCCCCCGCACCCAATCGGCGCTGTTGCAGGCGATGCAGGAACATCAGGTGTCAGTCGCCGGGCAAACGCATGCGCTGGAAGCCCCGTTTCACGTGCTCGCCACACAGAACCCGCTGGAGCAAGAGGGCACCTATCCTCTGCCCGAGGCGCAGTTGGACCGGTTTTTGTTGCAGGTGGATGTGGACTATCCCGACCGCGACGCCGAACGTGATATCCTGCTGGCCACCACCGGCACCGAGGATGCACAGGCCGAGCCGGTCTTTACCGCCGCCGATCTGATCGCCGCGCAAAAGCTTCTGCGCCGGATGCCGGTTGGCGAAACCGTGGTGGATGCGATCCTTGATCTTGTGCGCGCCTGTCGTCCTGATGACTCCGCCGCGCCTCAGATTGTGCGCGATACTGTCAGCTGGGGGCCAGGGCCGCGCGCGGCGCAGGCCCTTATGCTGCTGACACGGGCGCGGGCGCTGATCGACGGACGTCTTGCACCGGGGATCGACGATGTGCAGGCTCTTGCGCGACCTGTGCTGAGCCATCGCATGGCGCTGAGCTATGGCGCGCGGGCGGCGGGTCACGATCTGGCTGGCGTGATTGACACAGTGGTTGGCCAGACCACGCGCGCCGTGGCGGCGGCGTGACCCCCAACCCGACACTGCGCAGCCGGGCCGAGGGTCTGGCTGAACGCCTGCCACCGCTTCTGGCCCAGGCACGCCATTTGGCGGCCAGTGTAGAATTGGGCGAACATGGGCGGCGCAAACCGGGGCAGGGCGATGCGTTTTGGCAATTCCGCCCGGCCCAGCCCGGCGACCCGGCGCATCGGATCGACTGGCGCCGCTCGGCCCGATCCGATCAACATTATGTTCAGGAAAAGGAATGGCAGGCGGCACAAAGCGTGTTGTTCTGGGTGGACCCCGCGGCATCGATGGAGTTCGCGTCGTCACCTGATCTGCCGGAAAAAGGCGCGTTGGCACGGTTGATCGCGATGGCGCTGGCGGTTCTTTTGGTGCGCGGCGGCGAACGGGTGGGGCTGGCCACCAGCGCCGCCCCCGCCGGGCGCGGGGAACTGGCCCTGTCCCGTATGGAGGCGGCGCTGGCATCAGGGTACGATGCTGGGATGTCGGAACTTCCGGCGCGATCGCGCGCTGTGTTCCTGTCCGACTTCCTCGCGGATACGGCTCCGATCACCCGCACTGTCACCCGCGCGGCCGACCGGGGCGTCACGGGTGTGCTGTTCCAGGTGCTCGACCCGGTTGAAGAGGCGTTTCCGTTCCGTGGCCGCATGATCTTCGAGGATATGACCGGTTATCTGGAACATGACACGACCGAGGCGCATGATCTGCGCGACCGGTATCTTGACCGGCTTGCCGCCCGCAAGTCCGAACTTGCCGAACTGGCGCGACGCACTGGCTGGCAGTTTCACACCCATCACAGCGGGGACGCCGACAGTGCCGCTCTGCTGTGGTTGTACCACGCGATCGAGGGGCACAGATGATGTTTGGCCTGCCCATCGCCTTCACGACCCCCTGGCTGCTGGCCGGGTTGGTGGCGCTTCCGGTCCTGTGGTGGCTGTTGCGCGCCATCCCCCCCGCGCCTTTGCGCCAGAGGTTTCCGGCGGTGGTGCTGCTTTTGGGGTTGGAAGACCGTGATGCGGAAAGCGACCGCACGCCCTGGTGGTTGCTGGTTCTCAGGCTCTTGGCAGTGGCGGCGCTGATCCTTGGCTTTGCGGGGCCGATCCTGAACCCTGAACAACGTCAGGCGGGGCGTGGCCCGCTTCTGATCTTCGTCGATGCCGGGTGGACGGCTGCATCGGACTGGCCGCAGCGCATGGGTGCAATCAAGGATCAGCTGGACGCCGCGGCGCAAGCCGGGCGACCCGTTGCCATTGCCCTGTCGCATGAGGTGGCCGAAATCGGCGCCGCTGCCCCCCAATGGCAAAGCGCGGGTGATTGGCGGGAACGGCTTCCCGGCCTTGCCCCGGTCGCGTGGGAGGTGCCTTATGGTGAGGCATCGGACTGGGCTGCCGGGCTTCAGGATGCCGACACGATCTGGATCTCGGACGGGTTGGCGCGCGCCGGACGGCTTGACCTGCTGGCCGCGTTCGAGGCGAAAGGCCGCGTCGACGTGTTGCAACCTACATGGCCGCGATATGGCCTGTTGCCCGCGCGGGCCGAAGATGGTGCACTGGTGCTTGAGGCGCTGCGCAGCGGCGTGACGGCGGGGGCAGAGCTTATGGTGCAAGGCATCGGCCCTGATCCGTCGGGGGTCGAACGGGTGTTGGCGTCCGCCACGTTCGATTTCTCGGCAGGCGCCCCCCGCGCTCAGGTGCACATGCCGTTGCCACCCGAATTACGCAACAGGATCACCCGGTTTCAGTTGCGGGACATGCGTGCCGCCGGGGCGGTGACGCTGGCCGATGACAGCCTGCGCCGCCGTCGCGTGGCGCTTCTGACCGGCACCCAATCGCGCGAGGGGCTGGAGCTGTTGTCGCCCCTGCACTACCTGCGCGAGGCTCTGGTGCCCTCTGCCGAGGTGATCGAGGATGCCGCCATCGACACATTGATCGAAGCCGGGCCTGAGGTGCTGATCCTGCCCGATGTGCCCAGTCTGGCCGAACCGGACCAACGGGCGCTGGCTGAATGGGTGGCGCAGGGCGGGATGCTTCTGCGCTTTGCCGGGCCGCGTCTGGCAGCGACCGATACCGGGCGTGGCGTGGAAGACATCTTGCTGCCCGTGCGTCTGCGATCAGGCGGGCGTGTGGTGGGTGGCGCGATGAGCTGGGGCGCCCCGCGTGCATTGGCCCCGTTTCCCGAAACCTCGCCCTTCTTCGGGCTGCCGGTGCCGGATGACGTGCTGGTGCGGGCGCAAATCCTGGCCGAACCCAGCCCGGACCTGGCCGACCGCACCTTGGCGTCGTTGGCAGATGGCACGCCGCTTGTGACCCGCAAGGCGCTGGGGCAGGGGCAAGTTGTGTTGTTTCACATCTCGGCCAATGCCGAATGGTCATCGCTGGCGCTGTCCGGGCTGTTTGTGCAGATGCTGGAGCGTCTGGCGGTATCGACCCGGCCCGGTCAGGTCGAGGCGCAGTCGTTGGACGGCACCCAATGGGTCGCTGAACGCGTGCTGGATGCTTTCGGTCAGCTTGGCCCGGCAGGGGCGCAGGCGGGTGTCGATGGCCCCGACCTTCTGGACGGTGCCCGCGCCGCAGTGCCGCCAGGTCTGTATGCCGATGGTGATCGTCGCCTAGCGGTGAATACGCTGGGGCAGGATGCGCAACTGGCCCCGGCCGCCTGGCCTGTCCGCATCACCCCAAGATGGCAGGATGAAAGCGCGAGCCGCAGCCTTGCCCCGTACCTGTTGGCGGCGGCGCTGATTCTGGGCGAGCTGGACATTGTGGCCAGTCTTTGGATTTCCGGGCGGCTGCGCAAACGGGTGGTTGCTGGTGCCGCGCGGGCGGGGGCATTGGTCCTGCTGGCGCTGATGATCGTGCCGGGCTACGGGCGCGCGCAGGACGCAGACACCCCCGAGGCGGTGATCGCGGCGGCCAGCACGGTGACGCTGGCGCATGTGCTGTCAGGTGACGCCGCCACGGACGAAGTTGCCAATGCCGGGCTGATGGGCTTGTCGGACCAATTGTTTTCCCGCACCTCGGTCGAACCTGCCCCCCCTGTGGGCGTGGATGTCGAACGCGATGAATTGTCGGTTTACCCGATCCTGTATTGGCCGATCAGCGACACGACCCCGCAACCCAGCCCCGCCGCCTATGCCCGGCTGAAAACCTATCTGGCGACGGGCGGGTTCATCCTGTTTGACACCCGCGATGCGGGCTTTGGCGGCGAGGGCGCCCCGTCGCGCCGGTTGCGCGCCATTGCCTTGCCGCTGGGCCTGCCACCGCTTGAGCAGGTGCCGCACGACCACGTTCTGACCCGCGCCTTTTATTTGCTGGAGGAGTTTCCCGGGCGCGCCCGAGGCCCCGCCTGGGTCGAGGCCGCCCCCCCGAATGCAGAACGTGCCGAAGGGATGCCCTTTCGCAACCTGAACGACGGGGTCAGCCCGGTGATCATCGGCGGCAATGACTGGGCCGGGGCCTGGGCGATCCGGTCTGACGGTTCGCCGATGTTTCCGGTGGGGCGCGGTCAGGCGGGCGAGCGGCAACGTGAAATGGCGGTCCGGTTTGGCGTGAACCTGGTGATGCATGTGCTGACGGGCAACTACAAATCCGATCAGGTGCATGTGCCTGCCTTGCTGGAAAGGTTGGGGGAATGAATGCGTCCGACCTGATCTTCTCGCCCGGTCTGCCATGGCCGGTGATTGCGATCCTGGCCGCGCTCGCGCTGGTGGCGCTTCTGGTGGCGCTGTGGCGCGGCTTGTCGGGCTGGGCGCTCAGGGCGGTGGCGGCGCTGGCGGTATTGGTGGCACTTGCAGGCCCGTCCTTGCAGCAGGAGGAGCGCGATCCGCTGACCGACATTCTGCTGGCGATCGTGGATGACAGCGCCTCGCAAACCCTGTCGGACCGCCCGGATCAGAACGCTGCGGCGCTGGCTTCGCTTGAGGCGCAGGTCGCCAGTCGAACAGGGCTGGACCTGACAATCCGCCGCCTGTCCGAGTTTGCCGACCCCGCAACGCCGGACGGCACCCACATGATGCGCGCGGTCACGGCGGCGTTGGCCGATCTGCCGCGCGACCGCGTGGCCGGTGTCGTGGCAATCACCGATGGCGTTGTGCACGATACCGAGCTTGCACCAAACCTGCCCGCCCCCTTTCAGGCTCTTCTGACCGGGCGCGCGCCTGATTGGGATCTGCGCCTGTCGGTCATCGACGCCCCCGCCTTTGCCATCCTTGGCGAGCAGACCGAGATTCGTCTGCGGGTCGATGCCCTTGGTGCGCCCCGTGCCGACGGTGACATCATCGAACTGTCCGTGTCCCGCGATGGTGCCATGCCCGAGGTTGCCCTGGCCCGGGTGGGGACGGACATCGTTCTGCCCCTGACACTTACCCATGCGGGTCGCAATCTGATCCATATCACGCTGCCCGCTGCCGAAGGCGAACTGACCGACCGCAACAATGCCGCGGTGATCGAGGTAAACGGCGTGCGCGACCGGTTGCGGGTGCTGCTCGTCTCGGGCACGCCACATCCCGGCACCCGCACCTGGCGCAACCTGTTGAAATCCGATGGCGCGGTAGACCTTGTGCATTTCACCATCCTGCGCCCACCGGAAAAGCAGGACGGTGTGCCGGTCAATGAACTCAGCCTGATCGCCTTCCCGACCCAAGAGCTGTTTGTCGACAAGATCGACGAGTTCGACCTGATCATCTTTGACCGCTACCGGCTGCGGGGGATCCTGCCCGGCGGCTATCTGGACAGTGTCCGGGCCTATGTCGAACGGGGCGGTGCGGTGCTGATTGCCGCAGGCCCGGCACTGGCCGGGGCGGAAAGCATCGCGCGCTCCGGCTTGGCCGCGATGCTGCCGGCTTTCCCGTCCGGTCGGCTGATCGAAGGTGCCTTTCGACCTGCCATAAGCGATGCCGGCCGGCGCCATCCCATCTCGCGCGATCTGGAGGATTTCGCGCCCGAAGGCGGCTGGGGCCCGTGGCTGCGAAGGGTCGAGCTTGAGCCGACCAGCGGCCACACCATCCTGAACGGACCCGATGACGCGGCGCTGCTGACCCTTGATCGTGTCGGTGACGGGCGTGTCGCGCTGCTGGGGTCGGATCATGCCTGGCTCTGGGCGCGGGGCTTTGAAGGGGGCGGACCACAGCTGGAGCTGCTGCGCCGTCTGGCGCACTGGCTGATGCGCGAACCCGAACTTGAGGAAGAAGCCCTGTCCGCCACCGCCACCGAGACGGGGTTGCGGATCGAACGTCGCACGATGGAGGACACGACGCCCGAGGCCACTGTGACCTTCCCGGACGGCACCGAAACCGTCCTGGGTCTGTCAAACCGCACGCCGGGCCTGTTTGACGGTGAAATCGCGGCCCCGGAGCAGGGATTGTATCGCGTGACACAGGGTGATCTGGCCACGGTGGTGGTGCGCGGACTTGCGGCCTTGCGCGAGTTCGAACAGCCCGTCGCGGACGCCGCCCCCCTGACCCCCCTTGGACGTGCCACCAACGGCACGGTAACGCGGATCGAAGACGGACTTCCCGGTCTGCGCCCGGTGCGAATGGGGCAACTGGCTCATGGGCGCGGCTGGATCGGATACACGCCGCGCAATGCCTATGTCACACAAGCCATCCGGGTCATTCCGCTGGCGCCGGCCTGGCTGATGCTGGCCATCGCCGCGCTGTCCCTGATCGGGGCCTGGCTGATCGAGGGGCGCGGTGGGGCGCGGCGCAAGGAAGGTTGATTGCCCGGTGCCGGATCAGGCGTCCGGTTTCATCAGCACCGCCCGGGACTGCGACGCAAATTCGCGCCGATACAGGACCAATACGGTCAGAACGGTTGCAACGATCAGGCTGACGGGTCCAAGCAACCATGCCAGCGATCCCATCGCGAAATAGACCGACCGCAGGCCGCGATTGAAGCTGCGCGCCGCCGAGATATTGAGTTCTCCGGCCTTGCCGGCGCGGGGCAGGGCGGTGGGATCGCTTGGGTCGTTTGGCACCGATGCCATGACCACGGCGCAATAGCCGAACAGGCGATGTGACCAGACGAATTTCAGAAAGGCATTGGCCAGAAACAGAACGACCAGCAGGATCTTGACCTCCCACACCAGTTCGGGGGCGCTGCTTTGGGTCAGGTCTTGTGCCACCCCGCGCAACCGTTCAGTATTGCCCAGAAGCGCCATGCCACCCCCGATCGCGATCATCGAAGCCGAGGCAAAGAAGCTTGCCCCCTGGCGCAGGGTCGACAGGATGGCACTGTCGAAGATGCGCGGGTCTCGGGCGACGAACTGCACCATCCAGTCGCGCCGGTATTGCGCCACCAACCCCGATACCGAAGGCTTCGAGCTTGAGGCATATTCGATCCGCCAGCCGATCATGGCCCAGGCCAGAATGATCAGGCAGACGGCGATCCCATCCAGTGGGGAAAACAGCGACAGGCGTTCGGTCAGGGTCATGGTCCGCACGCTTAGACGATTCCTTTCGGTTGCCAAATCGAAAAATTGGTAATATCTTTTTACCAATTGCCAAAGCCGGAGGGCCCAAGATGCAGATGCCGACCCCCAACGCCGCCATCCTTGCCCGCAAGGATCAGATCGTGAAACGTCTGCAATCCGTGTTGCCCGAGGGCGCCGTGGTACATGATCCGTTTGAAACACGCGCCTATGAATGCGACGCACTGACCGCCTATAAATGCCCGCCGCTCTGCGCGGTGCTGCCCGCCTCGACGGCTGAGGTGTCGGCGGTCATGCGCATCTGCCATGAAGAAGGCGTGCCGGTCGTCCCACGTGGGGCGGGCACCTCGCTTGCGGGTGGGGCGCTGCCCACGGCGGACAGCGTGATCCTGGGGGTGGCCCGGTTGAACGACGTGCTGGAAACCGATTTTGCCAACCGGATCATCCGGGTGCAGGCGGGCCGCACAAACCTGTCCGTCACCGGCGCGGTCGAGGACGAAGGCTTTTTCTATGCTCCCGACCCGTCCAGCCAACTGGCCTGCGCGATTGCGGGAAACATTGCAATGAATTCGGGCGGTGCGCATTGCCTGAAATATGGTGTGACCACCAACAACCTGCTGGGTGTGACCATGGTCATGGCGGATGGCGAGGTCGTGGACATAGGCGGCGCGCATCTGGATGCGGGCGGGCTGGACCTTTTGGGCCTGATCTGCGGCTCCGAAGGCCAGTTGGGCATCGTGACCGAAGCCACCTTGCGCATCCTTGCCAAACCCGAAGGCGCGCGGCCCGTCCTGATCGGGTTCGATTCGAACGAGGTCGCGGGCGCTTGCGTGTCCGACATCATCAAATCCGGCATCCTGCCCGTCGCGATCGAGTTCATGGACCGCCCTTGCATCCGCGCGACCGAGGCTTTCGCAGGCGCGGGCTATCCCGATTGCGAGGCGCTGTTGATCATCGAAGTCGAAGGCTCGGACGCCGAGATTGACGATCAACTGTCGCGCATCATCAGGATCGCGCGCACTCATAACCCGGTCGAGCTGCGCGAAAGCACATCCGCCGAGGAAAGCGCGAAGATCTGGTTGGGGCGCAAATCGGCCTTTGGTGCGATGGGGCAAATCAACGACTATATGTGCCTTGATGGCACGATTCCGGTGTCGGAACTGCCCTTGGTGCTGCGGCGGATTGGTGAAATGTCAAAAGAGTATGGGTTGGACGTTGGCAATGTCTTCCATGCGGGCGACGGCAACATGCACCCTTTGATCCTGTTTGACGCCAACAAACCCGGCGATCTTGAGAAATGCGAGGCGTTTGGGGCGGATATCCTGAAACTGTGTGTCGAAGTCGGCGGCTGTCTGACCGGTGAACACGGGGTTGGAGTGGAAAAAAGAGACTTGATGGTTTCACAATACAATCAAAGTGATCTTGAGATTCAGTTGGCCGTGAAAGACGTGTTCGATCCCGAGTGGCTTCTGAACCCGGCAAAGGTGTTCCCCCTCTCCACCACGGAAACAAGGCGCGCGTCATGACCCCGACCACAGAAACAGAGCTGGCCGAAGCGATTGCTGCGGCCAACGGTCCCTTGCGCATACGGGGCGGTGGCACCCGCGACATCGGCGCGCCGGTGGATGGCGCCACGCTGACGACCGCAGGGCTGACGGGCGTCACGCTTTACGAACCCGGCGCGCTGACGCTGGTTGTGCAGGCGGGCACTCCGTTGGACGAGGTTGAAGCACTGCTCGCCGCCGAAGGACAGCGGCTGGCCTTTGAACCCGGTGACATGCGTGCGCTTCTGGGCACCGAAGGCACCCCGACCATCGGCGGCGTGATCGCCACCAATGCTTCTGGCCCGCGCCGGATACAGGCCGGGGCCGCGCGTGATTTCTGCCTTGGGGTTCGCTTCGTGGACGGTCAGGGGCAGGTGTTGAAAAACGGCGGTCGCGTGATGAAGAACGTGACCGGCTATGACCTTGTGAAGCTGATGACCGGAAGCTGGGGCACGCTGGGCGTGATGACCGAGGTCAGCCTGAAGGTGTTGGCCATCCCGGAAACCGAAGCCACGCTGGTCTGCGCCGATAAAAGCGCGGAAACGGCGGTCGCGTCCATGGCCGCCGCCCTTGGGTCGCCCTTCGATGTCACAGGCGCGGCGATGATGAACGGGCAAACGATGATCCGGGTCGAAGGACTGGAACAATCCGTCGCCTACCGCGCGAAAGCCTTGCAGGACGGTGTCTTGCAGGGGTTCGACATTGTCGAAGGAGCAGCGTCGGCCAGGATGTGGGCCGACCTGCGCGATCTGACCCCTTTTGCGGGCAAGGAAGGGGCAGTCTGGCGCATCTCGGTCAAGCCGTCTGACGGACCGGCTTTGGTGAGGGAACTGGGCGCGCTGTCGCCCGAGGCGATCTTTGACTGGGGGGGCGGGTTGGTCTGGCTGCGCATAGCCGATGAAGAGGATGCAGGGGCGCAGATGATCCGCAACGATCTGTCCCATATGGGCGGCCATGCGACCCTTGTGCGGGCCAGCGCCGCGACCCGCGCCGCCGTGCCGGTGTTTCACCCGGAACCCGCGCCGCTTGCGGCGCTTTCCCGCGGGCTGCGCGCGAAGTTCGACCCGCGCGGCATTCTGAACCCCGGCCTGATGGGAGCCTGACATGCAGACGAACTTCACCGACAAGCAGTTGAAAGACCCGGCGATCCAACGTGCCAACGAGATCTTGCGCTCCTGCGTGCATTGCGGGTTCTGCACGGCGACCTGCCCGAGCTATCAGGTGCTGGGCGATGAATTGGACAGCCCGCGCGGGCGCATCTATCTGATCAAGGATATGCTCGAGGCCGGTCGGCCTGCCGACAAGAAAACTGTCGAGCATATCGACAAATGCCTGTCGTGCCTTGCCTGTATGACCACCTGCCCGTCGGGTGTGCATTACATGCATCTGGTGGACCACGCCCGCGCGCATATCGAACAGACCTACAAGCGCCCGTTGTTTGACCGGCTGCTGCGCTGGACGCTGGCGCGGATCATCCCCTATCCGGGGCGGTTCCGACTGGCCATGCAAGCTGCCCGGCTGGGGCGACCGCTGCGCAAGTTCATGCCGGACCCGCGGCTGGAGGCGATGCTGGAAATGGCCCCGCCCAAGCTGCCGCGCCCCAGCGCAAACGACAAGCCGCAGACCTTCCCGGCGAAAGGCGCCCGCAAGATGCGGGTGGCGCTGCTGACGGGCTGCGCACAAAAGGCGCTGGACACGGACATCAACGATGCGACCATCCGCCTGCTGACCCGGCTGGGCTGCGAAGTTGTGGTGGCCAAGGGCATGGGCTGTTGCGGGGCGCTGACCCATCACATGGGCAAGATTGATGAAAGCCACGTCCAGGCAGCGGCCAATATCAACGCCTGGATGACCGAGAAACGGGTGGACGGGCTGGATGCGATCGTCATCAACACCTCGGGTTGCGGCACGACGGTCAAGGATTACGGCCACATGTTTCGCAATGACGCTTTGGCTGACGATGCCGCCGAGGTGTCGGCGATGGCGATGGATGTCAGCGAAGTTCTGATGAAGCTCGACCTGCCCGAAGGCCGGATGAACAAGCGGGTCGCGTATCATTCGGCCTGTAGCCTGCAACATGGCCAGCAGGTCAAGACCCACCCCAAAACCCTGTTGAAAAAGGCGGGGTTCGAGGTGATCGAACCTGTCGATGCCCATCTGTGCTGCGGGTCGGCGGGAACCTATAACCTGATGCAGCCTGCCATCTCGCAGGAGCTGAAACGCCGCAAAGTCGCCAATCTGGAAGCCAAAACGCCCGAGATCATTGCGGCGGGCAATATAGGCTGCATGATGCAGATCGGGTCCGGCACCGGCATTCCCGTGGTCCATACGGTCGAGCTTCTGGATTGGGCCACCGGCGGGCCACAGCCGCGCAAATTGACCCGTTGATGAGCGTTTTTTCTTTTTTCTGCCCCCATTTTCGCCCTAAACATATGTTCAGAGGGTGGAAGAACCGCCCCACCAAAGGCAGAGATATGAAGAAATTGATTGCAATGATGGCGGTGGGCTTGTGGCTTGCCAGCCCCTTGGTCGCATCCGACCCATCACCGCTGCGCACCCTGATGACGGGGGATGAAAGCCGGGGATGGGAAGGGGTCGGGCGGTTGAATATCGGCAGGGGCGGATTGTGCACCGGCGCGATGATCAGCGAGAGCCTGGTGTTGACCGCCGCCCACTGCTTGTTCGAACAATCCACCGGTGCGCGGGTGCCACCGAAGGAGATCGAGTTTCTGGCGGGGTGGCGCAACGGACGGGCCTCGGCCTATCGCGGGGTGCGGCGGGCCGTGGTGCATCCCGATTTCTCGTTTGCCGCTGGGGATAAGGCTGCGCGGGTCGTCAACGACCTGGCGCTGCTGGAACTGGATCAACCCATTCGCAAAAGCTCGGTCCGGCCGTTTGCCGTCCATTCCCGCCCGCGCAAGGGGGCCGAGATCGGGGTCGTGTCCTATGCCCATAATCGCGCCGACAGCCCGGCGCTTCAGGAAATGTGTCAGGTGCTGGCGCGGCAAAGCGGAGCCTTGGTGATGAGTTGCTCGGTTGATTTCGGATCATCCGGCGCGCCGGTGTTCGTGGTGCAGGACGGAAAACCCGCCATCGTTTCGGTGATATCAGCAAAAGCAATGGTGCGGGACATCCCGGTGTCACTGGGCACGAGCCTTGAACAGCCTCTGGCAGAGCTGATGCAGATGTTGACCGATGGCAATGGGGTATTCACCCGCACCCAACCCGTATCGCGCCCACCGGTCGGCACATTCGGGACAGGGGCTGCCGGGCCGGGCGGTGCGAAATTTCTGCGCCCCTGACCTCTTGAAGGGGCGGGAATCCTCCATAAATCTGTGACACGGGCGCCGAAGGATCGGGCCCGCAAACCTGCCTGTCCCAGTGAAGGGAAGGCCCAAACCTGTCGCTTTTAGGAGGACACAATGCGTAACTTTGACCTTTCGCCCCTGTATCGTGCCACCGTCGGTTTCGATCAGATTGCCGACCTGATGGACCGGGTGCTGACCAATGACGTGAGCCGCGAAAGCTATCCGCCCTACAACATCGAAAAGATCGCCGACGACGGTTGGCGCATTTCGGTGGCCGTGGCGGGCTTTACCGAAGACGAGCTTGCCGTGGAAGTCCGTGAAAACGCGCTGGTCATCTCGGCCAAGAAGGCGGACGAAGACGAGCGGACCTATCTGCACCGTGGCATTGCCACCCGTGCGTTTGAACGCCGCTTCCACCTGGCCGATCATGTGCGCGTGACCGGGGCTGCCCACGAACATGGCATGTTGCATATCGACCTTGTGCGCGAGGTGCCCGAGGCCCTGAAACCGCGTCGGATCGAGATTGCAAAATCCAAGGACGTGGAACAGAAGGCGATCGAAGCCTGACCACAGGTGTGATCACCCGGTAAGATGGGCGCGGAGGGCAACCTCCGCGCTTTTGTTTTACACCGGCTGGCGCCGCTCCTGTTCCAGCAGGTAAAAGCTGGCGGCAAGGATAATCGCCGTTCCCAGCCACATCGACCCGGTGGGCAGGAAGCCGAACACCACAAAGCCCAGCACCACGTTGAACACCAGTTTCAGGTGATCGAACGGTTGCAGAAAGGCCGCGTCTGCCAGTGAGTAGGCGCGCACCAGCACATGTTGCGCCAAGGCGGTCAGAAGGCCCGCACCCACGACCAGCCAGATCGCCCCCATGGGCAGGCTGAACCCCGACCCGAGCGCCAGGCCGGCGTTGATCGGGCTGAGCAGGACCAGCAGATAGATCGTTACCGTTTCCGGACCGTCCGCGCGCGTCAGAAGCTTTGTCACAACCGAACTGGCAGCCCAAAGGGCGGCCGCGCCAACCGGCAGGAGGGCAACCACTTCGAACCGGTCCGACCATGGTTCAAGGATCACCGCACCGCCAATGATGCCCAGAACGACCGCGCCCCAGCGATGGACGGATACGGTTTCGCGCAAGACCAGCCCCGCGCCCAACGTCACGAAAAACGGCGACAGCAGGATCAGTGCAATCGCTTGCCAGATCGGCACATGGGCCAGCCCCAGCGTCCAAAGCTGCACACCGCCCGCCGCCAAGGCGACGCGCAACACATGCAGCCAGACCTGCCCGGTTTTCATCACCGCCGCCAGGTGGCGAAACACCCATGGCAGATAAAACCCCAATGCGATCAGATATTGCCAAAAGGTGACCGACGGTGCGGACGCCCCCAGCTTCATGGTGGCCCCTTGCAGGGCCGTGTTCACGACAGCGAAACTCGCGCCTGCCAGAACCATCAGACCCGCCGCCTTCACAGGCGTGGTCAGAGTCAATTGATGAGTCATTGCGCAGTGTCCTTTCTTCCTTACGCGTTGACCCAAGGCAGAAGGACAAGGCGCGCGTTATCTGCGCACCTCAGACCATCCTCTTCCATCCGGACTGTAACCGTCGGCCCCGGAATTTCGCCGGGTCTGCTGACACCCCTTTCGCAAGAGGCCGCTCGCGGGCTTGAGACGCCGCCGATGGCCGTGCCTCTTTACCGCCGGTGGGGAATTTCACCCCGCCCTGAGAATGTCGCCACCCCGGCAGGGGCAGCGACAGGGAAGATAGGGTTGGGATGAGGCGCGGTCAAGCGGCCTTAGTTCGACAGGCTTTCAGCCAAACGCATCAACGTGACCGCCTCGGCGCGATAGCCGTAAGGGTCGGCGCCCTTCGCCCCGTTGGCCAGCGCGATGGCGTCCGAATAGGTCCAGTCGCCAAGATATTTATCCTCGCGCAGAAGCTGGGCGAAGCCCGCGATGGCGGCGGCGAACCGTTGTTCGGTCCCGGCCGTTTGCGCGGTGATGATCGGTGCCTCGATCAGCGTGCTGCTGTCTTCGCCGGACCGCTTGTAGCGCAGCTTGAGGTATCCAAGCTCGTCCGACCCGTCCGTTTCGGGGGCGGGAGCGTAACGCAGTGCGTCTGTCAGGACAGCATCCGAGCCAACCGGCGTCACCTCATAGATCGCCGTGACCTGATGGCCCGCACCAATCTCGCCTGCGTCCACCTTGTCGTTATTGAAGTCCTCGCGTGCCAAGGCGCGGGTTTCATAGCCGATCAGACGGTATTCGGCGATCTGTGTGGGGTTGAACTCAATTTGCACTTTGACGTCATCGGCAACGGGGTAAAGGGCACCGGAAAGCTGATCAACCAGCACTTTTCGCGCTTCGCTCAACGTGTCGATGTAAGCGGCTTGTCCGTTGCCGTTCTGCGCCAAGGCCTGCATGGTCGCGTCGTCCAGATTGCCGCGCCCGAAGCCGAGGATTGACAAATAGGTGCCGCTGTCGCGTTTCTTGGCGATGAGATCTTTCAGCTGATCCGGGTCGTGGATGCCCACGTTGAAATCGCCATCCGTGGCCAGCAGCACGCGGCCAACCTCGCCGTCGTCATACATGCGCTCGGCGACCTGATAGGCCAGCTCGATCCCTTGCGCCCCGGCGGTTGATCCGCCAGCATCCAGACGGTCGAGTGCTGACAGAATGGTGGCGCGGTCGGCGGCTTTGGTCGGTTCCAGAACCTCGCCCGCGCTGCCGGCATAGGTGACGATGGCGACCTCGTCCTCGGGCTCCAATTCGGACAGCATCAGCCGCAGGCTTTGCTTTAACAGCGGCAGCTTGTCGGGATCGGACATAGACCCGGATGTGTCGATCAGGAACACGAGGTTCAGCGGCGGGCGGTCCGTGATCATCTCGCCCTGAATGCCGATCTGCACCAACTGAGTGCCCGCGTTCCACGGGGTCTGCATTGTGGTGACTGTCGGCGCGAAGGGGTGTGGACCTTCGGGCGTGGGGTAGGTGTAGGGGAAATAATTCACCATCTCCTCAACCCGCACCGCGTCCGGGTTGGGCAGACGGCCCAACTTCAGATCGCGCCGCACCACCGCATAGCTGGCCGTGTCCACGTCGATCGAGAAGGTCGAAACCGGGTCTTCGGATGTGATTTTCAAGGGCGAGGGGGCGGCGTTCGCATATTCTTCGCTCCGGGCTTCGGGTGGCATCGGCAAGATGCCGGGCATGTCGTCAACAGCGATGCGGTTCTCGTTGTCCGAGAACGAAGATATATCGGCCTCCATCATCGGGTCCGACGCGACCGATGGCGCAACCTGACCCGACTGCACGCGCAACACTTCCTGCGCTTGAGAGCGCGTCCGCGCAGTATGCTGTTTGATCTTATCAGATGGGGCGGGGGCAGGACGTGCAACGATGGTCTCGCGTTCCATTGGCGTGTCATCGACGCTTGGCGTTGGTATCACCGTTACCCCCGGCAATTCCACCTGATCCACATTCGGCATCACGACAAGCACGGCAAACCCGACAGCAACCATTGCCGTCGTCGCAGCCAACCCGCCGCGTGTGTTCAAAGCGTTCAACATTTTCGATACTCCTTTTCCAATCACCCCGAATTTCGGAGCGTCAGACATAGGACGCGCGTCAGGTCGCGATCCTTGGAGGTCATCGAAATTTTTCATCGCAAGCGCCAGATCGGCATCCTTTTTCGAAGGGTCCGGCGCAGGCGGGGCCGAGCGCAGGGCGGCCTTCAGATCGTCAAGATCGTCGGTCATATCGCGTCCTCCTCTGCCCGCATTGCACGCAGGCGTTTCTTCACTTCGGACATCCGCCAGGCGATTGTGCCCTCGGACAGGCCCAGAACGTCGCCGGCTTGCGCCTGCGTCAATTCCTCGCCCAGTACCAGCGCCACGGTGTCGCGTAATTCGTCGGGCAGAGCGGTCATGGCTTGGGCCAGCCAGTCTTGCGCCGCGGCTTCCTCACGGATCGCTTCGCGCCGGTTCACTTCCCAGTCACCCCAACCATCTGCAGCTTTCGCGCGGGTTGCGGCGCGTCGGCGGCGGTCATGCGCGGCGTTCACAGCCACGCGGTAGAGCCACGTTGTGAACCGCGCATCCGCCCGAAACCCCGCCAGTTTCGCGGGAAGGGCGGCGCATATGTCCTGCGTCAAATCCTCGGCGTCAGCCCGGTTCCCGGTCAGGCGGAACGTGAAGGCAAACAGCCGATCATAATGACGCGACAGCAGGGCCGCGAAGGCGGTCCTGTCTCCTGTCGCCGCCGCTGCGGCCAGTTCCTCGTCCTGATCGGTCATCATCTTCACATAGAGTAAGACGCGGCCCAGAGGTCAATCCTTGGCGGAAAAACGAAAAAAGGCGGCAGGTTGCCCCACCGCCTTCAATTCATTCGGTTTTCACGCGTTTACACCGACATGCAGATGTATTTCATCTCAAGGAAATCCTCGATCCCGTGGCGCGAGCCCTCGCGGCCAAGGCCCGATTGTTTCACGCCGCCAAACGGTGCGGTCTCGGTCGAGATGATGCCGGTGTTCACGCCAACGATTCCGTATTCCAGCGCCTCGGCCACTTTGTAAACGCGGCTGAGGTTGTTGGCATAGAAATACGACGCCAACCCGAAGATCGTGTCATTGGCCTGTGCGATCACGTCATCTTCGTCCTTGAACTTGAACAAGGGCGCCATGGGGCCGAAAGTTTCGTCCGTGGCGACCTCCATATCACGCGTGGCGTTCTTGATGATCGTGGGTTCGAAAAACAACCCGCCTTTCTCGTGCTCCTTGCCGCCAAGGATCACTTCGCCGCCTTTCGATGTCGCGTCGGCCACGTGCTCGCGCACCTTGTCCACCGCGTCTTGCGAGATCAACGGGCCAAGGGCGATGCCTTCATTCAAGCCGTCACCGACGGGCAGGGCGGACACGGCCTTGGCGAAGCGTTTGGCAAAATCGTCATAGACGCCTTCCTGCACATAAATCCGGTTGGCACAGACGCAGGTCTGGCCGTTGTTGCGGAATTTGCAGGCGATGGCGCCCTCGACAGCAGCATCCAGATCGGCGTCGTCAAACACAATGAAGGGTGCGTTGCCGCCCAGCTCCATTGAGCATTTCAGCACCTGATCGGCAGCCTGACGCAGCAGGATGCGGCCAACATTGGTCGAGCCTGTGAAGGTCAGCTTGCGCACCAAGGGGTTTTCGCAGAACTCCTTGCCGATGTCCGAGCTGCGCGAGCTGGGCACGATGTTGAACACGCCCGCCGGGATGCCTGCGCGATCGGCCAGAACGGCCAGCGCGGTGGCGGACAGCGGGGTTTCAGCCGCCGGACGACCCACGAAGCCACAGCCAGCGGCCACGGCCGGGCCGCATTTGCGGGTGATCATCGCATTGGGGAAGTTCCACGGGGTGATCGAGGCAACGACCCCGATCGGCTGACGGATCACCATCAGGCGTTTGTCTGGCTGGTGGCCGGGAATGGTTTCGCCATAGATGCGTTTGGCCTCCTCCCCGAACCATTCAATGAAGCTTGCACCATAGGCGATTTCACCCGTGGCTTCGGCCAGCGGTTTGCCCATTTCTACGGTCAGAATGGTGGCAAGGTCGCCTTGGTTCTCCATCATCAGGTTGAACCATTTGCGCATGATGTTGGCACGCTCTTTCGCGGTGCGCTTGGCCCATTCGCGGCCTGCCTTGTCGGCGGCGTCGATGGCGCGGGCGACCTCGTTGCGTGACAAGTCGGCCACTTTGGCGATCACGTCTCCCCGGGCGGGGTTTGTCACATCAAAGGTGGCCCCATTATCGGCGTCGATCCATTCGCCATTCACATAGGCGCGGGTCTCAAACAGTGACGGGTCTTTCAGCAAGCTCTTCAGCTCGGTTGCGTTGGCGGCCATTTTACTCTCCCATAGCTCATGTGTCGTTCGGGGGTGACCCGAAGCAATCACAGGACATCTGATATGAATTTCGACATAGCCTATGCGAACGCGGATTTCATCCCGAATGGAAACGATTTCCCGGCGAAATGGAAGAAATCAGCAAGCGACTTCCGCGCTGCGCACAAGAATCTTCGTCTGGACCTGCCTTACGGCGAAGATGCTTCGAATGCCTTTGATCTGGTGCTGCCCGAGGCGACACCAAACGGCTTGGTGGTGTTCGTGCATGGCGGTTACTGGAAAGCATTCGGACGACGCGACTGGACCCACCTGGCAGCTGGGGCCGTGGCACACGGCTATGCGGTGGCGCTGCCGTCCTATCCGCTCGCGCCGGACGCCCGCATTGGCCAGATCACCCGCACAGTCGCCCGCGCCATCGAGGCGGCGGCCGCATATGTAGACGGCCCGATCCGGCTGGTCGGTCACTCTGCAGGGGGGCATCTGGTGGCGCGAATGAACTGCCTTGATGTCGATTTGACATGCCGGGACCGGATCGCCCGGATCCTTCCCATTTCGCCGCTGGGGGATCTTCACCCGCTGATGCAGACCACAATGAACGACACGCTGCGGATTGACGCGGCCGAGGCGCAGGTCGAAAGCCCCGCCTTGAACGACGCGCGCGCGGGCATCCCCACGACAATCTGGGTGGGGGCAGATGAACGCCCCGCCTTTCTGGATCAGGCGCGTGATCTGGCACTGGCCTGGTCCGAGGCCGAACTGGTCATCGCGCCGGGCCGCCACCATTTCGATGTGATCGAACCGCTCAGCGATCCGGACAGCGACATGGTGGCTGATCTGTTGGGTTGACCGTCAGCGTCCGAAATCTTCCAACGCGCGGTGGTCGATGGTTTCCAGGACCGGGATCATTACCGCAACATCCGCGCCTTCAGCCTGTATCAGGATCCGGCCATCCACGATGCCCGACAACTCCCCATCCTGGTTCAGGTATTTCATCCGCCCCACCCGTTCCAGCTTCATCCCCATCAGCGCGGCGTTCGACAGCATACCCGACAACGCCCCGACCATCGGATTGTTGGCCATGATCGTGATCGAAAACGCATCCGGACCGTTGGAATAGGTGGCCTCGGCCCCCGCGCCGCCACCCAGCATTGCCAGTCCCGCATTCATCTCGGTCGACACCTCGCGCGTCCAGCCGTCGGGCGCATCGGGCAGGAACTTGGCAAGATCGGCAGTTTTCATCGCCTGTAGCAGTTGCTTGGCATATTCCAGCTCTTCCAGCGTGTATTTGATGTCGCCCTCTTCATAAGCCTTGAGGGCACTGTTCAGCGTGTCCGTCACTTCATCGGCAAAGACAGGGAGGGGTGCGATCAGGGTCGCCAAAGCGGTTGCTTTGATAAGATGCTTCATGAAACTCTCCTCAGCTAAATTTCTCGGCCCATGTGGGCATTGTGTCTTCTGGCGAGGGTATTGCCGCATAAACGCCGCGTGCAATGGCGCGCGCCAGACAGGTGGCGGCGGCATGACCCAGGCGCAGTGCATCAAAACCTGCGTCAGGCAGGGCGCGGGCGCCAGTGGCGGCGGCAAAGACCAGATCGCCGTCGAACGGTGTGTGGCTGGGATGGATCGCGCGCGCCATCCCGTCATGGGCGGCGGTGGCCAGACGGGTGGCCTGCGCTTGGGTCAACACCGCATCTGTTGCAATGATGGCAATGGTGGTGTTTTCGCCCAGACGGGCCTCGGGGCGCGGTTCGAAGGTCGGGTCGTGGGTGCCGATGCCGCACCCGCCGAACTCGTCATTCATCTCCCACGGGGCGGCCCAGAAGGCGGGGCCGTCACCCATCGTCACCGCACCCAAGGCGTTCACGGCCACCAATGCCCCGACCGTGATCCCGCACTCCAACACCAGCGAGGCCGACCCAAGCCCCCCCTTCAACCCGTCAACCGTTGCCCCTGTGCCCGCACCAACCGTGCCCAGGGCAAACTCAGACCCCGCCGCCTCCAGCGCAGCGCGTCCCAACGCCTTGTAAGGGTTTTCGGCCCACGCCTTGTCGCCGCCATTCAGAAGATCAAACAGGATCGCGCCCGGCACGATCGGCACCCGCTGATCGCCCACCAGAAACCCGCGCCTCTGCGCCCGCAACCCATCCGCCACACCGGATGCCGCATCCAGTCCGAAGGCCGATCCCCCCGACAACACCAGCGCATTCACCTCTTGCACCAGCTTGTCAGGGGCCAGCAGTGCGGTTTCGCGTGTGCCCGGCGCGCTACCCATGATGTGAACGCCCGCCGTGAACGGCGCATCGCCCACCATCACGGTCGCGCCGGTTTTGATAACCTCATCCCCGGCATTGCCAACATAAAGACCGGCGACATCGGTGATCAGATTTCTGGCTCCGGGTTTCATCGCACTCTCTTTTTCTTGTCTCAAATATCCCACGGGGGCCCGGGGGTGTGAAACCCCCGGTTCTGACATCCCGTCAGATGCACCGCCCGCCATCGACTTCCATCGCCACGCCCGTGACCATCGATGCTTCGTCCGAGCAAAGAAAACATGCCGCATTCCCCATATCTTCAGGGGTCGAAAACCGGCCCAGCGGGATGGTCGCCAGGAACTTCGCCCGCATCTCGGGCGTGTCCTCGCCCATGAAGCTGGACAGAAGCGGGGTTTCGCCCGCCACCGGACAGATCGCATTGACCCGCACGCCATGCGGAGCCAGCTCGACCGCCATGGTTTTGGTGGCAGTGATCATCCAGCCTTTTGATGCGTTGTACCAGTTCAGGTTCGGGCGCGGGCTGAGGCCAGCGGTCGAGGCCACGTTGAGGATCGCGCCTTTGCCCGCCGCCTTCATCGCCGGCACGAAAAAGCGCGCCATCAGGTAAACCGATTTGGCGTTGACGGCAAACACACGGTCGAATTCGCCTTCGTCCACCTCTTCCATCGGTTTGGGCAGATGGGTGATCCCTGCATTGTTGACGATGATATCCATCTGTCCCCAAAGCTCATGCGCGGCGCGCGCCATCTGGGCCACGCTGTCGCTGCTTGAGACATCGACGTGATGGGCCACACCGTCCACCTCGGCGGCCATCTCGCGGGCCAGATCGTCATTCACATCGGCGACCATCACACGCGCGCCTTCGGCTGCGAATTTGCGCACGATTCCCGCCCCGAACCCCGACGCGCCTCCGGTCACGATGGCTGTTTTCCCTTGAAGCCGCATCCAGTCCCCCTTGGTTGTTGGGCCGAGCTTGCGCCGATTTGAACGGCGGTGCAAGTCAACCCGGCGTGGTATGCCACACCACCTGCTTCAGTCCTGCAAAGCGTGCAAATCTCTGAAGCTCGGCCTCAAGCTTTGCGTGACGAGCCACTGGCCATTGCACCCTTGGCTCAGGCCAGAACCCGACGATGCTCAACACCCCTGCCTTGCGATCTGCCTTCAGTTCGATCCGCCCGACGAAGCGGTCGCCTTCCAGCAGCGGATAGACGTAATACCCCCAGCGTCGCTTGGGTTTTGGCACGAACATCTCGTTGCGATACTCAAAACCGAACAGGCGCTCCAGCCGGGCGCGGTCGCGGATGGCCGGGTCAAATGGGTTCAGGATACGCAAGCGGCTGGTCGGGGTGGGCATAGTGTCCAGCCGGGTTTCGATATCCGGGTGGGCCAGCCCGGTGAAGCAGCCCTTGTCGGCGGTTTCAACCTCGATGGGCACCAGATCGGCGGTGTCACACCAGTGTTTCGCCTCGCGCGCACTCATTGCGTCCCAAAAGCGGCCAACCTCGCCGGTTGTGCCGAAACTCAGCCGGTCAATTGCGGCAGAGCACAGCCAGTCGACCGCCTTGGAATCCTCGACCGGATCATACGCTGGAAACACTCGTTCACCAAGATCATAGAACTTCACGAAATTCTTGCGGTGGCAGGTCGCAAGCTCGCCCGCATACCACATCTGGTCCAGAGCTTTCTTGTGGGGTGGCCGCGCCCACATTTCGCGACTTTCCGCCTTGGTGTCAAAGGCATGTGTGGACAGGGCACCTTCATCGGTGATGCGTCGCCGGATCTCGGCGATCTGGGCCCGCCCCAACCCCGATTGATACCAAGCGTGCCGTCCAGCCCGCGCGCCCAGCCGGTCGAATTGCCGCCGCCAAAAGGGCAGAACGCGCCGGTCGATCAGGCTGGCATCATGGGTGAAATGTTCAAACACATCTCGCTTGGCCAGCCGGTCCCAGATCATCCCTTCGCGGACGTTCTGATTGCGGCTCCAGAGGATATGATTGTGCGCGCGGGTCACGTTGCGGATGGTGTCGATCTGCACAAACCCCAGCCGCCAGATGATCGCGTCAAGATCCAGCGGGCCGGTAGGCGTGTCCGACAGGGCGTTGGTCCACAGCCATAAATGCCGCGCCTGCTTGTTCGAGAGTTTCAGCCGCGCGCCCATGCCCTAGCCGTGTTTCGCCGCGACGGTTTTCAACTGCGAGAATCCGTAAAGCGCCTCGAACCCCTTTTCGCGTCCATGCCCGGATTTGCCGACACCCCCGAAGGGCAGTTCAACCCCGCCGCCCGCGCCGTAATTGTTGATGAACACCTGCCCCGCGCGCAGGCGTTTGGCCAGCCGCATCTGACGTGCGCCATCGGCGGTCCAGATGCTCGCCACCAGCCCGTAATCGGTGGCGTTTGCGATCTGGACAGCTTCGCCCTCGGTCTCGAAGGGGATGACGACTTGCACCGGGCCGAACACCTCGTCCCGCGCCAGCGGGTGATCGGGCGCTACATCGGCAAAAAGGGTCGGGGCCACGTAATGCCCACCCTCGGGCGCGTCTGTGATTTGTCCCCGTCCCGCGATACGCAGATCGCCGCCTTGTGTCAGAAACCCTTCGACAATCTCTTTCTGACGTGCCGAGATCAAGGGGCCAACATTCAGGTCGGAAGTCGCAGGCCCCACTTGCAAGGCGTCATAGGCCGCACCCATCCGCGCCACCACGTCATCATAGACGGCGCGCTGCACCAGCACCCGCGAACTGGCCGAACAGGTCTGGCCCGCGTTCTGGATACACGCGCCGACAAGAAAGGGCAGTGCGGCATCAAGGTCGGCATCGTCGAACACCAACTGAGGTGACTTGCCCCCAAGCTCCAGCGTCACCGGCACCACGTTCTGTGCGGCGGCGGCCTGCACCAGCCCACCCACCGGCACCGATCCGGTGAAGCTGATATGCTGAACACCGGGATGGGAGGACAGGGCCGCACCCGCTTCCTCGCCCAGCCCGGTGACGACATTCAGCGCGCCTTTGGGCAACCCGGCCTCTTCGGCCAGTCGCGCGAAAGCCAGCGCGGTCAGGCAGGCCTCTTCGGCGGGTTTCAACACGCAGGCATTGCCCATCGCCAGTGCCGCCCCGACCGAGCGTCCGATGATCTGCATCGGGTAGTTCCAAGGCACGATATGTCCCGTGACGCCATGCGGTTCACGCAGGGTATAGACGGTATAGCCGTCCAGATAGGGGATCGTTTCACCCATCACCTTGTCGGCGGCACCCCCATAGAATTCCATGTATCGCGCCAGAGCCACGGCGTCGTTCTTCGCTTGGGTCAGGGGCTTGCCCACGTCGCGCGCCTCAAGCGCGGTCAACTCCTCCACCCGCGTTTCCACCAACTGCCCGATCCGCGTCAGGATGCGCCCGCGTTCGGTGGCCGTCATGCGGCCCCAGTCGCCATCCAACGCGGCTTTGGCGGCGGACACGGCGGCGTCGATCTCGGGTGCGGCTCCGCGCGCGATCTGCGCGAAGGTCTGGCCCGTTGAGGGGTCTGCGACGGGCAGCGTATGCGCGGTCTTGCGCCAGTCCCCGCCAATCAGGATTTCCGTCGAGTCGAACCAAAGCTCTTTCATCTCATGTTTCATTGATCTGGGCCTCCTTCCACGCGGACGGGATGGCGGGTGCCGCGTTGATCAGGGTTTGCGTATAGGCGTGTCGGGGCGTGGCAAAGACCGCGTCCGTGGCGCCGTCCTCGACGATCTGGCCGGCCTTCATCACCAGAACCCGATCCGTGATCGAGCGCACGACGCCAAGGTCATGGCTGATGAACAGATAGCCCATCCCGTGACGCGCCTGCAGGTCTGCCAGCAGGTCGAGGATACCGGCGCGGATGGAGACATCGAGCGCCGACACAGCTTCGTCGAGGATGATTAGCTCGGGTCGCAAGATCAGGGCACGCGCGATGGCGATGCGTTGGCGTTGGCCGCCGGAAAACTCGTGCGGATAGCGGGTCATGGTGTCAGTGTCCAAGCCGACCTCGGCCAGCGCATCGCGCACGCGGTCGCGCCAGTCATGGGGGCGGCTGCCCAGCAGGTGAAACGGCTCGGCGACCAATCGTTCCACGGTCCATCGCGGATTGAAGCTGCCGTAAGGGTCTTGAAACACCACCTGCAGCCCGGCACGGCGGGCGTGCGGCATGTCAGGGGCGACCGGGGTGCCATTGAGCAGGACTTCCCCGCCCTGCAACGGCTCCAACCCCAGAATGGCGCGGCTGAGCGTGGACTTCCCGCAGCCGCTTTCGCCAACCAGCCCAAGGCTTTCACCTTTGTTCAGCGTGAAGCTGACGCCGTCCACGGCACGAAATTGCGGGGCTGGGCCGAACAGGGACGTGCGCGGCAAGGGGTAGTCACGCACCGCGCTGCGGACCTCAAGCAGCGGGGTATCTTGAGGAATGGCCTGACCATCCGGCACATGGCCCGAGGCCTCAAGCAGCTGGCGAGTATAGGGGTGCGACATGGTGCGAAACAGGGGTTCGGTTTCACCCTGCTCAACGATCTCGCCCTTGCGCATGACGGCGACGTGATCGGCCATGCCTGCGACCACGGCCAGATCATGGGTGATCAGCAGAAGCCCCATGCCGTCCTCGGCGACCAGTTCTTTCAACAGGTCCAGAATTTGCGCCTGTGTGGTAACGTCCAGCGCCGTGGTCGGTTCGTCTGCAATCAAAAGGTCGGGATGCAGGGCGATGGCCATGGCAATGCAGACACGCTGCCGCTGCCCACCTGACAGCTCGTGCGGATAACGATCCAGCGGGAAACGGTCTTGCGGCAGGCCCACGCGTGCCAGTTTCTCAGCGGCGATGCGCAGGGCATCGTCGCGATTGGCGCGCCCGTGGATCAACAACGCCTCTGCCACCTGATCGCCGATGGTTTTCACCGGGTTCAGCGCGGTCATCGGTTCCTGAAAAATCATCGAGATACGACGCCCGCGAATGTCGCACATCGCCCCTTCGTCCAGCGCGGCAAGGTCAGTGTTGTCCAGCCATATCTGCCCTGTTCGGGTCATGCCGCGCGGCAGAAGCCCCATCAGGGCCAGCGCCGTCATCGACTTGCCCGACCCGCTTTCGCCAACCAGCCCGACCACCTGCCCGGGCGCGATGGACAGGTCCACATCGTGCAGGATCGGGGCGCCATGAATGGACAGCGACAGGTCGGCGACACGGATCATAGGCGCGCCCTTCTGATCCGGGGGTCCAGCAGATCGCGCAGACCGTCGCCCATCAGGTTCAGGCCCAGCACCATCGCGACAATGGCCAGGCCCGGCGCGATGGCCAGGCGCGGGTGGGAATAGATCATGGTCTGCGCATCCGCCAGCATCCGCCCCCAGCTGGCGGTCGGGGGTTGTGCGCCAAGTCCCACATAGCTCAACCCCGCCTCGGCCAGAATACCCAGTGAAAACTGGATGGTGCCCTGAACGATCAGCAGGTTGGCGATGTTGGGCAGAATATGCTCGACGCTGATGCGCGCCTTGCCCTTGCCCGCCACCCGCGCGGCCATGATGAAATCCTGCGTCCAGATCGTCAGCGCGCCGCCACGCGCCACGCGGGCGAAAACGGGGATGTTGAATATGCCGATGGCGATGATCGCATTGGTGGCCGAAGGGCCGAAGGTTGCGGTGATCAGGATGGCGATAACCAGCGAGGGGAAGGCAAAGATCAGATCATTTCCGCGCATGATCACCTCGTCCAGCCAGCCACCCCGGTTGGCGGCAGCCATCAGCCCAAGCGGCACGCCGATCACCATTCCGATGCCGACGGCCAGAACGGCGACGGCGATGGAAATGCGCCCGCCCTCCATCAGCATGGACAGAAGGTCGCGCCCGAAATGGTCGGTGCCCAGCAGATAATCGGCAGAAGGCGCGCGCAACTTGGCACCGATGTTGAGCGCGGTCACGTCGTAAGGGGTCCAGAGGAAGGACAGAAGTGCCGCGGACAGCAACACGGTGCTCAGCACCGCGCCGATCCAAAGCTGGGCGGGCAGGCGGGTCATCGGCGCCTCCGCAAACGGGGGTCGACCAGCGCATAGGCCACATCGACCAGAAAGGTCACAAGGATCACCGCAAAGACCAACAGCATCACCACACTTTCGACGACCACAAGATCGCGCTGCGTGATCGCCTGAAAGATCAGCCGCCCAAGGCCGGGCAGGAAAAAGACGTTCTCGATGATGATCGCGCCCGCCAGCAGGAAGCTGAATTGCAAACCGATAATGGTCAGAACCGGGATCAGCGCGTTGCGCAGGGCGTGGCGGCGGGTGGCTTGGGCCATGGTCAGCCCCTTGGCGCGGGCGGTGCGCATATAGTCCTGATGCAGCACGTCCAGCAGCGACGACCGCATGACCCGCGCCAGAATGGACGCCTGCGGCAGGGCCAAGGCCACCGCAGGCAGCGTCAGCGCCTTCATCGCGGGCCAGACGCCTTCGTCCCAACCGGGAAAGCCGCCTGCGGAAAACCAGCGAAGCTGCACCGCAAAGACCATCACCAACAACATGGCAAACCAGAAGTTCGGCACCGCGATGCCCAGTTGCGTCGCCCCCATGATGGTGTAATCGGCGGGATTGCCGCGCCGGGCCGCGGCGACGAGGCCAACCGGGATGGCGATCAGGGTGGACAGGCACAGCGCAAAAAGCGCGAGCGGCAACGAGACCTGAAGCCGCTCCATCACCAGTTCGGACACCGGCACACGATAGGTATAGGACAGGCCGAAATCCCCTGTGATCATGCCGCCGACCCAGCCCAGATAGCGGGCGGGCAGTGATCCATCCAATCCAAGGTCCTTGCGCAGTGCCGCCACCGTTTCAGGCTGCGCATTCAGGCCCAGCATGAAAGACGCGGGGTCGCCCGGAATAACCTCGATCATCGCGAAGATCACCAGCGAGGCAACCACAAGGCTCAGGCCAAGCGACAAGGCGCGGGTCAGGACGAAACGCAACATGAGGGCGAGCGTAGTCGGGGCCACGCCCTTCGGAAAGGGGGAAAACGCGGCGGGGGCCGGTTAGATCTTCACCTCGACACCGGGCAGGTTCAACGCCTTCATCAGCTCGCGCAATTCCTGACGGGCCGCCACGTTCGAGATGTTCATCTGCCCCACAACACCCACGTCGCGCAGGTCAAGCAAGGTCAGGCCGCGCGGGAACAGTTCGCGGAAGATCACCCGTTCGTTGAAGCCCGGCGCCACGCGAAAGCCGATGCGCTTGGACAGGTCTTCGACCGCATCGCCCATCTTTTTCTTGTTGTGCATCATTTGCGCGCCCAGACGGTTGCGCACAACGACCCAGTCGATCGGTTTCAGCCCGGCCTTGGCGCGCAACTGCCGCGCGTTCCACACCATCTCGGAATAGACAGACGGGCCTTTGACCTTGTTCGTGTCCGGGTCGATATGTGCCAGCAGGTCGAAATCGACGAAACTGTCATTGAGCGGCGTGATCAGCGTGTCGGCCAGCGAATGGGCCACCTGGCTGAGGCGGGTATGCGATCCGGGGCAGTCAATGATGATGAAATCGCGATCCGCCTCAAGTGCTGCGACGGCCATGGACAGGCGCCGGTCATAGGGGTTTTCGCCGGGTTTCAATGTGGCGGGATCGACCTCGGGCAAGTCATGGTATTCAGGGGTCGCCAGATCGACGCCTTCGCGCGCCATGGTGGCCTTGCGGTTTTCGACAAAGCGGCCAAATGTCTTCTGGCGCAGGTCCAGATCAAGCACCCCGACCTTGTGGCCCAGCCGCGCCAGCGCCGTTGCCACATGCATGGACACGGTGGATTTGCCAGCCCCGCCCTTTTCGTTTCCGACCACAATAATATGCGCCACGCCTGTATCCCCGACTGTTGTGCAGCTTCTTATGTGCGGGGACTATAGATACGAAGCCCAACGGGGGGAAGATGCTGCGCGCATTGAAATCGGGGTTGAGTCCTCAGTGCCATAGGTGGGGTGCGGCGGCCCTGTCGCGTTGGATGCTAATCGACACCGGGAACCCATGCGAAGGCGCGGTCAAGAAAGGCGCGCGCGTTATCCGTCACCGGTGATCCATGCGCCATGATGACCGCTTGCGGTTCCCATGATTTCACCCGGTGCACAGCCCGTCGCAGGGCGGCTTTGTCCCGAAAGGCGATCCGAAATTTCCGGGGCACCGCAGGTTCAGGCTCGGTCATCAGGTCAAGGCGCGCTATGACGGCCCGCCAGCCGGAAAACCAGCCCTTGGGCAGTTGCTGAAGCAGGTCGGTGAACAGGATCGTGCCACTGGGGCGGTAAAAAAACACGATTTCGGTGGTGATGGCGTTTCCGGCAAAGGCGATCTGGTCGATGGCACCGGCCCAGACGGTTTCCGGCGTATCGGACAATGTGCCGGCAAAGGCGATGTCGCTTCTTTTCGCAGGCAGTCCCGGCGCGGCAAAGGGGGCCGCGTCTGGGAAAGCCGCGATCCAATCAGACATGAAAACGTGATGCAGCGTGTTCGGGGCGATCAGGTATTTCACCCGGCCAAGGGCGGACACCTCGTGCCTCAGTGCGTCCGTCAGTGCGATGGGGGACCAGACGAACAGGTCGTTGCCCGGCAACCGGATCACCACCATGCGCGTCGGATAGTGAAAGCCAGCGGCGGCTTTGATCGAGGGGCCGTCAGCCAGCCAGATCTCTGGCCCAAATTGTGAGATCATCCTGCGCCCCCTGCCGATGGTTCGTCGCCAAGGCTAGGGGGGCTTGTCACGACCCGCAACGAAAAACGCCGCCCCGGTTGGGACGGCGTTTCTGTCTTGAAAAAAGGTTGGGCTTAGAAGCCGAACCCTTCGTATTTCGATTTGAATTTCGACACGCGTCCGCCAGTGTCCAGCAGGCGGGTGCCGCCACCGGTCCAGGCCGGGTGCGCCGAGGGGTCGATGTCCAGCGCCAGCGTGTCGCCTTCCTTGCCCCAGGTCGAGCGCATCTGAACGATCGTGCCGTCGGTCATCTTGACGTCGATCATGTGATAGTCGGGATGAATATCCTTTTTCATAACGACGCTCCTTATGCTTTCTTGGCTTTGTAGTTGGCATCTTCTGCGATACGAGCCGATTTACCACGGCGGCTGCGCAGGTAATACATCTTGGCGCGACGCACGCGACCACGACGCACCACGGTGATCGAGTCGATGTTGGTCGAGTGCAGCGGGAACACACGCTCCACGCCTTCGCCGAAGGAAATCTTGCGCACGGTGAACGATCCGGCAATGCCCGACCCGTTCTTGCGGCTGATGCACACGCCTTCATAGTTCTGCACACGGGTGCGCGACCCTTCGGTCACCTTGAAGCCGACGCGAATGGTGTCACCGGCTTTGAAATCGGGAATATCCTTTCCCAGGGCGGCAATCTGTTCCGCCTCAAGCTCTGCGATCAGGTTCATCTGACCATCTCCTATCTGTGCTTGCGGTTGGTCCGCAAAGTTAGCTGCCGTCCAAGAGCTCCTTGTCTTCACCGGGTCCGCCATCGCGCCCGCAGGAGGTCGTCCGTCGTTTCTTGTCTGTTTTTCAGCCGGGTCTTTGGATGCAGAAGAACGCACCACCCCAAATGAAAAACGCCCGCGCGACTCGAACGAGTGGCAGACGAGCGGTGTATAGGGGCATTGCCCCCCCGGATCAAGGACAGAATGAAGGTGCGCAGCCCCCCAAAAAAAAGAGGAAGCTGCGCCCTGTGCCTGGCGCAGCTTCCTGTGTTTCGGCGTCCGTGAGTGGTGTTCGTCAAGCTAGGACGAGGGGGGCCGAAAACCCGGTGCGCGCCGTGCGAAACATCGGGATGCGACGCTTCAATTCCGCTGTTGGACGCGGGGTGCAAGCTGCACGCTTTTTCTGTGCAAGGGCGTTCAGCGCGTTGATGCGGTTCTGCTTGGCGGTGATCAAGAGTTCCATGTCGTTTACCTTTCCTGCCGTTATCCGGTCGTTCAGAGTTCGAAGTTCACAAACTGTTTTCAATCGAAAAGAGACTAAGAAAGATGGTCGCGTGGTGGTTTGCGGTATCTCTTGCAATGGTGGGTCGGTCTATCGTTAATTCAACGTTACACGCCCAGAAAATGACACAAATTCACCTTTCTCGGTTCCCCATAAATGGCGAGTGCAAAAGGATATAACCCGTTTTATTTTAAGGATTTTCGAAACAGTTTTGGGCGCCGATCGCGAACAGTTGCACTTTTCGAAACAAAGCCACAAAAAAGCCTTGATTGAAATGCGACGAACCGGGTCAGTTCGCCCCGTCCTCGTCGCGGTTTCGCCGCAATGATTCCCACAGATCGGGCCGCCGCTCGCGCGTAAGTTGTTCGCTCTTCTCGCGCCGCCAATCCGCGATCTTGCCGTGATGGCCAGACATCAGAACCTCGGGGATGGGGCGTCCGCGCCACGTTGCGGGGCGGGTGTATTGCGGGTGTTCCAGAAGCCCGGCGGAAAAACTTTCCTCTTCGGCCGAAGCTTCGTTGCCCAGGACGCCGGGCAGAAGCCGCACCGTGGCGTCCAGCAGGGCCTGGGCGGCAATCTCGCCTCCGGTCAGAACGAAATCGCCCAGGCTGACCTCTTCAACCTCGTATTCTTCCAGCACCCGTTCATCGACGCCTTCAAACCGCCCGCACAGGATGGTCATTCCGTCGCAGGCGGCAAACTTGCGGGCCATGGCCTGATCCAACGGACGCCCACGCGGCGACATGTAGAGGATGGGCCACTTGGCGCGATCCCTGGTTACGCCTGATTGGGCCGTGTCAATGGCCTGGCCCAACACATCCGCACGCAGCACCATGCCCGCACCGCCGCCTGCCGGGGTATCGTCGACGTTGCGATGCCTGCCCTCGCCAAACGGGCGCAGGTCAATGGGCTCCAGCGCCCACAGCCCGTCCTTCAAGGCCCGCCCCGTCAGGCTTTCGCCCAGCACGCCGGGAAAAGCATCTGGGAACAAGGTGATCACCTTCGCCGTCCAGACCCCGGCATAGCGCGGCGTGTCAGTCATCAACGCACGCGGTTTGATCGAGGCTGAAACCGCGATCTTGCCATGCGATTTCATCCCGCGGGCCCTGGGGCTTGTGGGTGTGTCTGGTTCAGGGCGCTTTGGTTTGTCCGTCATGGCGTTTCCCATACCGGGTTTCGGTTGGGGGGGGAAGTCAGGGCGTGCGACGATGCGGCGCCAGCAGACGTTCTTTCTGCGCTTTCAGTTCCTGCTTCGATAGGCGCTGCCGGTTCAAAGCCAGAAATGTCGCGCGCAGATTTTCACCCTGTCCACGGTTCCTGTGCGGGGCAGGGGCGAGGTCTGCACGCACCGCCGCAGGCACATCTGCCAGATCCAGCAACGCGCTGGCCAGGCCATGCGGGTCGTCGGCATGATCCTCCAGCGCGGCGGTGGCGACCGGGATGGGGGACAGCGCGTCTGCCATCTGCCGCGCCTGTTCAATCGGGGTTATGTCCATCGGGAACCGCCCGCGAAAGGTGTCGTAATCATCGGTCAGACGGATTGAGCGCAACAGATGCCCATGGACGGAGCGCAGCCACGCCTCGCGTTCGCGGGTCGTGTAGAAGAACGTGATCGTCACATCCGGGCCAAAGCGCAGGCGCAGCTCTTTCACGATAGAGCGCGCCAATCTGCGCGCCGCCGGCAGATAGGACGTGATCATTCGCCCGCCCAACATCCGGTGTCCGGGCATTCCGCCCGAGAAACTTTCGCGCGACAGGATGATCGTGTCGTGATCGGGGATCGCGGCCAGAAACGTGCGAAACGCCCTTCGAAACACATAAAGGCGATGCGGAAACGGGCGCTGAGCATAGAGGCGGGCGGCAGCGCCTGCGTTCATGAAATCCCGCTGACCGTAGTAATCGAGCCACGGTGCAAGGGCTGTGCGGTTATGGGCAAGGAAATCCTGAAGGCTTGTCGTGCCAGTCTTGTGAAACCCGGCATGGACGATCACATGCGTCATTCCGGAAAGACGCCTTTTGGCGGGTCGGCGATAATCCGTCCTGCCGCAAGGTCGACGGTCGGCACGGCCTCAAGCGTGAAGGGCAAAAGTGCGCCTGTTTTCAGGCCGGGTCCCTGCACCTCCAGCACGTCACTGGCGCCGTGATTGTGCACCGCAGACACGCGCCCCAACTCACGCCCGCCCGTGTCCAGCACCACCAGACCGATCAGATCCGCGTGGTAATATTCGTCATCCGGCAGGTTGGGCAATGCGCTTCGATCGGCAAACAGCCGGGTGCCGCGCAGTGCATCGGCGTCTTCCTTCGTGTGCACACCGTCGATCCGGGCCGCAAATCCATTCTTGATCGGGCGATCCAGCGTCAGGGCAAACTGGCGGCTGCCATCCTCGGACCAGAGCGGGCTGTAGTCGCCGATCGCGTCCGGTTCGGCACAGAAGCTTTTCACCCGCAACTCGCCCTTCACGCCATAAGCCCCGGCAATCGCGCCCACGCAAATCCGATCTTCGCTCATTCCACACCTACGCAAATGCCCCGATCAACGGCTCCACCCCGGTCAAGACAGCGGTCCGTCATCGAATTTCGTTCAAACAGCAACCCGGCCAGAAACCCGGCCCCGACAATCAGGATCAACCGAAAGGGACGAAATAGCAAACCCATGTCACTGCTCCTGCGTCGGTGTCAGCGGGTTTCGATGGGCAACGACCCGCGCCGCGCCTCCCAGCCCGCATGTTCAAGTTCCGGGCTGTCGTCCACCGTTTCCGGCCATCCCAGACAGAAATAGCCGACCAGTTCCCAGTTGGCCGGAACATCAAGATCACGGCTCAGCCGCGCCGGGTCAAGGATCGACACCCAGCCCAGACCAAGCCCGCGGGCGCGCACCGCCAGCCAGAACAGCATGATCGCCGAGACCACGGAATAGCGGCGCATCTCGGGCATGGTGGCTGCACCAAGGCCGGCGCCTTTCGCCGTCCCCTCGTCGCTGAAAACGGCCAGTTGCACCGGCGCGTCCTGCATCCCGGACAGTTTCAGCCCGGCATACAGTCGGGCCTTGTCGCCGGAATAGCCCTGCAAGGCATCGTCATTTGCTTCTGTGAAGTTGTCCAGCGCCGCGGCACGCGCCGCATCGCTTTCCACACGGATCACCCGCCAGGGTTCGGACAGCCCCACCGATGGCGCCAGCAGAAACGCGTCGAGGCACTCTTGCAGGAGTGCCTCGTCCACAGGATCGCTGCGAAAGCGGCGCACATCGCGCCGCCAACGCATCAGATCTTCAAGATCCGACTGGAACGCACGTGAAAAGCTGTGCATGTCAGACCTGCTCCGCGCCGGAGTCTATTCTTCCGAAGCGGCTTCTTCGGCAGGCTCTTCGGCCGGGGCGGCAGCAGCCTCGGCAGCAGCGGCAGCCTTGTCGGCTTTTTCCTGCAGACGCTCCTGAGCTTTCTTGCCCGGCTCACCCTTCTTCAGGTTTGCACGCTCTTTCTTTTCCAGAACGCCAGCGGCTTCCAGGAAGCGCGACACGCGGTCGGACGGCTGTGCGCCCTGGTCCAGCCAGTATTGCACGCGTTCCATGTCCAGTTTCACACGCTCTTCCGAGTCTTTCGGCAGAAGCGGGTTATAGGTACCCAGCTTTTCGATGAAGCGGCCATCGCGCGGCATGCGCGAGTCGGTGGCAACCACACGATAGAAGGGACGTTTTTTCGAGCCGCCACGGGCGAGACGAATTTTCATAGCCATAAGAGTTTCTCCTGTTTTTCTAGCTATTTGAGCGGGGCACTGCCCCAATCATTCCTGATGTTTCTTGTGATGCCTGATCACCTCATCAATGATGAAGTTCAGGAATTTCTTGGCGAATTCCGGGTCCAGATTGGCACGGCGCGACAGGTCTTCCAGACGTTCGATCTGCTTGGCTTCGCGGTCGGGGTCCGATGGCGGCAGGTCGTGTTCGGCTTTCAGCTTGCCCACCGCCTGCGTGTGTTTGAACCGTTCGCCCAGCGTGTAGACCAGGATCGCATCCAGCCGGTCGATCGACTGGCGATGATCTTTCAAAAGTGCTGCGGCGCGGGTCACATCATCGGTCATGGCAGGGGGCCGGTTTTTGGGTGTGTCGGTCATGAATAAGCCTCCGGCCCGCCATCGTCGTCCATGGGATAGGCAAAGATCAGCGTGCCGTCCAAGGTGCCAGTCTGTTCACCCCCAAGCTTGGCAACCAAAGCCTGACTTGCCGTATTTGCGGGGTCGACATAGCTGACGATTCGCTCGGATCCAAGGCTGCGCAGATGGGCCAGTGCGGCCTCAGCGGCCTCAAACGCGAAGCCTTGCCGCTGTGCCTCGGGGGCAATGAAGAAGCCAAGCTCGATGGCTTGATCGCCCGGTTCGACACCCGCAAAGACGAAGCCGACAATCGTGTCGCCGTGGCAAACGGTGAACATGCCATCGCCGCGCAGAACCCAACCGGCTGAATAATTGGTGAACTGCGCCCAGATCGCCTCGGCATCCGGTTCTTGCCCCACGAACTTCGCAGACGGCGACGAGAACAGCCGCTCGAATACGTCGAAATCCGATAGAACAGGTGCCCGCAACACAAGCCGCTTGGTGCGCAGAACGGGTAGGGCCGATCTGGCAGCTTCGGCGATCGCAGCACCGGGGCAGGGAACAGTCACGGGGGCGATCATCTTATTTCTTCTTCCCGAAACCAGACAGGCCGGGGGGCAATCCGCCACCGCCCAGACCGGGCAGGCCACCCTTGGCGCCCATCGCCTTCGCGGCGGCTTCCAGCGCCTTGGGGTCCATCGACGACGGGTCCATGCCGCCCATATCCGGCATTCCGCCGCCTTTGCCGAACATGCCGGACATGGCCTGTTTCAGCATCTTGCCTTTGCCCATCTTGCCCATCTTCTTCATCATGTCGCCCATCTGGCGCTGCATTTTCAGAAGTTTGTTCAGGTCGGACACTTCCATACCCGCCCCTTTGGCGATGCGTTTCTTGCGGCTGGCTTGCAGGATCTGAGGGTTTGCGCGTTCGCGTTTGGTCATCGACTGGATCAGCGCGATCTGCTGTTTCAGCACCTTGTCGTCCATGCCGGCGGCCTCGGCCTGTTTGGCCATCTTCTTCATGCCCGGCATCATCCCCATGATCCCTTGCATCCCGCCCATCTTGATCATCTGTTCCAGCTGCATCTTCAGGTCGTTCATGTTGAACTGACCTTTCTGGAACCGCTTCATCATGCGCTCGGCCTGTTCGGCCTCGATGGTTTCCTGCGCTTTTTCGACCAGCGAAACAATATCGCCCATGCCCAGAATGCGGCCCGCGATGCGCTCAGGCTCGAAGGTTTCCAGCGCGTCCATCTTTTCGCCAAGGCCGACATATTTGATCGGCTTGCCGGTCACGGCGCGCATCGACAGGGCGGCACCACCGCGCCCGTCGCCATCCATCCGGGTCAGAACCACGCCCGAAATGCCGACCTTGTCGTCAAATTCCTGTGCAACCTCGACCGCGACCTGACCGGTCAGGCCATCGACAACCAGAAGCGTTTCGCGGGGGTTGACCACGGCCGAGACCTGCTCGACCTCGTCCATCAGGACTTCGTCGATGTGCAACCGGCCTGCGGTGTCCAGCATATAGACGTCATAGCCGCCCATCGTCGCCTGTTGCTTGGCGCGCTTGGCGATGTCGACGGGTTTCTGGCCCGGTACAATGGGCAGCGTGTCAACGCCCACCTGCGTGCCCAGAATGGCCAGCTGGTCCATCGCCGCCGGGCGATACACGTCAAGCGAGGCCATCAGCACACGCTTGCCGTCTTTCTCCTTCAGACGCTTGGCCAGCTTGGCGGTCGTCGTCGTTTTACCGCCCCCTTGCAGGCCGACCATCAGGATCGGGGCAGGGGGGCTGTCGATCTTCAGCGCACCCGGTTCACCTTCGCCGGTCAAAACCTCGACCAATGCATCGTGGACGATTTTCACAACCTGCTGGCCGGGGGTCACGGATTTGGTGACGGCCTGACCTGTGGCTTGTTCCTGCACCTTCTTGATGAAATCACGCGCCACGGGCAGCGAGACGTCGGCCTCAAGCAATGCCACGCGGACTTCGCGCAGGGCCGTTTTCACGTCATCTTCAGACAGCGCACCCTGTTTCGTCAGGCGGTCAAAGACACCGGACAGGCGGTCTGACAGGCTTTCGAACATATCTCGGCTCCTTTGCCGTTCCGTTAATCCCCAGATAGGGGCAGGCTGCGCATTTCCCAAGGACCAAGCCAAGCCAACCGACCAAACGATGAACGCCCCTGTGGGCGCAACGCGCTGACAGGGGGCGATCCCGGCAAAAGCCATGGGACCGGAAGCTTAGCGACTCCCGGAGTTGGGGCGGGGATAGCCCGCTTGACCCTTGCTGTCAAGGAATGCCGCACCTCTGTTCGATGCCCGGCGTGAATTGACCTGTATCATGGTTGCGCATAGCGGGTTGGCATATGCAATATGGGAAACGGAACACTCGAAACACAGGAGCGCCGAGATGTACAAGAATGTCCTCGTGCCGATCGCACTGGATCATGAGCGGGATACAAAGGAAGCGTTGAGCATCGCCAAGGCCATCGCCGAAAAAGGGGCCAGCATCACGGCCCTGCATGTGATGGAAGAGGTGCCGGCTTACGTCGCCCAATACCTGCCCGAAGGCCAATTGGAAGACAATGTGCACGAACTGGAACGTCGCATGGCCGAAGAACTGAAGGGCGAGGACAACATCGCCATCAAGGTCGTGTCGGGCCATGCCGGTCACGCCATTGTCGATTATGCAAAGCGTCACGGCGTGGATTGCATCGTCGTTGCCTCGCACCGGCCCGGCCTGACCGATTTCTTTCTGGGATCGACCGCCGCCCGCGTCGTGCGCCATGCGCCTTGCGCGGTGCATGTGTCGCGATAGTCCGCGCATTACGGGATTGTTGGGAAAACGGGCTCTTGCGGCCCGTTTTTTCGTGCCTACATCATTGATCGATAAGGCAGGAGGAGCCAGCACATGAAATGTCCGATTGATGGAACAGAGCTTTTGATGACGGAACGCCACGGGGTCGAGATCGACTATTGCCCCGACTGCCGCGGGGTCTGGCTGGACCGCGGAGAATTGGACAAGATCATTGAAAAGGCGACCCCCGCCGTGGTGCTGCCGGATCCCGATCCAGCCCCCGCGCCTGCCGATCCGCGCGACCTGCCGGGACCGATCACCTCAGATGCGCCGCGCAGCGCCCGAAGCGATGATCGCGAAGATCGCCGGCACCGGAAGCCGTCGCGCAAGGATCGGTATCGCTATGATGACGATGACGACGATTATGACGACGATTACCGCCATGCGAAACGCTATAAGCGCAAGCGCGGCAAGTCGATCCTGTCGGAAATTTTCGACTTCGACTGATCCGCAGTCGGGACCCGAACGGGCTGGCGACAGGAGTTGAGGGTGAGCCATTTCCGCCCACCCTCAATTCTGATGTTCATCTGTCACGCGAAAGGCATTAGGCTTTCCCCATCAACAGGAGGAAGCCATGCCAAAGATCAGCAAAGCCCCCGATTATCAAACCGTTATCACCACGTTTGAAATGACGCCCGGCACCTGTCAGGATCTGCTGGATGCACTGACGGATGCCTATCAGCAGTTCATTTCGAAGCAGCCGGGTTTCGTCGCCGCCGGTCTGCATGTCAACGACGCGCAGACGCGGATTGCCAACTATTCCCAATGGAAACGGCGCGAGGACTTTCAGGCCATGCTGCGCACCGACGAGATGCGCGAACGCAACCGGGTCATCGCGACCCTGTGCAAGAGCTTTGAGCCTGTCATGTATGACGTGTTCGAAACCTTTGACTGAGCGATGTGGAAAGGGACGCCCATGAAAATCAAGATTGCTGTTCTGGCCACTGTGTTGCTGGCCACACCCGCGCTGGCCGATGGGGTGAACATCCGCCCGGATGTCGCCTCGGTCACCGTCGAGACATCTTCTGGCCCGGTCGAGATTTCGCGAATTCCCGATCCGGACAACCAGATCACCGGAGAATGGGCGCAGACCTCGCGCCCGTGTCCGAATTTCTGTGTCCAACCCATGGTGCCCGCGCCCGGTGTGACCCCGATTGGCGAGTTGGAGCTTCTGGACATGCTGCAAGACCCCGAGGTGATCGTGGTCGATAGCCGCGTGCCGGCCGATCACGCGGGCGGCACGATCCCCGGTGCCATCTCGATCCCCTATAACGAGGCACCGGATCGTCTGGACGAACTGGGGTGCGAGATTGATTTCGACGGGTTCGATTGCGACGGTGCCAAAACCGTGGCCCTGTTCTGCAACGGCAACTGGTGTGGCCAGTCCCCGACGGCGGCGCGCCGGATGATCGAAGCAGGGTATCCCGCGGACAAGATCCATTATTATCGCGGTGGTATGCAAGCCTGGCGCCTGTTGGGGCTGACCGTGACGGACCCTCAGTGAAGCGGGTGGCGCGGTGCGGGTGGTCTGCCCGTGTCGCGCGGCCACCGTGCGTTGCACAATAGGGGCAGTCCGGCGAAGAAATGCCCCGCCCATTGACCCGACGCCGCAGGCCCCCCAAGTTGAACGCATTGAACAGAGGGTGAGACTATGGCGCGAACAACCCAAAGACGACGGTTTGGCATGGCCTTTGCCGCGGTTGCGGCAGGATTGGCCCTGTCTGGCCTGAACAGCACCCCCGCACAGGCGCAAGACCTGATCGGATCCTATGTGGCCTATATCGGTCAGCCCGACCTGTTCAACTCCAAGGGCGCGCGGCTGAGCCAGCCTTGGCAGATTCTGCGTCAGGATCGGGCCAATTTCCACCGCTACGGCATCAGCCAGCCGGGGGACGAGTTCGATCCGTTTTTCGGGTCGATTGACAATCGCGCGATCATGGAGCGCATGGTGATGAACGGATCCATTGATCCGCAGGCCGCGAAACGTCTGGTACAGGGCGGGGCCACCGTGTTCGTGCGCATCTATGGCAGCGGCAACACCGGCACATCACTTACCGTGACGGTTGCGAAATGATCCGTCCCACCCGGCGCAGGACATAAAGCAACAGCGCCGCCGCCTCGCGGCCATATCCCCGGATGATCCGGTGCACCTTGTTGGGCATCAATGAGGGCGACTCGCTGACCGGCGACAAGCCGAACTCGCGGGCGGTCAGGCGCGCGCGAAAGGCGTGATAGCGATCCGTGACCAGCACGACCTGTGCGTCGGGCGGCAGAAGGGTCTTGGAATTTCGGATGTTTTCCAGCGTGTTGGCGGATTGATCCTCGATCTGGATGGCCGCTGCGGGCACCCCGGCCTGCACGCAGATCTGGGCGATGACGCTGGCTTCGCTATGGCCCGCGCGGGGCACGCCGCCGGATGCGATGATCTGGTCGACCTGTCCACGCTGATACAGATCTGCCGCCGCCCGTGCCCGCCGCGCAAGGGCGGGCGAGGCTGATCCGTCCGGCCGCACAGCCGCCCCCAGAACGATGGCGACACGGGTCATTCCGGATAGGTCTGGCGACAGGCCCTGATCCCGGCGGCAGCCTTGCGCTGCGCCTGGCCAAGTTTCGCCTTCAGGCTGGCCAACTTGGCCTTTTCATTGCCGATGTCGATCGTGACCGGGGTTTCAATCTGGCGATACGCGGTGCGATGACAGGTATAGGGCCGCTTCTTGGCATCGTAACACACCCGCGTGTTCGTAATGGGAATCGACTGCCGGTGCAGCGCATAGCCGCGTGCGATGTTGGCCTCGGCCGTTTCGATCTGGGACTGGAGCGTTCTCACGTCAGCACTTGCCCCGGCGATGCAGCGTTGTTGCGGCGTCGCACAAGAGGCCAGGCCCAGCACGAGCGCAAGGCCGGTCAGCGTGGGGATACGATTGAAAACAAACATGATACGCGGTCCTTCATCGGCCTGCTTCTGCTCCGGATGATAGCATTCGGGGGCGGTTTTATGAAAGACCCGTGACCCGCACATTTCGGTGACCCCGGGTCACCTTGTCCACTCTGCGACATTCCCGAACCGCAGTTCGGCTTGTGCGTCGCGTCGCGCCCAGCTATCTCTGCCCGAAAGGAGCGGGTCATATGGCAAGACAGGCAGGGGCGTCCAGCGTCGAAATGGACGAACGCGAGAAATCCAAACGCATTGGTGCATTGGCTGGGCTGTGGCCCTTCATGCAGCCCTATCGGTTGTGGATACTGGCGGCGTTCTGTGCGTTGGTGTTCACCGCTGGCATCTCGCTGATCCTGCCGATTGCGGTGCGCCGGGTTGTGGACGGGTTTGGCGAAGCCACCACGCAACTGCTTGATAAATACTTCCTGGCGGCGCTGGTGGTGGCCAGCTTGCTCGCCCTTGGCACCGGGTTGCGTTACTATCTTGTGACGCGGCTGGGCGAACGGGTCGTGGCCGACATCCGCAAGGCGGTCTTTGACCGTGTCGTCGGGATGAGCCCTGCTTTCTATGAAAACATCATGACCGGCGAAGTGCTGAGCCGCATCACCACGGACACGACGTTGATCCTGTCGGTGATCGGCTCGTCCGTGTCGGTCGCGCTGCGCAATGTGTTTATCTTCCTGGGTGGTTTGGTCCTGATGCTGCTGACATCAGCCAAGCTGACGGGGCTGGTGCTGCTGATCGTGCCGATCGTGATCGTGCCGATCATCGTGCTGGGGCGGCGTTTGCGGGTGTTGGGTCGCGAGAACCAGGAATGGATCGCCAAGAGCTCGGGCAATGCGTCCGAGGCGTTACTGTCGGTCCAAACCGTGCAGGCGTTCACCCACGAAGACCTGAGCCGCGGCGAGTTCTCCGGGCTGACCGAGGAAAGTTTCATCTCGGCCAAGCGCCGGATCGGCACCCGTGCGGTGATGACGGTGATTGTCATTTCGCTGATCTTTTCGGGCGTCGTGGGGGTTTTGTGGATCGGGATGCGCGATGTGACCGCAGGCAATATCTCGATCGGCGCGCTGGTGCAGTTCGTGATCTATTCTGTGATGGTCGCCGGCGCCGTCGGGGCCCTGTCGGAAATCTGGAGCGAACTGCAACGCGCCGCAGGCGCCACCGAACGACTGGTCGAGCTTTTGAACGCCGAAGACGCGGTCAAGGATCCGGTCAACCCGATTGCCATCACCGAACGGCCGAAAGGCGCGATCGAGTTCGATAATGTGACCTTCCACTATCCCGCGCGCCCCAATCAGGCGGCGCTGGAGGGGGTATCGCTGACCGTATCACCGGGTGAAACCGTGGCGCTGGTCGGACCGTCCGGCGCGGGCAAGTCGACCATCATTCAACTGATCCAACGCTTCTATGATCCCGAAGACGGGGCGGTGTTGCTGGATGGAGTCGATCTGCGCCAGATGCGCCGGGACGAGTTCCGCAAATACGTGGCGCTGGTGCCGCAGGACGCGGTGATCTTTGCCGCCTCGGCGCGCGAAAACATCCGCTTTGGCCGCCCCGACGCGACGGATGCCGAGGTTGAAGCCGCCGCCCGCGCCGCCGCTGCGCACGAGTTTCTGGAACGTCTGCCCGAAGGCTATGACACCTATGTGGGCGAACGTGGTGTGATGCTGTCAGGGGGGCAGAAACAGCGCATTGCCATCGCCCGCGCGATCCTGCGTGACGCACCCATCCTGCTTCTGGACGAGGCGACATCGGCGCTGGACGCCGAAAGCGAACGTTTGGTGCAGCAAGCCGTTGACGAACTGGCGCAGGGACGCACCACGCTGATCGTGGCGCACCGTCTGGCCACGGTGAAAAAGGCTGATCGGATCGTCGTTTTTGACGAGGGCCGCATTGTCGCACAGGGCACGCATGACGAACTGGTGGCGCAGGACGGTCTTTACGCCCGTCTGGCCCGCTTGCAGTTTACCGAAGGTATGGCCTGAGGGTCGGCGCCCGCTAACCTCCCCCAGCGTCACCCAAATTCGCCACGTCACGTCACACTTGCGGGGGGGCGGGATTTGACCGCATTCTTGTGATCAAATGACCGCCCGTCTGACCGGGCGCAGGGGAGGATGATGAATGTATGATTTTGGCTCGATGAAAGACCGCAATGCGGTCGAGGCCGAGATGGACTGGGACGCCCGAGACAAACCCGTCACGCTGTATCAGATGCTGGAGCGGACGGCGAAGAAGTTTCCGGACCGACCGGCAGCGTCCTATCAGCTGACCTCTGGCCCGACGGATGCCAAGGAAACCGTGACCTGGCGCGAGATGCTGGAACGGACCTGCCAGGCGGCGAACCTGTTTCGGTCGCTGGGCATCGGGGAAAAGGACGTGGTGGCCTTCCTGCTGCCCAATTGCAACGAAACGATCTATACCCTGATGGGCGGGGGGATTGCCGGGATCATCAATCCGATCAACCCGCTGCTGGATGCCGAACAGGTCTCGGGCATCCTGCGTGAAACCGGGGCGAAGGTTCTGGTGACGCTGAAATCCTTCCCGAAATCCGAGGTGGCGCAACTGGCGGCGAAATCCGTCGCGATGGCCCCTGATGTCCATACGGTGCTTGAGATCGACCTGAACCGCTATCTCAGCCCGCCGAAAAGCTGGCTGGTGCCGCTGCTTCGCCCCAAGAACCCGGTGACGCACAAGGCGCGTGTGCTGGATTTCGTGGCCGAGATGTCGCGCCAGAATAAAACGCTCGACTTCACGGACACGCCCGAAGATCGCGTGGCGGCCTATTTCCACACGGGCGGCACAACGGGCACGCCCAAGGTGGCGCAGCACAAATATTCGGGCATGGTTTACAACGGTTGGCTCGGGTCGAGCCTGCTGTTCGATGAAAACGATGTGATCATCTGCCCCCTGCCGCTGTTCCACGTCTTTGCCGTACATGTGATCTGGATGTCGGTTCTGATGGCAGGCAGCCATTTCGTGCATCCAACCCCTGCGGGCTATCGCGGCGACGGGGTGTTTGACAATTTCTGGAAGTTGATCGAGCGCTACAAGGTCAGTTTCATGATCACCGTGCCGACGGCAATCTCGGCCCTGATGCAGCGCCCGGTGGATGCCGATGTCTCGTCGTTGAAAACCGCGTTTTCCGGCTCGGCCCCGCTGCCGATCGAGCTTTACAACCGCTTTGTCGCCGCCACCGGGGTGACCATCGTCGAAGGCTATGGACTGACCGAAGCCACCTGCCTTGTATCCTGCAACCCGCCGACGGGGGACAAGAAGGTCGGGTCTGTGGGCGTGCCGTTCCCCTACACAGACGTGAAGATCCTGACCTGTGACGATAGCGGAAATGTCCTGAAGGAACATGACGTGGACGAGGTCGGAGAGATCTGCCTGTCCAATCCCGGTGTGTTTGCGGGCAACACCTATACGGAAGAGGCCAAGAACCAGGGGCTGTTTGCCGATGGCAGCCATCTGCGCACGGGCGATCTGGGTCGGCTTGATGAAGATGGGTATCTGTGGATCACCGGCCGCGCGAAGGATCTGATCATCCGGGGCGGGCACAATATTGATCCGGCCGAGATCGAAGAGGTTCTGGCCGGGCACGATGCGGTGGCGATGGTCGGGGCCATCGGGCAACCCGACAGCTATTCCGGGGAGCTGCCTTGCGCCTATGTCGAACTCGTGGGCGGTGCGCAGGTCACGGTGGACGAACTGATGGCCTATGCCAAGAAGCACATCCACGAAAAAGCCGCCCTGCCGAAACATATCGAGATCTTGGACGAATTGCCCAAAACTGCCGTTGGCAAGGTGTTCAAGCCAGACCTGCGCAAATCAGCGATCACCCGCGTCTATGACAAGGCGCTGGCCGATGCAGGCCATGCCGCCCATGTGGTCGAGGTGATCGACGACAAGAAACGCGGTCTGGTCGCGCGGTTGCGAGCCACGGGCGATGTGGATCACGAAGCCGTGGCACACTGCCTGGGCGAGTTTACCCGCCCGTTCGAGTGGATGGACTGATCATATCAGACCGGCCCTGCGGTTCAGGCAAGGGCACGACCTGAAAAAAGAATGGCGCGCCGAACGGGCGCGCCATTGTTGTTCTGAGATGCACCAAGGATCAGAAGCGGAAGGTGCCGCGCAACTGAATCGTGGTGGCGTCGACGTCAATGCCGCTGCCGTTGAAATCGGAGAACTCGTGATACAGAACTTCGGCACCGATGTTGAACGAACTGGTCACCCGCTGCTCATAGCCTGCGCCGACAAAATAGCCGTCGCTGTCACCCAGTGTGTCAGTATAGGCATTGGCGTAGCCTGCGGTCGCGTAAAGCAGACCATCACCCATCTTGTAACCGCCGCGCGCCTTCACGCGCAGAACGTTTTCAAGCGTCGCGGCGCCGGCCAGATCGACATCGGCCCAGTCATAGTCAATTCCGACACCGGCAACCCAGTTGCCCATATCGAAATCGTAACCTGCGGTCAGACCGCCGATCACGCCGTCACCTTCAATGCCTGCGGCAGTGGTGCCAACATCGGCAAACCCGATCTGGCCACCAACATAGGCACCGGTCCAATCCGGTGTGGCGGCAGGGGCAGGGGTATAGGCAATGGTCGGCTCGGGCGTGGGCTCGGACAAGCTGCCAGCAAGGGCGGTCGTCGCCGTCATCGCTATTGCCGCTGCAGTGTAGGAAAACGTCTTCAACATTTGTTCCATCCTCTCGTTTGATATGGCCCTAATACGAGGCTTAGGTCCTTCTGGTTCATATTTAGGTTCAAAAGGTACGGATGGAAGGGGGTGTGGCCGCCTGTCACGCCCTCGTGGCGAGGTTTTGCCCAGCGACCTGAACGGTCGGTCGATCTTTGCCGATAAGGCGAAAAGGGCGCGGTTTTCGCGCCCTGATCACAGAAATTTGTAGCAGTGAAACCGGTGTGAATGACCCGATCAGTGCAGCTTGCCCGACAGGTCGATGGACACGACCTGATTGTCGATGCCGTCAATCTCCATCACCCGGCCGGCGGCGGTGGTGTCAAGACCGACGCGTTTGGACCAGCGTGGCCAACTGGCTGGGATCAATCCCAGAACCTGCGTTGCGCCCAGATCACGGGCGGATTTCGTCATTTCCGAGATCAGATGCGCATGGACCAGACGCCGCGCGCGCTGCGGGGTGTCATGGGCCACGAACACGCGGCTGCTTTCCCAGATGTTTTCCGCCACCGGGGCTTCATCATACAGAAGGTCCGAGGGGATCGAATCCAACAAGCCCAACTGCGCATCGCGGATCATATAAGTATAGACCCCGCACCGCGCGGTGGTGGGTGTCAGCCGAATGCCTGCCAGAACCCGGCCAAATTCGTGAACCGCGACCCAGCGGCTGGCCGGGGTGTCGTACTGGTCGAACTCCATCCCCAGGGCTTCGGGCAGATCCCAGCGGTTCTGCACGATGAAGCTTTGCCTCCTAGCGCGAAGTAAATTTGCAAATAACTCGCCATGGTTGTGTAGATTGGCGAAAGAAAGTGTGGTCGTCTGCATGACATCCTCCAGTTTGGTTAAGAAAACGGGAAGCACGCCCAGGCGACAGCCGGGTCTAGATCAGTCGATAATCCTTGGCTCTCTGAATGGCCTCGGCCGAGGTGCGTGCAAATAACTTCTTGCGGGCAGAGGACAGGCGCGCCTTCAACGCGCTTTCCGAGATGCCCAGCACAACCGCGCCGGCCGCATAGCGTTCGCCGGATGCCAGCACCTGAAGCGCCTCGATCTCGGCTTTGGTCAGGGTGTCAGGGGGTTGTGAAACATGGTGAAGCCGAAGCACGACACCGCTGATGGCGGCGATCTCTTCATCCGTGAACTCCCGGTCTGACCGGGCCAAACCTGCGACCGTCCGCGACGAAATCTCGCCACAGGACACGCAGACGCCATAGACCAGCCCGTGGCGCGCGGCATCTTGCAAAATGCCGAACGGGTCGGGCAGGTCAATATCGCTCCAGCGGGTGGCACCGGTGCGCGATATGCCCCAGGCGATCATTGGGTCGCGCAACGCAAATGCATTGCGCGTGTAATGATCGGACCAGGATTGCGGGTAGGTCTGGAAGGTCAAGAGAGGTGCGGCAAAACGAATATGCAGCCCGACGAAATACCCCGCCGAGGCCATTGGTCCCAATTCGTTCAACAGCGAGTCGATCGCTTGATTCCGGCTCATGGTTAAATCTTGGTTACACCGATGAGAAAAACAACCCTAAATTGTGCAAAGGATTGCGAAACAATCTGTAAATGTGTCGCAAAACCTTGGCGCGCTAAGCTCTCACCGATCAAAAGCGGATGCAAGTCTTAACAACGACCTGGTCAGGACAATCAACCTATGGTTGCTGATTGTCATTCCTTTGCGAACAATGCCGCCACACGGCACGCATAGCACAGCATCAGATGCCCTTTGCAGGTCACATGAACACGGTGGGTTGATCGGGTATGGCAAGTTGAGGAAAGCCCGCCAAAGACTCGTTCGCATTTGAAACAGGTCTGAAGTCTGCCCGCGTCGCATCGGCGATGAATTGCAGCGACGCTTGCAACTCGGCGTCACTCAGGTTTTGCCAATCAGCTTTGGGGCTGATGAAGCCACGTGATTTCAGGTCTTCACATAATGGCGCCAACTGAACCTCACTGACCAACGTGAGGCCTGCACGACGATCGCCGGACCGTGCCCAGAACCGTCCAAGATGCGAGAGTGCCACGGTGTCGGTCACCCCATAAAGCCGCCCTTGTTGCGCCATTTGCTTGGAATCATGCCCCGGACGACGTTGGATAATTCCAACGGAAAGATCAGAACGCCCCGTGAAGTTGACCAAATGAAACGGGCTTCCATCCGGGCCAAGGATATGCGTTGCCGACAGGTAGTGTCTCAACTGATCCTCCCAGGAATGATCTTGAGGATGGAAGATCGAATACCCTTCGTTGCGCAAAAGCGTTTCCAGGGAGTGTTCCCCCAGGAAAATGCGGCCCAGCTTGTCAAATTGACCAGACCGAGAGATGTAGAGTTTTCTATGCGGCGTCGGCTCGAAATCGCGTCTGATATGCCGTTTGATGAAAGCGCGCATCTCGGGGCAAGACAGCATAAGCCGCCCCAGCCCGTTTCCCTGCGGCGGGATGACAAGTTTGTCCACGCGATAGAATTCGTCGCAAATCTTGAACTTGATGTCGACATCCAACACTTTTGACAGGTTCGAAAACATATCGGCCGCGCTGTCTTCGTGATCATTGTAGGTCGGGAAGAAAAGCACGCCATCAAGCGGTTGCGAAATGTGGTCCAGCGCCCACAGCCGAGCGATGGTTTCCGTCAGAAAATGCCCGAAATGCGGGTTGAAGCGCCCACCAAACAACCAGGTTCCCTCCAGTGTCCTGATCCTGTTGCGACGTGGATGTGAACGCAAGGTCGTGGCCGGCTTTTGGTGAGTCAACCAGCAGATCGCTTCAGGCACCTGATTGCGATGTTGATCAAAAACCGACGCAGCAATCTGATGCCCCTGACTTCGCGGCGTCTTGGCAAGCACGGCGTTCTTTTTCGTAACAATACCTTCTGCCAGAGCCCGGTGGGGGTCGAGGTCATAGCTTTGCTGCTGAGTTGGACCACTGCTGATCTGTGAATAATCAGGTTGGAACTTCAACCTTTCGGGCCGTTTGAATGATGCCACTTGCCCTTTGGATGTCGTGCGATCCAGCTCAAATCCCTTGGCTTGCATCAGCGTGAAAATCTGTTCGCGACCTTCCGCGCCATAGACGTTCGGGTGCAGTTCAAGCATGACCAGCTCGACATCAGAAAGGTCGGCTCCAGTCAGGAAATCCAACTCACCTCCCTCGATGTCCATGATCAGGACGTTATGGGGGAAGTCTTTTGTTATGTCGTCATAGTGCGAGGTCGCGACCCTGATCCGACGCGCTTCGGGTTCGTTGTTTTCCCCGGACAAGCGTGATCCCAGGAAATTGGTCCGAACGTGAAAATCCATATGGTCCGGCTGGTCCTGTCCGGTCACTACGATCCTGTTCGTGACCGATGCGACCGCATCCAACTGATTATGCGCATAGATCATGCGAATATGTTCGATCAGGTCCGGATTGGCTTCAAAGGAACGCAGTTCAATGTCCCGGATGTTCTTGGCGAACACGGACCCAACAATGCCCGCGCCCGCACCCATTTCGAGGATTCGATCACCTGGCCTCAGATTGGCAAGCCCGAACTCGACCTCTGGGCGTTCATAATCGCCATTGCGGATCCGACGCAGGATCGCAGGCTTGAGATGAGGTGCCTCAAGGACATCAACCCCCTTGATCGTCGCGACCACTTTCGGGTGTGGATCATCGGATTTTGTTTGGATCAAGGGGGCATCAACCATGAAAAACTCGCTCAGTATCGTAATGACTTCTGCAGATCGAAGCCGGTGCCGAAAACTAGCGGGTCGCCTAACATGAGTAAACAGAGGTGGTGCTGCACTTTGTCTAAAGCCAGGGCGGTGCCTGGCGCAATAAGCGCAGATGGACGGTGGTGATGGGTTTGGGCTTAAAGAGGCGAGGATTCGATAGAAAACGCAGCGAACGCCGGGAGTTTGGCGCATGTATGAGCGCAGCATTCACAGGCAGAATTTTTAAAGCATCAGTGGATAGCCCGAGGCCATTAACCCGTGACTGAAGGCTAGATCATTGTTTTTCAGATGGAAACATGGTGCTGCTGGAGAGAATTGAACTCTCGACCTCTCCCTTACCAAGGGAGTGCTCTACCTCTGAGCTACAGCAGCGTCCTGTCGTGGGCGGCTGATTAGCTCTAATCCGTGCGCGACGCAAGCGCATTCTGGACCCTTTTTTGAACCTGCGTTACAGAAGGGGATATGGAGCGTAAGAAGACACCCCAAAAACCCCAGAAAAAAGGGGCAGATCGTGACGAGCGGCTGAAGGCTGCGCTGAAGGCCAATATGGCGCGGCGCAAATCTCAGGCGCGGGCGCGGGCGGATCATGGGGCTAATCGGTCGCAGACAGAAAAAGACCAATAGCAAAGGCGGGCAGATGGATTCGATAGTTGTGACCGGTGGTGGTGAACTGCACGGCGAAATACCCATTGCGGGGGCGAAGAACGCGTGTCTGACCCTGATGCCGGCGACCTTGTTGTCGGAAGAACCGCTGACCCTGACCAACGCACCGCGCCTGTCGGACATCAAGACAATGACCGAATTGCTGGCGTCCCTTGGGGCCGAGGCCACGTCGATGCAGGACGGGCAGGTGCTGGCGATGTCGTCGCACGACATCAACAACCACGTTGCAGATTACGACATCGTGCGCAAGATGCGCGCTTCGAACCTGGTCCTGGGGCCGATGCTGGCGCGGCTGGGCCATGCCGTGGTGTCGCTGCCGGGGGGCTGTGCAATCGGCGCGCGGCCGATGGATTTGCATATTTTCGGGCTGGAAAAGCTGGGCGCCGAGATCGAGCTGAAAGACGGCTATCTGCACGCCAAGGCGCCGCGGGGCCTCAAGGGGGCCGAGATCGAACTGGCCTTTGCCTCGGTCGGGGCCACGGAAAATATCCTGATGGCGGCGACGCTGGCCAAGGGCACCACTGTTATTCGGAATGCGGCGCGCGAGCCTGAGATTGTCGACCTGGCCGACTGCCTGCGCAAGATGGGCGCGCAGATCGAGGGCGACGGTACGTCCGAGATCGTCATTCAGGGCGTTGACCGCCTGCATGGCGCCACGCACCCGGTTGTCACCGACCGGATCGAGCTTGGCACATACATGCTGGCCCCGGCGATTGCGGGGGGTGAGGTCGAGTGTCTGGGCGGTCGCATTGATCTGGTGAAAAGTTTTGTTGAAAAGCTGGACGCGGCGGGCATCCACGTTGAGGAAACCGAGCGCGGACTGAAAGTTGCGCGCAAGAACGGGCGTGTGTCGGCGGTGGATGTCACGACCGAGCCGTTCCCCGGTTTCCCGACCGATCTGCAAGCGCAGATGATGGCGATGCTGTGCACGGCGGATGGCACGTCGGTATTGCACGAAACCATCTTTGAAAACCGCTTCATGCACGCACCTGAACTCACGCGCATGGGGGCGAATATCGAAGTGCATGGTGGCACAGCCACGGTTCATGGGGTCGAGAAGTTGAAGGGCGCTCCGGTCATGGCGACGGATTTGCGGGCCTCGGTGTCGCTGATACTGGCGGGCATGGCGGCGGAAGGCGAAACCGTTGTCAGCCGCGTCTATCACCTGGACCGCGGGTACGAGAAGGTCGTGCGCAAACTGTCCTCGATCGGGGCCAAAATCGAACGGATCAAAGAATGAGCAATTCAGACCAAGACGCCCGGTTCGAGGATGGGGCAGAAGCCCCGCTGCGCCTGATGGCGATGGATGACGAGGATCTTCAGGTGATCAGCGCGCTGGTGCAGGACGCGGTGTTCCCGGCATCCGAAATCGCGTGGGACGCACGCCACCGGCGCTTTGCGCTCCTGCTCAATCGCTTCCGGTGGGAAGATATGCCCGCCGCCAAACGCCGCCAACGGCCGGTTGAGCGGGTGCAGGCGGTTCTGTCTGTTTCGGATGTTCTAAAAGTTCAAAGCCAAGGCTTTGAGCGGGGTGACAAGGATCTGGTTTTGTCGCTTTTGTCCTTGTCTTTTGTTCCCGCAGAAGATGGCATGGGGCGTCTGGAACTGGTGCTTGCTGGCGATGGTGCGATTGCGCTTGAGGTCGAAACACTGGATGTCACCCTGCAAGATGTCACCCGTCCGTATATCGCCCCGTCCCGCCACACGCCTGAACACCCGGAATAGACCATGCCCCAGTTTCTGAACGCGACCGATGCTGATTTCGAAGCGCGGTTTGCGGCCCTTTTGTCCATGAAACGCGAAGACAGCCCCGAGGTCGATGACATTGTCGCCGGGATCATCGCGGATGTGCGTGCCCGTGGCGATGCGGCGGTGATCGAGCTCACATCGAAGTTTGACCGGCTGGACCTGACGCCTGACCGCTTGCGGTTTTCGACGGCTGAGATTGATGCCGAATGCGCCAAGGTGTCGGACACGGACCGCGCGGCGCTGGAACTGGCGGCGGATCGCATCCGCGCCTATCACGCGCAGCAAATGCCGGAAGATCAACGGTGGACGGACCATGCCGGGGCCGATCTGGGTTGGCGCTGGTCGGCGGTCTCGGCAGCGGGGCTTTACGTGCCGGGGGGGCTGGCCAGCTATCCCTCATCGGTCCTGATGAACGCGATCCCGGCCAAGGTGGCGGGGGTGGGGCGTCTGGCGATTACTGTGCCGACGCCGGACGGAGTGGTCAATCCGCTTGTGCTGCTGGCAGCCCGGATTGCCGGCGTGGACGAGGTCTATCGCATCGGCGGCGCGCAGGCGATTGCGGCACTGGCCTACGGCACCGAAACCATTGCGCCTGTCGACAAGATCACCGGGCCGGGCAACGCCTTTGTCGCCGCCGCCAAACGCCGGGTGTTCGGCAAGGTGGGCATCGACATGATTGCCGGGCCGTCTGAGATTCTGGTGATTGCCGACCCCGACAATGACCCGGATTGGCTGGCGCTGGACCTGCTCAGTCAGGCTGAACATGACGAAAGCGCGCAGTCGATCCTTATCACCACGAGCGAGGCGTTCGGACGCAAAGTTGCGCAGGCCGTTGAAAAGCGGCTCGAAACGCTTGAGCGGCGTGAGATTGCGGGCGCAAGCTGGCGCGACTTCGGTGCCGTGATCACGGTGCGCCATCTGGACGAGGCCGCGATCCTGTCCAACCGCATCGCGCCCGAGCATCTGGAGCTTTGCGTGGCCGATCCCGAAGCCCTGTCAGAAAAATGCACCCATGCCGGGGCGATCTTCCTGGGTCAATGGACGCCCGAAGCCATAGGCGATTACGTCGGCGGGCCAAACCATGTTCTGCCCACGGCGCGCTCGGCCCGGTTCAGCTCCGGCCTGTCGGTGATGGATTTCCTGAAGCGCACCACGCTGGCCCGAATGACCCCTGCGGCGCTGTCGGCCATTGGCCCCGCCGCCGAAACCCTTGCCATTTCCGAAAGTCTGGAAGCGCATGGCTTGTCCGTGCGCGCCCGGCTTGACGCCTTGAACGATTGATCCACAGAGCATCCCGATGACAACCAACCGCATCAACGACATCCAGATCGACGACAGCGGGCTTGCCGCGCCCACGCCCGCGATTGAACAGGAACGAAAAGTCGCAATTTTCGACCTGCTGGAAGACAACAGTTTCGAACTGGCCGGGCGCGATGGGCAGGCTGTGCCGGACGGTCCATATCATCTGGGGCTGTCGATCCGTGAAAAGCGGCTGGTCGTGGATGCAAAGACCGAAGACGGCGCTCAGGCGGCGGAGTTTCATTTGTCTCTCGGCCCGTTTCGGCAGGTGGTGAAAGATTACTTTGCCATTTGTGAAAGTTATTTTGATGCCGTGAAGAAACTGCCGCCCAGCCAGATCGAGGCCATCGACATGGCCCGACGCGGTATTCACAACGAAGGTGCGCGGGTTTTGCAGGAACGTCTGGAAGGCAAGGCCAATGTCGACATTGACACCGCGCGCCGCCTGTTCACCCTGATCTGTGTCCTGCACTGGGGCTGAGCATGTCCGCAGATCGTCCCCAATCGGTGCTGTTCTGCTGCGACCACAATGCCGTGCGATCGCCGATGGCCGAGGGGATGATGAAAGCCTTCTATGGCCATGACATCTATGTGCAATCCGCCGGTGTCCATAGCGATATGGAGGTTGACGGCTTTTCCGTGGCGGTCTGCGCCGAACTTGACATCGCCCTGACCAATCACCGCGTGCGCAGCTTCGACCAGATGGAAGAATGGGGCGACGACCTGTCCAGCTTCGATCTGGTCGTGGCCCTGTCCCCCGCCAGCCAGCGTCGTGCCCTGGAATTGACCCGACTGTTCCATCTGGATGTGGAATACTGGCCGATCCTCGACCCCACCGGGCTGGGCACACGGCGCGAGGAAAAACTGGCCGCATATCGCCAGACTCGCGACCAGATTCGCGGCCATATCCTGAAGCGTTTTGGCGAACCGCAGCCGCAAGGCGATGAAACCACGGTCTAAACGGTCGCCACGCCGGATTTCCCTTGAAAAACTGAAAGTTTGGCCCCATTTAAGGAGCGCCTACAGTTGGTGGGTGTAAATAATGGAGTGAACATGGCCAAGGAAGAACTGCTCGAATTCCCCGGTGTCGTGAAGGATCTCCTGCCGAATGCGACATTCCTGGTCGAGCTGGAAAACGGCCATACGATCATCGCGCACACGGCAGGAAAGATGCGGAAAAACCGCATCCGCGTTCTGGCGGGCGACAAGGTACAGGTCGAAATGACCCCCTATGATCTGACCAAGGGTCGGATCAACTATCGCTTCAAGTAAGCGGTCCGCCGGGCATGACCCGACCGAAACTGATTCTGGGCTCTGGCAGCCCAAGACGGGCCGAGTTGCTGGGGCAGCTCGGCCTTGTTGCAGATGACGTGCGCCCGCCTGATGTGGATGAAACGCCCGAGAAGGGTGAATTGCCGCTGACCTATTGTCGCCGGATCGCCGGGGCAAAGGCCGCAGCGATGGATGTGGCTTCGGATGAAATCGTGCTCTGTGCCGATACCACAGTGGCGCTGGGCCGTCGCATTCTGGGCAAGCCCCAGGATGCAGCGCAGGCGGCGGAGTTTCTGCTGGCCCTGTCCGGGCGGCGGCACCGGGTCATCACTTCGGTTGTTGTGCGCAATGCGGGCCGGACCTGGGCGCGCGATGTCGTGACCACCGTGAAATTCAAGCGCCTGTCCGACCCGGAGCTGAACACCTATCTTGCCTCTGACGACTGGCGCGGCAAGGCTGGTGCTTATGCCATCCAGGGTCCGGCCGGGGCCTTCGTGACCTGGCTTCAGGGCAGCTATACCGCCGTTGTCGGCCTGCCGGTTGCCGAAACTGCCAACCTTTTGGTGGCAGCAGGATACCCGATCTATGGAGAATGCACATGAAGGGCAGTGTGATCGCGCTTGACCGCTACAAGGGCCGATTGGCAGCCGCCCATATCGTGGATGGACGGCTGGAAGATCTGTTGATCGAGCCACCCGATGACGTAACACTGCCCGGTGCAATCTTTCGTGCGATCTGCGACCGCCCGCTAAAGGGGCAGGGCGGCATGATGCTGCGCCTGCCTGATGGCGAGACGGGTTTTTTGCGCCAAGGCAAGGGGCTGAAACCCGGCCAGCCCGTTCTGGTGCAAGTCACGGGGTTTGCCGAGGATGGGAAAGCCGTGCCGGTGGCGCAAAAGCTGTTGTTCAAAAGCCGCTTCGCCATCGTGACCCCCGATGCCCCCGGTATCAATGTCAGCCGCGCCATTCGCGACGATGACGAACGCGTGCGCCTGCTTGAAATCGCCCACGAGGTGATGGAGGATGCGGAGGAAGGGCTGATCCTGCGGTCCGTGGCAGTCACCGGTACGGATGACGAGATTGCCGACGACATCGCGCAGATGTTGCAGCTCTCGCGCACGGTGCGCGCGGATGGGGATGGGCAGGGGCAGGCGACCGAACTGCTGCTGGACGGCGCCGACCCGCATCATCAGGCCTGGCGCGAATGGCCGACGCCCGATCAGCTGGATCAGGACGCGGGGGCCTTTGACCGCCACGGTGTTACAGACATGATTGCCGATCTGGCCAATGCGCGCGTGCCATTGTCGGGCGGCGCGTTTGCCTTTGTCGAACCGACCCGCGCATTTGTGGCGGTGGATGTGAACACCGGTGGCGACACCAGCCCGGCGGCCGGGTTGAAAGCCAATATCGCCACCGCGCAAGCCCTGCCGCGCGCCTTGCGTTGCCGCGGTCTGGGCGGCCAGATCGTCGTCGATTTCGCCCCCAGCCCCAAGAAGGACCGCCGCCAGATCGAACAGGCCCTGCGCAAGGCGTTTCGTGCCGACGGGATCGAGACCTCGTTGGTGGGCTGGACCACGCTGGGCAATTTCGAACTCCAGCGCAAACGCGAACGGATGAGCCTGAGCGCCTGTCTGAAGGACCTGACATGAGCTGCCCTATTTGCCAGAAAAAGACCGATCCGACCTATGGTCTTTTCTGTTCGCGCCGCTGCGCAGATGTGGATCTGGGACGCTGGCTGAATGGCACTTATGCCGTGGCGTCAAGCGACCCGGAAGACCTGGAAAACGCGGCAGAGGCACTGGCCCGAACGCCGTCATCGGAAAGTCACGGCCCGCACTGAAAAACCTGCATTTTCCCTCTGGACACCACTATCCCCCCCGTCTACAACCCGCCCACCCGAACGATGAACCGTTCACCCGTGCCCGGGTAGCTCAGGGGTAGAGCAGTGGATTGAAAATCCTCGTGTCGGTGGTTCGATTCCGCCCCCGGGCACCATTTCAAACCTATGAGATATAGTTCGTTGTGAAACGCTGTCTTGAGTGGTCGGCGCTTTTAGGAGCTGTGGGTTTTGTGCTTATGACTTGGGCTTGCGCCGTGTTGATTATGTTAGTCATTAGGTTTGATATATTTGTGTTGTTAAAACGGAAATAAGTTTTTTCAGGTCTGGGTTCACTGAATGAGATGCTTATTGGCTATAGAGTATACCTTCGGTCAAAGACTTGGCATGGATAAGTTATTGATAAAAAGGGAAGTTGCTTTTCGGAACTTGGTCGATGTGCTATAATCCTGAACATGATGAAGACCGACTTTCAACGTAGTAGTCCCCCGAGATCCAGTGAACGCGAAGCTGTTCGCGAATGGTTGAACAGAATGTGGTTCACGCACTTCATCACACTGACGTCCAATAACCAAATGTTCACTCGTCATGATATGGCAGCGCGATTGAGAGCTTGGGATGCCCGGGTGAATCGCAATCTTGTTGGTCCAAAATGGCAAAAGCGAGTCGACGAACGGATTTATTGGATAGCGTTTCCGGAAAAAGCAGATGTAAATCCTCATTGGCATTTGCTTTTGCAGCTGTTGCCAGAACAGATCGAAGAAGATGAAGATCGGCAGGGGGTCTGTGATTGGTCCTTTGAAGATGATGTGAAACACATCTGGACCCGGCTCGTTCCAAGCGGGACCGTTGATGTTCAACGGATCGGGAGTGGTATGTGTCGCAGGGATGGGGCTGCCAGATACGTAACAAAGTCTTTGGGATTTGAACCCAATCTCGAGTCTTTTGTTATGTCGCGGGAGTACTTTAAGCTATAGGTCAAATCACCGGAGCCCTGTGCAACGCTAAGGGTAAACCATGTTTGACTATTCAGAAGCGCTGAAAGCTACCAATAGGTGGCAATTGTGTTCTATTGCCAAACAGAAACTTAATCATATCAACCCAGTTCCCGAATTCAATTGCGCCCGAAGGGCGCCTGTCGGCGGGATGCGGTGAGACGGTCCGCAGGACCGTTGAAATCCAGCTTCCCGTCGACTAATAAACGCTCAAGCGTCGAGGCGAAGCCGAGTGCAGCGCAGAGCGTTTATTGCTAAATCTATACCATGTCTTTTGAGAAAAATGCATAACAACTGGTTATCAACATCTCCATGGTCATCATTCTTTCTCTTATAAAATATAATTGGTGAAACGTGTTTTGATTTCTTGAACCGGACTTGTCATGCGTCCAACATTGTTGGGCGAAGAGGTACACTATCAGTATAGTCTGTGTATCTATGGCTAAAGATGAACAAACAGCTGTTCTGGAAGGTGCAATGGCGGAGGTGTTCCGGCCAGTGCTTTCCGATCTTAAGCTGTAAGCTGGGATGGTCTGAGTTTTCTTGCCGATCTGTCATTTGTTTCCCGAAAAATGAGCCATGGTCTTTTACCGATTGGTCATGTCTTTGGCGGCAAAGAAACCTTCATTATATTAAGTGTTAGGATGCAGCATATTTTGGTAGCAACTAATGTGATATATGCTTGTAATTATTGGAAAAATACTTTTTTCCGGATTGCAAGTTGAGAAACTACTAGTAGTACTATCGCTATGAAATACTTCGGATACGTCCTCATAACACACGGCTCCAGACCGCGCGGATCACTTCAAGGGTGTTCTGCTGCGAAGAGGCAGATTGAAAATCTGAAACTGTTTTGGGAAAGACATAATCTCCAAGTTGGGCCTTATGTATTTGATTATGCTCGGAAAATTGAGGGTTTGTCTGCGCTCCCAAATCTCAAGCACGCTCTAGATGTTGTGAATGGAAAGAATGGACGCTTAATTATTGATGATTGTCGACGGATTTTCGCACATTGCTCGAAAAATCTTCGAGTGGGTTTGTTTAAGGAGATGGCAGAATATGGGGAGCACTTTGCTGATCTGAGAACAGGACGCCAGTTAGCAAATTTAAGTAATGTAGACCGGGCAATTCTACTCAATGCTATGTCTCCTATCAGCTTTCAACTAGAGCCATCCTCTCAAAAACAACGACCACTTGAGGAAAGACAGCGACAGACCCGCAAGGCTGCTGCGGTGTCAAGGATCATCCGAACCAAGAATGCGAATGCGAAAGCTCGTGAACTTGCAGACCTGAAAGAAAGCCTAAGGAAAGATGATCGATCTGTCAGCGCAAAGATCGTCGCTGAAAAAGCAAACGAACAAGGGATTACAACCACCCGGGGTGGGGAATGGTCAGCAAACTCTGTGCGTAGAGCTTTGAAGCGGATTGAAGGCGCTACAAAGTAGCAACTAACCTACTACACTTTGCTTTCTTGCGGGACGTTTCTGATTAATCCGGTCAGAAATACTCAGCAGCTACAAAGTTTGGTTTGGGGTGAAGCGGTGTTCGTTGAACGGGTTCCCGATTTCCAGTGTTGCCTAGCACTTCGGATACTGAACCCGGTTGCGATGTGCGCCGAATTCAGGCTGGGAAACACGGGCTCTCTAATATCCCTCAGAGCGTCATATAGCGCCGTAGACGGGCACCTACCCCGCTCCCCCGCCTCATCCCTGAGGGAAAGGCGTAGTTGCGCTCTACGCTCGCTCTCGCGCCCCTCAAGGCATCAGCAGTTAAAGGTCTCTGATGTCTTGATGTGGTCGAAATCTGTAATCCTATTTGCTTCTTTGATCGAGGGTTTCCGGAGAGGCGCGCTGGCTTGGTGTCACCTATTTCAAACCCTAAACACACTCCCGATCTATCCCAGTAGCAACCCCATGCGATTTTGGTGGTATTCATACGGGAAATATTCAGGGTAAGCTGGGGTTTCAGTGTTTGTCGCTCATTGCAAGCTACAGGTGCGAAGTCCTAGAAAGGTTGCAGGTATAGTAAACAGCATTGCCGCCGCAGGTATCGGGGTTGAGGCCCAATCCTTGTAGAGGTGATCGATCTAATGTGAATAGGCTACCGCCCACCGGCGCCGGAAGCCATCATCCCGATGGAAACGAGGCCAATCATGCACTAACATTCAAACTGGACCATTTAAGTGGGGCTGATCACCGTTCGACATAGATAGCAACAGGAAATCTCCTTGACAAAAAAAACGCCTCAGAAGCAATTGGAGGCCTTCGTCGCGGAAGGCAACACAATCATCGGACCGTGGCCGACCAAGTTTATCGGCAACTTCGACATCCTGTGGAAAGAGCCCGGCGCGGTTCTCGAATTTGGTGCAGACGTGACGCTGTCGTCGGCGCGACTGGTGTTCGGTGCGGGGGGCGGCTCGATGAGCTTTGAGAAAGGTTCGACCATCAAAGGGCGGCTCGAAGCAAACCGCGGCGGGCGTATCCGCGTGGGCGAAGGCACGTTTCTGAACCGGATCTGCGACATTCGCGGGGCCGAAGGTGCGACCGTCGATATCGGAATGAACTGCTTGTTTGCGGATGTCACCATCCAGACCTCTGACATGCATGCCATCATCGACTGCGCGACGCGCAAACGGACGAATCCGGCTGCAAGTGTCGTGATCGAGGATGACGTCTGGATCGCCGCTGACACTAAAATCGGCAAAGGCACGCGCGTCGGCACTGGCGCCGTCATCGCCGCCGGGTCTTTGGTAACACGGCCTATTGCGCCCTATTGTCTTGCGGTTGGGCGACCTGCAAAAGTTGTGAGAACCGGCATTACCTGGCGCCGCGCCGCGGGAAGAATGCAACATCTCGACGCAGTCCAGTTTCAGCCCGACGACATCCCTCTCGAAAAAGAAGCGCTCAGGCTTTTGATGAGCCGAAAACAACATGCGCTTGTCGAAGCGGTGATTATCAAGAACGAAACCCCAAACCTACCGCTGTTTGCACGCTGGTATCTGGTGTCTGCAAAACACAAGCTGGGGCGTCCGCATCCCGACGCCAAGGCCATTCTCGACCAAATTATCCAAGAGGCCCCCAATCACGCCGCCGCGCGCAAGTTGCGCGAGACCTACGGGGACTAATCCGAGCCTCTGCTGCGACCCAAATCGCCTTGCAATTTGCTACACGGTTTGATTGCGTAAGCCAATAGAAACAGGGGTTGCCCGATTGTGCATCTCTTCCACCAAGGAGTGAAACGTGCCCATTGAAATCCGTTCCGCGAATGATGCTTTCTCCAAACTGACGGGCGTATCGCGTTATCCCCGCCCGGGCCGCGACGAAGCCCGCTATGTACCGCACCCCGATGTGCAGCACGTGCCGAAATTCAAGATCGACCGCAGCGACAAAATCCTGACCATCGGGTCCTGTTTCGCCCGCAACATCGAACGCGCGTTGAAACAGCTCGACCTCAATGTAATGAGCTCATATGTGCCCGAGATGACCGGCGACGACAATATTTCCAACAAATACACCTCCCGTTCGATCCTCAGCGATCTCGAGTTGGCGTTTGGCGTGCGTGAACAGACCGATGATGAGTTGCGCCGCACGATTTATGTAAATGACAAAGGGCAGGCCCGGAACCTCGCCTTTGGCGGCGCTGGCACGGGTAAGACCAACACCCCGGAACACGTGCTTGCCGTGTCTCACAAGTATTACAAGAACCTTGAAAAAGTGCGCGAGGCAGACATTGTCGTCGTGACCTTTGGTCTGGTTGAGACGTGGTACGATACGCAAAACGATATCTATCTGAACATTCCGCCGGCGCGCGGCGAGATCCGCAAACAGTCCAACCGCTTTGAATTGCACGTGTTTTCTTATGAAGACGTGCGCGCAGACATGGCCGCGATTTTTGATCTGATCTCGAGCAAAGGCAAAAAGGGTGTGCAGATCCTTACGACGATTTCGCCGGTGCCATTGCACAATACGTTTCGCGATCAAGATTGCCTACAAGCCAATACCTATTCCAAGGCCGTGCAACGCGCCGCGATCGAAGAGGTTATCCGCGACTTCGACAATGTCCATTATTTCCCAAGCTATGAAATGGTCACGCTTGCCGCGCCCAAGATTGCATGGGTCGATGATGATTTTCGTCATGTTCGCCCGAAAACCGTGGATCGGATTATGCGCAAGATTATCAAAGGCTACATCGGCGACGCGGCCTTACCCCCGGAGAAAAGCGAACTACGAGGGTTGTTCGGCAAAAAGTCCTATGACGTGATCATCACGATGGTCGACGCCTATCTGGAGGCAGTTAACACACCCATCGATCAATCTGCGCTTTTCATGAAGTACTACTACGGCGCGTCCTGTCTTGCGCTTGGCCGCATCGACGAAGGCTTGCGCCTGATCCATTTGGTTCTGGAACAATCGCCCGATCATCCGAACGCCAACAAGTTCCTCAAGCAATACGCGGAGGCCTGACCTTATCGGGTGTCGCAACCTGTGCTGCGCCATCGCGGCCCCCGAAAAGAAGGTGAGAACAGATGACAAAACGCTGTATCTCGACATCGGTTACGATGAACACTTCGGAAGACGCATTCGGAGCGCGCGTTGGCTTCGCGGGCTTAGCCAACACGAGCTTTGTGCCAAAGGTAGAAACTGGCGCGGCCAATCCCAAAATACCGACAGGCTTTAGCAACATGGCCTATCTCTTCAGCGTAACGCAGAATCCGCAGCTTACGTTGAATCTCGCGTCGGTCCTTGTTCATGGTAAGCGCTTATTCAGCCCTTGAAGCTCCAAGGCTGCAGCTGGTCGATGTCTTTCTGTTTATGTCCATTTACATGGCCATGAGGGCGTCTGTCAGGTAGCTGTCCGGGAGTGATGAGGTTCAGGATTTAGGGGCTGCCGTGCGGCTTCGACATCATCCGGTCAAGAGATTTTGCGCGCGAGATGAGAGGCCGGAGTTGATTGAAAGGGATTAGCGATGGTTTGGTATGAACGCTTCCTGCGCACGCAGAATGCACATACCGGCCGATTCTGTTGAAAAACAATATGCTTACCCGAGCGGTGAGATGTGCCGGAGGAGATATTCGGGAGTTTCCAACCCTGCTTTCTCGCGTTCAGCTGCAGCTTTTCCCAATTGTTCTGTGTTCCTGAATATGATGATGGCGGTGAGCAAGTTCAGGCTCGCCAGCCGGAAGTGCTGACTTTCAGTCGTGCGGTGGCGGATCTCACCGTAAGCGGTGTTTGCCGAAGTTTGGCGCAATGTCGATGGAGCTAAGTGCATCGTCATTTCAAAATCTAACCCCCACGGAACCGAGGTAGGTACTTACGCAGGCTGTAGAATAACGATCTCTCGTGTTTGCCGCGCTGCGGAAAGAGCAGGCGGAGATAGAGCCACAGCAATTGCGCTTGGCGATTCAAAGGAACTTCGTGGTGATACGTTTGATTCAAGCAGAAAAACTTGGTCGGATGCCGTCTGAGTTTCTGCAGTTTGTCAATCAATCTCAGTTGACCGGTATCGATGTAGCGGTACTCATCCATGTCGCATCCAGAATGATCTGCAAGACCTAATCCAACGGCGTAATAATATGCGAGGTTTCCGGTTGTATTCAGGTCCGTATCGGATCGAATACGTGCAGAACGAGTGTGTGAGACCCTTTCCGGGTGCTCTGCTTCAATCATTCTTAGCACCGACTTGCGCATAGGATGTGGTGTATGAAGCACCTTGGCGACGGGTGTCATTCGAAAACGTTTCTCGATGATTTCAACCGTATTCAAGAATGCGGCATCAGTTGGCAAATCCCCAAGTTTAACAAAGTCAGGATTATGGGAAAGATTAGGCGAAAAGAAGAGTCGTTGAGATCCGTCTGAGCCGAAAAAATCCTCGGGCGTTACGGGTTTTCCAAGGAATACATCATCATTAAAATACAAGAAGTGTTCCGAGAGGCCCGGAATGCGATGAAGGCAGCTTTCGATTGCGTGAGAATTGAAAACGGGGAGTACCGATACATCAGGAAAAATCTCGTGATGCGACACGATTTTTATCCGGTCCGAACCTTTGAACCAGCCAGGCGTCTGCTCGTCGGTTACGATGAAGATGTTTCGTACCCATGGCGCATGTTTCAGAACGGACCTTACCGAAAATCGCAGTTCTTCGCGCGACATGAATCGCAGTGCTGACGCATGAGTTGTTGTCGTAGTCTTGCCGACATATTTCGCGAACTTGGCCTGCCAAACCGGGTCGCTTGAATCAACCCATGTATAGACGACATCAATCGGCCCCAAACCGCCTCGTGTTGAAGTCAACTCGCCAGAAAAATCTGTCGGCTGCACGTTTTGACTTTGATGTTCAAATTTGGTGGACGAGATCACGCATACTGGATCGCCTCGGCAAAAGCCGACATATGGCTCAGTCAGGTTGTCGAAGTTCATGTGCCGCAACGGAGCGTTCTTACTTCGAGCAGAGTAACGACCAGCAACACTTGTTTGGCTATAGAAATAGAGCGAGATACCACATTCGACCACTTCCAACGAGGAAATCTGGAGTATTTCTGAATCTTTCAATCCCGAAACATCTTCGACGCCGGAAACATGTCTTGGTGGTTGAGATTGACGAAAACAGAGATGAAAGCTTAAGGATGGATTACTGCGGATCCATTGGATCAACGGCAAGAGCGCTTTTGCTCCTACCAAAATACTGAAATGTCCGCTTTCATCTTCGAGCCGAAAATACTGGTGCGTGTGTTCTGCTATCAGTGCTTCCAGACTACGACGCACACTCTCTTTGTCCACACCGCTGACCTGTTGTGTCAGATGTGCGCCGCGTTTCAAGGACATGCCTGTCATATTGGTGCTGCCCACTGTCATTGGCCGGAAACCCATCGATCGAGTCTTTGCCGCAGTGCTGTGCGAAAGCTTATCACCACGGGTTTGGTGGGCCG